>JBDTOR010000292.1:0-2559 GCA_039933175.1 Hyphomicrobium sp. | reverse complement strand
TTCATCGCCGGTTGCGATGGTTCTCACGGCATCTCGCGTCGCTCGGTGCCCGATCGTGCGATGACGACCTTTGAGCGATCCTATCCGTTCGGCTGGCTCGGCGTCCTCGCCGAGGTGCCGCCAGTCGGTCACGAGCTGATCTACGCGAGCCACGAGCGCGGGTTCGCGCTGTGCTCGATGCGCTCGCCAACGCGCAGTCGCTACTACATCCAATGCGACGGCGGCGACAAGGTTGAGAACTGGTCCGATCAGCGGTTCTGGGACGAGCTACGCCGACGCCTGCCGGAGGATGCCGCTGCGGCGGTGACGATCGGCCCGTCGTTCGAGAAGTCGATTGCGGGCTTGCGTTCGTTCGTTGCCGAGCCGATGCGCTTCGGCCGGCTGTTCCTGTGCGGCGATGCCGCCCACATCGTGCCGCCGACCGGGGCCAAGGGTCTCAACCTCGCGGCGAGCGACGTGCACTACCTGTTCGAAGGTCTGCGCGAGTTCTATGGCGAGCGATCAACGGCCGGCCTCGACGCCTATTCGGGCCGCGCAGTGGCGCGGGTGTGGAAGGCAGTCCGTTTTTCCTGGTGGATGACGACGCTGCTGCACCGCTTCCCCGATGCGACGCCCTTTGCGCGCCGGCTGCAGGAGTCGGAACTCGACTACGTCACGACCTCGCGCCACGCCGCCGCCGCGCTTGCCGAAAACTACGTCGGCCTCCCCTATTAGGTCATGGCTGGGCGGTGTCTGGATTTGGAATTCGGCTTTGGGCCATTCCTCTGCGCGTAGACCCGCAACGCCTACTTCAACCCGGAAGGCCCGCCCCATGTCATGGTGAGACCTACCGAGAAGACATCCACGCTCGATCGGGTGTTGGCAAAAAGCGTGGGCGGGGTGCCGGTCGTCAGATTGCGCTCGAGCGACGCGTCCTGAACGAACACATGGCTGTATCCGAAGTTCAACAACATGTCGTCGGTGAACCGATATGTGCCGCCGACGCTCGCCCAGATGCGGTCGGCATCGGGAATTTGCACCAGCCGCTCCGTCGGGTCCTGCACGGGCGAAATCTCGTAGGCGGCGCCGGCGCGCAGGGTGAGCTTCGGATTGACATTCCATTCTCCGCCGAGCGCAAACAGCCAGCCGTCGTGCCATTGGAAGTCCAGATTGAGGCCGACCGGTTTGATGGGGACTACGCCGAGCACACTCCACTGCGTCCATTCGACCGTGCCCATGACGCGGAACGCCGGATTCACCGCCTGCGAGAAGCTGGCCGTGATCTTGTCAGGCGTGGTTATGTCGGCCGAGATCGGCACCGAGCCGCCCCCGACCGCCGGGCCGCTGAGGCTACCGTCGAGAGAGTGCTTGATTGAGGAGCGATAGCCGAGTCCGACTGAAGTGCCGGGGTTCGGCCTCCAGTTGATGCCGGCGGTGAACCCGGCTGCGATATCGTCGCCGGAAAGCGTATTGCTCACGTCCCCCGGCGCAAGGCTGGAAGCCGACCGCAGATGCATCAAGTCGAGCAGCTGCACCTGAAGGCCTACGCCAATGGCAATACCGGGCGCGACCTCGTAGGACACTGACGGATTGGCGTTGAGGCTGAACAGCTTTGCCGAGCGCGCGTGCAGCTGGCCGATCCATTCCCGATTGTCCGGCTTAATCGAGGTGCCGAACTGGGAGTTCATGGCGAGGGCGAATACGGTGCGGCTGTCTATCCGGTAAGCCATGTAGCTCGCCGGTACCAGCGCGGGGCTGCCGATGTCGACCGAGCAATCGAAGCTGCCGCAATTCACGCCGGGCGGCACTCCAGAGAGCTGGGTAGCGTTGATCTGCGATTTGACGTTGATGAGCGAATAGCTCGAGTCGACAACCAGCCCATGGCCCACATAGGCTGATGCTGCCGGGTTCCAGAAGATGGACGAGAGGTTGTTGCCGCCTGCGGCGGCGCCGGCGAACGACATGCCCTGAAAGTAGGAGGACTGCTCGCGGACCTCGAAGCCGCCGGCCATGGCCGGCCCACTCCCGCAGAACACCGCGGCAGCTGTGGCCGACGCGCGCAGCGCGGCCTTGAACCCGTCAACGCGATACATACGCTTCCCCCAACTTACTGGCTCCGGTTTGCCCGGTATTTTTTGTTGCGATAGCTGGACTGCCGTAACGATCTGCTCAGTACACGCAGGTAACATATCCCGCAGCGCCTGAGGGAGGACTACAGAATCGTCAGACAGAAAGCGGCTTTCGGGCTCGTTGTCACATTTGCGCAACAAACGTGGTTGCAGACGCGCGCCGCGCTAGCTGACTGCAGGAGATAGCCGACGAACCGGTCGGCATCGCTTATGTGATCCGGCGATGGACGGCCATTCGTGTATCTGCGCGACAAGACCCCAGACAGGTTCTCATGGACGACGTCGCTCCTGGCACTCGCCTTAAACGTCGCACAGCGGCTGTCCGGCATGCCGCCGACGTGCCTCATCCCGAGCGAAGATGCCGAGGGTCAGAAGTAGAGATTCGCACTGCGGCGTCGCGCATCGCTGGCTGGCTTGTTTCGGCCGTGAGGATGCTGCTAAGCTCCCGAAA
>JBDTOR010000291.1:0-2575 GCA_039933175.1 Hyphomicrobium sp. | reverse complement strand
CGGAAGCGGGGCGACAGCGGGCCGCGCTCGAAGGGATAGTCGAGCGTCTTCTTCTTGGAGAAGAAGTACTTCATGGCGAGGCCGAATGCCCGCACGAACTCCCACAGGAACAAGGCCTTGGCGGACTGTGCAACGTTCATTGCCACGACTTGCGATCCTTCTTGGCGCTATCAGGCGCGCGCGTACTGCAGAATACCGGCGACCACGACCACCATCAGCAGCGACAGCGGCAGGAACACTTTCCAGCCAAGCCGCATCAGCTGGTCGTAGCGGTAGCGCGGCACGATGGCCTTGGCCATCGAGATGAGGAAGAACACGAACACGCACTTCCCCAAAAACCAGATGACGCCCGGCACCCAGGTGAACGGTGCCACAGCGACGGGCGGCAGCCAGCCGCCGAGAAAGAGGATCGTCGCCAGCGCGCACATGGTCACGATGGCCACGTACTCGCCGAGCATGAACAATAGATAGGGTGTCGAGGAGTATTCGACCATGAAGCCGGCAACCAGCTCGGATTCAGCCTCGACGAGGTCGAATGGCGGCCGGTTGGTCTCGGCCAGAGCCGAAACGTAGAAGATGACGAACATCGGGAACAGCGCCAGCCAGTACCAGTCGAGCGCCGAGGCCGGCAGGCCCGCATGGGTGCCGATGCCGGTCTTCTGCGCGTTGACGATATCGGTGAGGTTGAGCGAGCCGACGCACAGGATGACGGTGATGATGACGAAGCCGATGGAGACCTCGTAGGAGACCATCTGCGCCGCCGAGCGCAAGGAGCCCATGAACGGATATTTCGAGTTGGACGCCCAGCCGCCCATGATGATGCCGTAGACACCGAGCGACGACAGCGCCAGCAGGTACAGGACGCCGACGTTGAGGTCGGAGATCACCCATTTGCCCCAGGCATCCTCGCTCACGGGGATCACCGCCCACGAGGCAAGCGCGAAGGTCGCCGTGGCAATGGGGGCAAGCAGGAATACCCCCTTGTTGGCACCGGCCGGGATGATCGGCTCCTTGAAGGCGAACTTCAGAAGGTCGGCGAACGATTGGAACAGCCCGAACGGCCCGACCACGTTCGGCCCGCGCCGCATCTGCACCGCCGCCCACACCTTGCGGTCCATGAGCAGCAGGAAGGCGATGATGATGAGCAGCACGACGAGCGTCAGCAGACTCCAGCCGATCATCGCGGCGAACCACAGGCCGTAATCCCACCAGAGCTGCCAGGAGCTGTCGGTCATCTGCTGCGCTGTCCCTACTCGGCGGCCTTGAGGCGCGGCGAGGCCTGCATGGTCTTCTTCAGCGCGCTCATCTCCGCCATGACAGCGGAGGCGCGGGCGATCGGGTTGGTGAGGTAGAAGTCGCGGACCGGTGAGACGAACGCCTCCGGGCCCCAGGCGCCGGTGATCTTGGCCAGCGCGTCGACGCCGTCGCGCGGCGCCGGCTGCACGCTGTTGAGGCGGGCCAGGGCCGGCGTCGCCTTGTACATGGCAGTACGCAGCTCGGCGAGCGCATCGTACGGCAGCGTCTGACCGGCCTTGGCCGACAGCGCGCGCAGGATCGCCCAATCCTCCTTCGCCTCGCCCGGCGGGAACACGCTGCGCTCGGTCTGCTGCGCGCGCCCTTCGGTGTTGACATAGGTGGCGCTCTTCTCGGTGTAGGCCGCTCCCGGCAGGATGACGTCGGCGCGATGCGCGCTGCGGTCGCCGTGGTGACCCTGGTAGATCACGAACGTATTGCCGGCTGCCGGCAGCTCGATCTCATCGGCACCGAGTAGGAACAGCACGTCGAGCTTGCCCTTCCCCGCGGCCGAGAGTTGGCCGGCGGTGTCGAGGCCGCCCTTGGCGGGAACGAAGCCGAGGTCGAGACCGGCGACGCGTGAGGCCGCCGTATGCAGCACGTTGAAGGGGTTCCAGCCGGCAACATCCTTGCCCTCGATGGCGCCCAGCGCGATGCGCGCCGCTATGCCGAGGATCGCGGCTCCGTCGGCGCGCGCCGCCACGCCCGAGCCGACGATGACCAGCGGCCGTTGCGCAGCTTTCAGTGTTTCGGCGAACGAATGCTTGCCGTCGGCCAGCTCGCCGAGCGTTTGCGCCCCGGCTCCCATGTACTCGTAAGCGTATGTCAGCTGCGCCGGCTCGCCGATGACGCCGACCTTGAGCCCACCCTGGCGCCAGCGCTTCAGGATGCGCGCGTTGAGCACCGCCGCCTCGACGCGCGGGTTGGTGCCGATGAGCAGGATCGCATCGGCCTGGTCGATGCCGGCGATGGTCGAATTGAACACGTACCCGGCGCGGCCGCGCGCCGGATCGAGCTTGGCGCCGTCCTGGCGGCAGTCGAGGCTCTTGGCGCCGAGACGGCCGAGCAGATCCTTGAGCGCGAACATCTCCTCGGCACCGGCAAGATCGCCGGCGATGGCGCCGATGCGCTCGGGCGCCGCGGCTGACAGCTTCTCTGCCGCCAAGGCTAGCGCCTCATCCCACGTGGCCGGGCGCAGCTTGCCGCCCTCGCGCACGTAGGGATGATCGAGCCGCTGGGTGCGCAGCCCGTCGCAGGCAAAGCGCGTCTTGTCGGAGATCCA
>JBDTOR010000290.1:0-2594 GCA_039933175.1 Hyphomicrobium sp. | reverse complement strand
GCGGCATCTCCACCGGGCAGCCGGTCGTCTGCCGCTTCGCGGTGAAGCCGACGTCGTCGATCCTTACCCCGCGCAAGACGATCGATAAGGACGGCGGCGAGACCGACATCGTCACCAAGGGCCGTCATGATCCGTGCGTCGGCATCAGGGCGGTGCCGATCGGCGAAGCAATGATGGCCATTGTCCTCGCCGACCATTTCCTGCGCCACCGCGCACAGATGGGCTGACGGCAATCACCCATCGATGCGAACCGTCCGCATGCTCGAGCTGCGCGAAAAAAAATGCGCATCACCTGCCAATTTGCCGCACGCCACGCTAGCCAAAGTTTGCCGGCTGCGTTATCGTCAACAAACTGAAGCTCAAGACAAATCTTACCTCTAACGTTGCGGCCTCACCGAGGGTTTGCAGCGCGCGATCCGGCGTGCGGAGAGCGCTGTCTGCATCCTTACGCGAGCCGCGCGAACGACAAATCGTGCCTACTGTCCAAGCACCAAGTTGGTGCGGAGAGTTGGTTTTCCGCGTTGGGAGTCGTGGTGCCGTGCTGAGAGTCGAAGAACGCCGTGGTCGGCCGACCCTGTTGAGTAAAGCCGCCGTTGACAAAACCGCCCCCGAGATACGCTACGACATTGCTCCGTCGGTTCCGCTGATCGCGCGCGACAGCTTCGTCGCCGAGACGGCGGGCAAGATCGAGCAGCTGCAAGCAACGATGCGGCTGATGTCGCGCGACCTCGGCCAGCTCGCGTCCAAGGTGACCGAGCTGCAGGAAAAGTCCGACCAAGGCCAGCGATGGCACAGCTTCCAGCAAGGCGAGAAGCGCAGCAAAGAGGCCAAGCTCGATGAGCTGCTGCGTGGCTGTCGCGATCTGAAGTCGCGTCTCGACAAGATCGAGCAACGCTCAGGCGGCGATTACCACGCCTACAACAGCTTCGAAGCCGTCAGCCGCAAGCTGGCCGAATTCGAGACCTTCCGCGAGGACGCCCGGCGCATCGAGGCCAGCATGGCGCTGCGCGCCTGGGTGCTCTTCGGAGCGGTGAGCATCGCTGCGGTCGCCATAGTCCTGGCCAACGCGCTGGTGCATTAGACACGTTCGGCAGGCGCCCCGACGCGCCTGCCGCTAATCCAATCGCTATGATTGTCAGCTGGCGCGCCGGCGCTGCGCTGCCGGCCGCTTGCGAGCCTTGGCCGGTGCTTTCGAGACTTTGCGTGCAGTTGCGGCTCGGCGGGCCTGTGCACTCCGCGTTGCCTTGTGGCCGCCGCCCTTGTTGACGCGAGCCTCGGCGATGGCGGAAAGCTTCTTGTCGGCGGCCTTCTCCTCACGCAGATTCTGCTCGAACAGCGGAATGACCGCGTCCTTGCCGAGCTCCTTGGCCCAGGCGATCAACGTGCCATAGCGCGTGATCTCGTAGTGCTCGACGGCCTGCGCCGAGGCGACGACCGCGGCGTTGGTCACGCTGCGGCCCTCGACGTCACCCAGCACTTCATCGCCTTCCGACAGGATACCGTCGATGCCGGGGCAGCGCGTGCCACGCGGCTTCTCACCGAGCAGCTCGAAAACCTGCTCCAGACGCGAAACCTGGTTCTCGGTCTCGACGAGATGCGCCTTGAGGCCTTTCTTGAGTTCCGAGTCCGATGCCGCTTCGATCATCTTCGGAAGGTTTTTAACGATCTGGTTTTCGGCGTAGTAGATATCCTTAAGGCCGTGCAGGAACAGATCGTCGAGCGTCTTCAGGTCTCTGCTGAAAATTCCCATTTGAGCGACTCCAGGATGCGTACTGTTGACGGTCCGCGACGCAAACGTGCGAATTAAAAGCAAGTTCCCCTCCCGAGCAAAACGGGGTTGCACGGCGCTTGGCACAAGCTTCGGCGGCAAGGGCCGCCGCGCGCGGTTCGGTCGTTGCAATGCCTCGGTTCGCCTTGGTACCTCTAGGTGAAGAGCCGCGGGGGAAATCGGGGATGACGCAAATTGATCAGGCCGGCGTGCCGGCAGCGCGGCCGCGGCGCTGGCCGGGCCTGCTGCTGCTCATCGTGGCGCTCATCGAGTTCATGGGAGGGCTCGGGAGCCTGCCGATCCTCGCCGGCAATCTCGATGAAGTTCCCGGCCCCGGGCTCGGCGGCAATATCATCGTTGCGACGATTATCTTGCGGCCCATCGCGGCGGCGGCAGCGCTGTTCTTCCTAGTGCGCGGCAACTTGCCGGGCGCACTGGTTTCGATGGCGGTCGTCATCCTCGTCGGCTGGATCAGCTACCTGCCGTCGGTGCAACTGCACGGCCTGGAAATGGAGGCGGACGGCGCCGGCGGTCTGCTCACCTTCGCGCTGATCATCCTGCCGCCAATCCTCGTACTGGCGATTACAGGCTTGGCGCTGACCGGCAAGCGGCTAACGCTCGCCACGCTGCTCGCCATCCTGCCGACGCTGGTCGGCATTCTCTCGGTGATCGCATTCGGGATTGGCGTGGCGATCTACGGCTTCTAGGGGCGGCTAGACGCGTTCGGCCCACAGGTCGTAGTCGTCGGCATTGGTGACGCGCGCCTTGACGATGTCGCCAGCCTTGAGGCCCTTGTCGCCATTGAGGAACACGCTGCCGTCGATCT
>JBDTOR010000289.1:0-2614 GCA_039933175.1 Hyphomicrobium sp. | reverse complement strand
AGCGAACCCGCCCCTTGCGCGCGTCTCGATTGCTCTCGGGATAAGTCAAAATCTCTTTGGACCCGCAGTCGCCGCACTTGAGAAGCGCACCGGCTTCGCTCACCAACGTCTCCATGGGCAAGTCGAGATCGATCGGCCGGGACAGGCGTCGGTTGCGGCAGCGTCCACACTGCACGACAATATGCCGGCCAGAGGCGGCAAGCTGCGCAAGGGTGATGCCTGCTGTCTTGCGCGCCTCGTCCGCCATGTCTCGAACCTCCAAGGACCTCGATGCACGACCGCTCAGCCGTCAACGAAGCGTTAGCGGTGGCGCTAGGTGCGCCCCCATAATCGCTTTAGCTCTGGGATGTCGCGACATTTCCCCGACGGCATCCCAATGTGCGCCAATCTATGGCACGTGGGGCATAGTGGTAGGCAATCACGTTCGGGATCGGTCAAGCGCTCGGCATCACTCTGCGCCATCGGATAGCGGTGATGTACGTCGATTAGTCCTCGATACTCCGCGCCGAGTTGCTCGGCGGGATTAAACGCATCGGAATTTCCTTCGAGCGAGATGACGGCAGCCCAAACCAGATGTGGGGGTGCTGGACCTCCGGTCCGAAGCGCTGTGTCTACAGGATCGTCGCCGAATTTCCGCCTCTGATCGAAGCAGCCCCGCTCCGAGTGAGAAGTATTTTGCACGAGCTCGCCGCCGGAGGGATGTCGCCGGTGCGCCAGCGTCTTCACCAGCCTGCCTAGCGTCTTCAGTTGGCGGGCCCAGCAAATGAGAAAAAGGCGCTGGCCTCTGGGTGACCAGCGCCTTCGTGCTACTCAGGCTCGGAGGGTGAGAGAGCCGATTGCGAAGGGGGAGTTCGCGTAGCACAGGTCAACCTAGCAAATAGCAGACCCAAATCGGCGCCTTACGGGGCTTACATTTTCGTACACCAGGGCCGGCAAGCGCTCATTGCGTAGGGGATCAGTCGCTACGTACGACCTTCCAACCGCCATCGTCGGAGTCCGTAACGTTACGGACCGATCGCTTATTCGATCGTGTAGATGCAGTAGTCCGATTTTGCCAACGGCTTTGCCGTCAAGGCCGCATCGATGTGACGCCTTTTGATCGCATCGAATCTCTGCATCACGACGGCGGGGTCTTTCCAGGAAAGCCGCCAATCCCTTTCGACGTAGCTCTGTTTGACCTGCACTCTGATGGGCGCACGCGGCTCCTCGCGCTGATCGCGCAGCCAGTCATAGCAAATCTGCACGCCCTTCTCGTCCTCGGCAAAGGTCGTGTTGTCGTCGAAGCTTGCTCCCATTCAACTAACTTACGCCGTGCTTCGTACCGCGCGAATGGGTCTCTGGCGAAGCGGTTAACTCGCTTTGAGCCCAACGCCCGGCAGCCGATGCGGTGACGCTTTGATCTGATCTGCCTTCTCCGCGTAGCGCGCCGGCATCGCCATCGACTTGTGACGTGTCACCGTGGCGATGGAGCGGATGTCGGCGCCCTCTTCCGCTGCGGTGACTGCGAACCCAACGCGCAGCGAGTGCCCTGAGTAGCGCGCCGCATCCTCCAACGCCTTGCTGGGGGAGACGCCAGACAGCTCGTGCTGATCAGCGATTCTTGCCTTGACGATCTTGGAAACCGACTGGGGATGCAGCCGGCCGCCGATCGTGCCGCCCTTGGTCACCCGGCGCAGAACAGGATCCCCGGGCTTCACTCCGGCGAGCGCGATCCAGGTCTCGATGGCTTTCACGGCCTCGGTATTCTCCACCCGCGGTACGGCGACGCTCTGCGGCTTCCCCGCGCTCGTCTTGGACTTCGCGAACGTGACCTCGATTGTCTTGGCCGTGATACGCAGCACACCTTCGCCGTCGCCCAGCACGTCGAGGTCGAGGGCGACGAGCTCGGAGCGGCGCAGCGCGAACATGTAGCCCAGCGCAAACAGCGCGGCATCGCGCCGGCCGATAGCGGTACCGTCGGCGGCCTGCAGCAGCTCGAGGACCTCGGCGGCGCGGATCGGTTCGGCCTGCTTCGGCAGGCGGGGAATGGCGTTGGCGAGCCCGCGCAGGGTTTTCAGGATGACGGGCGCTTTGGTGTTGAACTCGAGCCCCTTGCTGTCGTGCGCAGCTTTGATGGCGGCGATGACGGTGCGCAGTGTCGACGGGCTCTGTCCGAGGCTGCCGCGCTCGGCGATATGGTTGGCGACCTCGACCGGGTCAGCGGGAAGCGGCTCAGCGCCGGTCCGCTCACACCAGGCCAGCCATTGCTTGAGCTGCGCCCGATACGCGCGCCGAGTGTTGGCGCGCATGGAAAGGTTGATAAGATCACGGGCCCTAGTCGAAAGAGTTGCTGGCGACTGCTCGAGGTGATTGACGAGGCCTTGGCGCTTGCTCATGGCATCGGCCGATTACGGATCTCCGCGGCAATTGCCATTCCGGTAGGATCGCCGGTCTTCTCGGCAAGAACCGCGCACGCCGCTCGCTCCTTCTTGACAGCGTCCTTAACCGCCTCGGAGACGGCCTCCTCGTAACTCTCAAAGTCGGCTGTCAGCCTGGCCATCTCGTCTGCGGCCGCGCTCAACAACTCTTTCAGGTCTTCTTGGCTGCTCAGCGCATGCTGCCGCAGTCGTTCTAT
>JBDTOR010000288.1:0-2618 GCA_039933175.1 Hyphomicrobium sp. | reverse complement strand
CGACTGACGTTGAATATTTCGACAACATCGTTGCGTTTTGGCGGCCGCTGGCGGGTCTGCGAGCCGGTGTGCCGTTTGCATTTGCCTACACTCTAAACTGGTCGGACGATACGCCGCCGCAGAGCGGTTTACGCGTTTACAAGACGAGAATTGGCGCAGGTGGCAAACCCGGTACTTACCGCTTCATCATAGATTTTGTGGGACGGCAATCCACCGCAGCGAAGCTGGACCTGCCGGCTGCTGTCGTCCGGGCGAGTCATGGCACTTGCGGCCCGCCACACGTTCGGCCCAACCCGTACACGGGAGGTGTTCGGGTAAGCTTCGAGTTGGACCCCGGGCTGGCAAAATGGAGTGATCTAAGTGTGGATCTTATCCAGGTTCGCTCAGCGCCTGAGAGCTGGCGATATCGCTGGCTTCGCCGATAGGGTGCTGCTTACTTTGCGGCCGGCGCCTCGATCTTCACATTGATGGGTGCCGCGCCACGCAGGCCGATGCGATCTCCTAGGAACACGAAGACCAACGCGGCTACATAAGAGCTCCAACAATGACGCCCAAGATGCCGCTTGCGCCACTGGATGAATCATCAGCCATCGTCATCTCCCATCATTGCAAAAATGGCACCAGCGCCGCAAAGGCGGCAAAGTGAGCGCACAAAAAGAGTGAGACTTTCCACGTCATCTTGAATACTCCGGCAAGCGATTAGTTGTCGTAGAACCCGCGATGCCGCGCGCGGTTCCGCACCACTTCCCGGCGAGGCGATGCGGTTGAAGGCGCTCCGTGACGCACTAACCGCAATTCCTGACGGCTACAGTCGATAATCCGTTTTGCGGAACAATATGCTCGCTCTTCCGTTTTACCGCCGCTCGATATCTCGATATAGAGAGCGAAAAGCCCGAAGGGTACTATTGGGAGCTCTTACCGACCCATGCTCGCAATGCAGCAGGCAGCACGGCGAACGCCGTCACTTTTCCCGATGATCGCCTTGCTTATCGCCGCGTTCTCATCGCCGGCCGACGCGCGCAGGCAATCGCCGTGGGAAGATTTAGCTGCGGGCAGAACTCCGGGGGATGCCATTCTCGCAGTCGTGGCGCTTAATCAGCAAAAAATAACGCTCTATGACGCAAAGGGGCCGCTGCTGCGCGCGTCAATTTCCAGTGGACGCGACGGTTACGAAACCCCGGCTGGCGTATTCAGCGTCCTACAAAAGGAAGAAGAGCATTATTCCAATCGGTATGACGACGCCGCAATGCCATACATGCAGAGGATCACCTGGTCAGGGATCGCTTTGCATGGCGGCCCGTTGCCTGGGTATCCTGCATCCCACGGTTGCGTCCGACTGCCGTCCGGATTTGCGAAGCAGCTCTTCGGAATAACCAAGCTCGGTTTGCGTGTGGTCATAGCACCCGCCGACGTTGCCGCTGTGCCCCTCTCCCACCCCCTGCTCTCGACGCTGCAGCCTCCCTTGGACGCGCCGGCATTGCAGCCGGCCGGGCTCGACCTCTCAACGGTACCGTCCGGCGACCGACTCCTTCGACTACAATCCATCGCAGCCGACGCGCGTGAAGCTGCCGCAAGCGCTGCCGCCAAGGCCGACGAGGCAAAAGCGTTCGCGCGTGCAAAAGAAGGGGACCAGAGGGCGGCTACTAAGCAGCTAATGGGGGCAGAGAAGGTGCTGACCCGCGCAAAGAAGCAGCTCGCTGCGGCAGAGCGCAGTCTTTCCTCGGCAAAAACTCCAGCGCAAGTGAGCAGGGCACAAAGTCAGAAAGACGTCGCCGCCCGCGAGCTGGAAGGCGCCACTGCTCAATTGGAAACGACGCGCCGGCAGGCACAGCCATTGTTCGACGCTGCCGCGCAAGCGCGCAAAGCCGCAGATAATGCTGCCGCGGCGCAGACAGTGGCAGAAGAACAGGCACGCAATGCGCGCCGCAAACTATGGCCCGTCTCGATCTTCGTTAGCCGCAAAACCGGACTCCTTTACGTTCGCCAAGGGTTCGAGCCCGTGATGGAGTTCGCCGTTCCCTTGCGCGACCCGGACAAGCCCATCGGCACCCATGTATTCACCGCGGGCAACGACGGCGCCGCCATCGTTTGGCAGGCAGTCTCGCTCGGCACGTCGGGCGGCCGCTCGAAGCGCATGCGTAGCGCCCCCAACACCACGGAGGCTTTGGCGGCTCTTGATCGCATAACGGTCCCGCAGCAAGTCAGCGATCTCGTTTCTGAATCGGCTGTGTCGGGGACCTCGCTGATCATTTCGGATGAAGGTCCTCACAAGGAGACCGGGCCGGCTACTGACTTTATCGTCGTGATGAGCGACGAGCCGCAAGGTGGACTGAAAATGCGCCCCGTCGAGCCGCACGTTGCGACCGTGAGCCTCTACCGTTCCAAGCCGCAGCCACAACGAGCAACGAGGGAAAGCCGCCTTGGCGGCGGGCGCAGTTTCCGCAACCCCCTCGGTGCCGATTTTCTTCCTTGGTGATCTACTACCGCGCGTTGCCGATGAAGCGACATTTTCCTCCCGCGGAGATGTGCCCATGCATCCTCAGCGGCAAAATTTTACCCTCAGGGGGGAACGCCCTGATCAACCCCGTGTTCGTCTGAAAATGAGAACCCGGAGGGCT
>JBDTOR010000287.1:0-2645 GCA_039933175.1 Hyphomicrobium sp. | reverse complement strand
TCGGGACCCTGCAGAACGGTGATCCCGGCCGCCTTGATCCGCTCGATGTCCTGCAACGGCACCGGCTCCATGACATCGGTCTCGCCCGAAAGCAGGGCCGCCACGCGGGTCGCGTCGTTGCCGATGGGCGTGAAGACGACCTCGTCGACGTTGCCATCGGGCTTGCCCCACCAGTTGAAGTTCTTGACGAGCACGGTTCGCACCGAGGGCTGGCGCTCCTTCAGCCGGTACGGCCCGGTGCCGTTGGCCTTGAAGCTCGCGGTGTTCTCGATTCCCTTGCGGCGATCGACCGGGCGCTCGGCCTTGTTGTCCTCGCACCATTTCTTGCTCATCATCCCCAGCGTCGTGAGCGTGTCCGGCAGGATCGGGTACGGCGCCGTGGTCTCGATCTCGACGGCGAGATCGCCCACCTTGCGAACCTCCTTGATCGGGTTGGTGTAGCCCTTCATGTCGGAGCCTTCACCGGCGGCGCGCTTGAACGTGAACACCACGTCGTCCGCGGTGAACGCGGTGCCGTCGTGGAATTTCACGCCGGGGCGCAGATCGAAGCGCCACACGGTCGGGCTCTGCTGCGTCCATTTGGTGGCCAGCGCCGGAGCGAGGGCCATGGTCTTGTCGCGCTCGATCAGCGACTCGTACACATTGCCGGTGAAGCTGAGCTGCAGACTTTCGTTGAGCGAGTGCGGATCCATCGACTGGACGTCGCCCTGATCGGAGACCCGCAGCGTCACGGCATGCGAGAAAGTCGCGGCGAGCGCCAACGATGCCGCGACAAGCCAAGGAGCAAATCTTTTCATGGTGCTTTTCCTCGTGAGAAACAGAATCAGTGCGCGCCGGCCGACCGTTCGACGCGAAGCCGAGGGTCGACGGCGAAATAGAGAAGATCGACGACGAGATTGATGATGACGAAGATGAGCGCGATCAGGCACAGGTAAGCCGCCATGACCGGGATGTCGGCGAACTGCACGGCCTGGATGAAGAGCAGCCCCATTCCCGGCCACTGGAACACGGTCTCGGTGATGATCGCGAAGGCGATCAGGCCGCCGATCTGCAGTCCGGTGATCGTCATCACCGGAACCAGCGTGTTCTTGAGCGCGTGGCGAAAGTAGACGGCGCGGTCCGGCAGGCCGCGCGCGCGCGCGAACTTGATGTAGTCGGCACGCAGCACCTCGAGCATTTCGGAGCGCACGAGCCGCATGATCAACGTCAGCTGGAACACCGCCAGCGTGATCGCCGGCAGGACCAGATGGCGCCACCCGTCGACGCTCGTCATGCCGGTCGTCCACGGACCGAAGGCGACGACTTCGCCCCGGCCGAAACTCGGCAGCCATTTCAAGGTGACCGCGAACACGAGGATGAGCAGGATGCCGATCAGGAAAGTGGGCAGCGACACGCCGATCAGGGAGAGCGTCATCATTGCCTGCGACATGAAGGTGCCGCGCCGGAGCGCGGCGTAGACGCCCATCGGGATTCCGAACGCGAGGGCGATCACCGCCGCGAGCATCGTCAGCTCCAGCGTCGCGGGCAGTCGCTCCGCGATGAGCGAGGAGACCTTGCGTCCCTGGCGAAGGCTGAGCCCGAATTCACCGCGCACCGCGTTGCCGACGAAGCGGGCGAACTGGACCGGGAACGGGCTGTCGAGGCCGAGGTCGGCGCGCAATTGCTGGCGTTGCTGCGGCGTCGCGTCCTGACCCAGGATGTTCGTGACCGGATCGCCGACGTACTGGAACAGCATGAAGGCGATGAAGGCGACCGTCAGCATGACGAGAACCGCCTGAACGAGCCGACGAAGGACGAAGGCGAACATGGACCCCGAGGTGCACCTGATGAATCGCGCTGCGTCGCGAAGGCAATGAGAGCAAACCGCGCGCCAGCCGTCAAAAGGGATTGCCCGGAGGGATGGCGCGATGCCATGAAAAAGGCCGCCCGGAGGCGGCCTTTCAAACCGAGCGGAACTCGCTTGCGCGAGCGCCGGATCAGAAGAAGTGACGAACGCCCACTTCGAGGCCCTTCGACGAACCACCGGCGGTCGGCGCGAAGAACGCACCCGGCAGCGAAACGGTCGTGCTGTCCTTGTTGGACAGACGGGCGACCGTGCCGTACATCGCAGTACGCTTCGACAGGTTGTACTGATACGTCGCCTTGATGTTGTCGAGCGTCGTGCGGGCGCCGACATCGGGGGTCAACCTGCTGCGGTCGTAGCCCACACGAACTTCGGACTGCCCGAACGGAATGACGGCGCCGATCTCGCCGCGGGTTTCCTTGGACGTCGGCAGCCTCTCATGATCCCAATAGCCCATCAGCTTCATGAAGCCAAAATCCCACGAGCCACCGACGTTGGTGGTCTTGTTCTTGCCAGCCGGCGCCCTGAGCTCGGCATAAGCGGCTGCCACGTCGAACGGACCAGCACGGAAGCCAATCTGCCCACCGACGTAGCGCCCGCCCTTGTCACCGCTCGAGCCTGCCTCGGACGCGGCGAGCATGAGCTGACCGTACCAGCCACCGAGGTTGCTCGGCAGGAAGTAGCCAATCGAATTGTCTTGGCGGACCTGGACGTAGCGAGCCACGTTGCCGGTGCTGCCGATGCCGTTGAAGCCGAACGGATCGAAGATGGCCTGGTTCCAGAACGTCGGCACGTAGTCGCG
>JBDTOR010000286.1:0-2666 GCA_039933175.1 Hyphomicrobium sp. | reverse complement strand
CCCGGGCCGCAAGCCGCAGCCCGAGGCCGCCAATGCCGGATCGGACGAGCCGCTACGCATCGCCAAGGCGATGGCGCGGGCCGGCCTGTGCTCGCGCCGCGAGGCCGAGCGCTGGATCGAGCAGGGCCGCGTCAACGTCAACGGCAAGCTGCTGACGACACCGGCTTTCGAAGTCTCCTCGAAGGACAAGGTGCTGATCGACGGCAAGCCGCTGCCCACCGCCGAGCCGCCGCAGCTGTGGCGCTATTATAAGCCGCGCGGCCTCGTCACCACGCACGCCGACCCGCAAGGCCGCCCGACGGTGTTCGAAAACCTGCCCGAGGGGCTGCCGCGCGTCATCTCGGTGGGGCGACTCGACTTCAACAGCGAAGGCCTGCTGCTGCTCACCAACCACGGCGCGCTCGCCCGCCACATGGAGCTGCCGGCCACCGGCTGGCTGCGCCGCTACAAGGTGCGCGCTCACGGCCGCGTGTCGCAGGCCGACCTCGACAAGCTGAAGGACGGCATCGAGATCGAGGGCGTGCGCTACGGGGCAATCGAAGCCAACGTCGAAAGCGTGCAGGGCGCCAACACGTGGATCACCATGGGCCTGCGCGAGGGCAAGAACCGCGAGGTGCGGCGCATCCTCGCCCACCTCGGCGTCGACGTGAACCGCCTCATCCGCCTCTCCTACGGGCCGTTCCAGCTGCTCGAACTGAAGCCCGGCGAGGCCGAGCCGGTGCGCCGCCACGTGCTGGCCGACCAGATGGGTGCGCGCCTCGCCAACGAGCTCAATCTCAACGAGGTCGCCGACGAAAAGCGGGCGCTACGCAGGGTGCGCAACGCCCGGCGCGACGACAAAGCATGAGGATCGTCGCCGGCAGCCTGCGCGGGCGCGCCATCGCCGGCCCGCAGCACTCGGGTTTGCGGCCGACGTCCGACCGCGTGCGCGAGAGCCTGTTCAACATCCTGGCGCACGGCATCGATAATTTCTCGCTTGCCGGCGCGCGCGTCATCGACCTGTTTGCCGGCACCGGTGCACTCGGCCTCGAAGCCATCTCGCGCGGCGCCGCCTTCTGCCTGTTCGTCGACAGCGAGCCCGACGCGCGGGCTCTGGCCCGCGCCAATATAGAGGCGTTCGGGCTGACGGGGGTAACGCGCATCTTCCGCCGCGATGCCGCCGACCTCGGCCCAGCCGGCACGGTGGCGCCGTTCAACCTGGCGTTCCTCGACCCGCCCTACGACCAGGGCCTGGGAGAGCGTGCGCTCACCGCGCTCGCGGCGGGCAACTGGCTGGTGGCGGGGGCGATCGTCGTCGTCGAGGAACGGGCGAGTGCCGCGGTGGCGCTGCCGCCGGCGTTCGCGGAGCTGGACCGGCGCACCTACGGCGATACGCAAATCGTCATCGCGCGCTATGCCGCCTAGTGTGATGATCGAGAAATTCGCATACATGGGCGGCTGGGTATCGAGCGAATTTCTCGATCTGAATCACACTAGCAACCCCATGATTCTAGTGTCCCTTATGATTCAGAAGTTCGCTCCCTGACCAAGCCGCGAGGGTCAGCGAACTTCGGAATCGGGACACTAGGCCGGCTCCTGCGGCATCAAGATCCACAGCAGGATGTAGATGAGCAGCCCGGGGAAGCCGGCCGAGAGGACCGACAGCACGACGTAGCCGAGGCGCACCAGCGTCGGATCCCAGCCGAGCCACTTGGCGATGCCGCCGCACACGCCGGCGATGAGCTTGCCCTGGCGCACGCGCATCAGGGGTTGGCTGAGCGGATCGTCCATCATGGGGGCCTCCTGGATCGTGATCTGCGACCGTCAAGTTGGCACGAAACGCTCACTTCGGCGATAAGGTTTCACCACCTCAAAACACGAAGGCGGACCAGGGATCGCCCCGGCCCGCCCTCGCACTTGATCAACTGGCGCCGCTTACTTGGCAGCGGCCTTGGTATCCGCCATCGTGCCCTTGCATGGCCGCGCAACGATCTCGCAGCGATACATCACCTGGCCGAGCGTCTCGCCGATGGAGACGCGGCCGCAGCGGGAAACGAAATCCTGGGAGTTGTTCATGTCGAGGAACGACTCGCCGTAGTCGTAGCGCACGCGCTCCATCCAATCCTTCTTGGCGGCGTCCATGGCGCCTTCGGTGCCGATCCATTGCGTGCCGAGGCCGCGCACCTTGTCGGCGCAGGTGAACTGGTGGCGCTCGACAGCGATTTCCTTCTCGCCGTCGCGCTTCACGTAGGCCATGACCTTGGTCTTATCGCTGTCGCTGCTCGCCGTCTCGGTGCTGGGCTTGCGGTGGCGGCGCGAGTATTTGGCGCGGGCCTTATGCCTATTACGCGTCGTCGGACTCCCGTCGGCCATGGCCCAATCCCAGTATTCGGTAGCGGCCACAGGTGCGCAGTAGGCGGGCACGGCGATGATCGCCGCGATCGCGAGTGCAATGTATTTGCTCATTCTTGCCTCCCGAGTGCGTTGTGACTGCGCCTTCAACGCGACACGGGGCGCTTTGCGGCAGGGCCGCGGGACGTGGCTAGTGACACGCAGAATCGTTGCAGTGACGTTAGCTGAAACGGCGCGCCGCAAGTGGGCCCGGGGCCGCACTGTCCACAGTTGCGTTGTAGTGGCCTGGACGGGCTGCGAATTGCGACGGCGGCGAGCGCACGCCTTCGCGTGCT
>JBDTOR010000285.1:0-2671 GCA_039933175.1 Hyphomicrobium sp. | reverse complement strand
CCGCCGCCGCCGGCCGACGCGGGCCCGGCGACGGCGCCCGACGACCCGAACGCCGCACCCTATCCGCCGGACGGCGTAACCGACCCCAATGCCCAGTATCCGACGGACGGCACTGAGGGCACCGACCAGGGTGAAGCCGTTCCCGATGCCGGGCCTCCGCCGGCTGGCGATGATGCGCCTCCGGTCAAGGGCAACGACGCTCCGGATTGACCGCGGAGTGCCGTTGCGGCACTGAACGGCGATGCGGCGCGCGCCGGCGCGATTGACCGCACTGCCGGCTTTTTCTATTCCAAGAATATGGCCAAGCTGGAAATCGTCACCCTTCCCGATCCGATCCTGCGCAAGCTGTCGACGCCCGTCGAGCGCGTCGACGATGAGCTGCGCCGTCTGGCCGACGATATGCTGGAGACGATGTACGATGCGCCCGGCGTCGGCCTCGCCGCCGTCCAGGTGGGCATCCCGCGGCGTCTCGTCGTGCTCGATGTCGCGGACGAGGACGAAAAGCCTTCCCCGCTCGTGCTGTTCAATCCGGAGATCGTAGCGCTGGGCGCGGAAACGCGGGTGCACGAGGAAGGCTGTCTGTCGATCCCCGATTTCCGCGTCGAGATCGAACGTCCGGCCAGCCTGACGCTGCGCTACATCGATCGCGACGGCAATCCGCGCGAGATGGACGCCGAAGGCCTGTTGGCAACGGCGATCCAGCACGAGATCAACCACCTCGACGGCAAGCTGATCATCGACTTCCTTTCTCCCTTGAAGCGCGACATTGTGGTGCGCAAGTTCAAGAAGCAGTCGCGGGCGACCACCTGAGCCTTCCCACTGCGCACCCCTCTAGCGTCGGCCACAACCATGCCCCTGCGCATCGTCTTCATGGGAACGCCGGACTTCGCCGTGCCGACGCTGGCGGAGATCGTCGGCGCAGGTCACGAGGTCATCGCCGCCTATTCGCAGCCGCCGCGTGCCGCCGGCCGCGGCATGGCGGAGCGTAAGTCGCCCGTGCAAGCCTTCGCCGAGGCCGCCGGCATCAACGTGCTGACACCCGCCAACTTCAAAGATGCAGCCGAAAAGGCGGCCTTCGTCTCGCATGCCGCCGATGCCGCCGTCGTCGTCGCCTATGGTCTTCTACTGCCGACGGCGGTGCTCGAAGCGCCGCGCTTCGGCTGCTTCAACCTGCATCCCTCGAAGCTGCCGCGCTGGCGCGGCGCTGCGCCCATCCAACGCCCGATCATGGCCGGCGATACGGAAACCGCTGTCATGGTCATGCGTATGGAGAAAGGTCTCGATATCGGGCCCGTCTGCCTTGGCGAGCAAGTGCCTATCGGCCCCGACGAGACGGCGGGAGAACTGCACGACGTGCTCGCGCAGCGCGGCGCTTCCCTCATGGTGCGCGCGCTGTCGGCGTTGGAGCGTGGCTCGCTCGATTGCACGCCGCAAGCCGAGGAGGGCGTCACTTACGCCAAGAAGATCGACAAGGCCGAGGCTCGTATCGACTTCGCCGCGGGCGCGCACGAGGTCCATAACCTGATCCGCGGCCTGTCGCCCTTCCCTGGCGCTTGGTTCGAATCCGGTGCCGAGGGCAAGCGCGAGCGCATCAAGGTGCTGCGAGCCACCCTCGTCGATCGGCGCGGCGAGCCAGGCTTGGTGCTCGACGACGCGCTGACGATCGCTTGCGGCTCCGGGGCCGTGCGCCTTATCGAGCTACAGCGCGCCGGCAAGAAGCCCATGTCCGCAGCCGAGGTGCTGCGCGGCTTCCCGCTGCCACCTGGCACGCGGCTCTAATCAGACATTTCCGCGTTAGCCCTGCCACGCTTCGATAGTTGACGCTGGGCCTCCTTGGGCGTTTAGCTTTTGTTAACCGTTTCATGGCGTTCCAAGGAGTTGTTCGATGCGTTTGCTCGGCTTGCTTTTCCTTCCGGCGTTCGGCCTGGCGTCCGCGGCACTAGCCGAATCTCCGCGTACAACCCGCATCGAGACGCGCCCGTACTACGGCGCCGTCGTCACCATTGAGCACGGCGTACGCGTTTATCGCCCGGTGCCGCCGACGCAGCACCTGATCATCAATCCCGAGGGTGCGTCGCCGCTGCAACTCAACGTCGGCGAGGGCGCCAACTTCGCGCCGCAGGCCGTGGGGCGCTGAGCCTGGTCGCCGTCGGCTTGCTTGAGGGACGTGGCCTGCGCGGCTAGGGATTAGCCGTTGCGCAACGCGACGCGCGTCACTTCAGGCTCCCATGCCCCGCTACCGCATTACCATCGAATACGACGGCACGCCCTTCCTCGGCTGGCAGCGCCAGGCGGACGGCCCGACCGTGCAGGGCGCCCTCGAGGATGCGGTGTTCCGCTTCACGGGCGAGCCGGGGAGCGTGCGCGGCGCTGGCCGCACCGACGCGGGCGTGCACGCGCTGGGCCAGGTGGCGCACTTCGACCTCGCCAAGGAGTGGGAGCCGTTCCGCGTGCGCGAGGCGCTCAACTTCCATTTGCGCCCGGCGCCTGTCGCGGTGGTTGAATGCGAGCGCGCCGCCGATGACTTCGATGCGCGCTACAGCGCTACGGCACGGCATTATCGCTACCGCATCCTGTCGCGTCGCGGGCCGCCGGCGCTGGAGCGCGACCGCGTGTGGTGGCTGCCCATCGCGCTCGATGCCGGAGCCATGCACGAGGCGGCGCAGGCGCT
>JBDTOR010000284.1:0-2684 GCA_039933175.1 Hyphomicrobium sp. | reverse complement strand
CAGGGCCACAAGTTGCAGCCCGCCTTGAAGCCCGGCCAGCGCCTCGTGACGCGCGCCGGCGACCTGTGGCGGTGGGATGGATACACGGCCGCCGCCGAGGGCGCCGCGCCCGCCGCGCAACGCCTCGCCGAACGCAACCGGCTTTCATCTTTGGAACTCGAAGAGGCTGAGGCGCGCACCGTCGCAACCACGGCGGCCGATACCGAACGCGAAGCGACCGAAGCGCTTACGGCGGCGCGCACCGAGGAACAGCGGATGCGCCAGCTCGGGCGCGAGGCCCAGGGCATGCTGGCCAAGACGCGCGAGAGCCTTACCGCCATCGAGCGGGCGGCGCGCGATACGGAGAGCAAGCTTGCCGCCGTTTCCGGCGCACGGGCGCGCGCCGAGGAAGATCTTGTCGTCGCCAAGCAGCAACTGGAAGAAGCCGAGCAGGCGATGGCGGCGTTTGCCGCGGCCGAGGACGTGGAGCCGCCGCTGCTCGCCGCCAAGACCGAGACCGAGATGCGACGCACGGCGCTGGCCGAGGCGCGCGCGGCAGTCAGCGACATAGAACGCGAACGCCGCGCCCGCGCCGACCGAGGTGCTGCCATCGGCATCGAGCGCGAACGCTGGACCACGCGTTCCGCTGGCGCCGAGCAGCAGATCGAAGCCTTGAAGGCGCGCCTCACCGAGGCGCAACGCGAACTCGAAGGGCTCGCCGACGTGCCGGCGATGATCGCCGAACAGCGCGACAAGCTGATGAGCGCTCTGGCCGATGCCGAGCGCAATCGCCAGGTCGCCGCCGACGCGCTGGCCGAGGCCGACATGGCGCTTAAGGCCGGCGTGCAGGCGCTGCGCGCCGCACAAGGCGCCGTTGCCGAAGGGCGCGAAGGACGCGCCCGCACCGAAGCGCGGCTGGAAGGCGCCCGCACGCGCCGCCAGGATGTTTCGCGGCACATCCGCGAAGCACTCGGCATTGCGCCGGAGGGCTGCCTGACGCTGGCCGAGATCCAACCCGGCGCTTACCTGCCGCCGCTCGCCGACGTGGAGCGCAAGGTGGTGAGCCTCAAGGCCGATCGCGAGCGGCTCGGCGGCGTCAATCTCGGCGCCGACGAGGAGCTGCAGCAGCTCAGCATCCAGGCGGCCGGCCTCGACACCGAGAAGGCCGACGTTGAAAACGCCATCGCCAAGCTGCGCGGCGCCATCGGCCAGCTCAATCGCGAGGCACACAAGCGGCTGCAAGAAGCGTTCGAAGCGGTCAACGCGCATTTCGGCAAGCTGTTCACCACGCTGTTCGGCGGCGGCGAAGCACGCCTGGAGATGGTCGAGGGCGAAGATCCGCTCGAGGGCGGCCTGGAGATCATCGCCAAACCGCCGGGCAAGAAGCCGGCGACGCTGTCGCTATTATCGGGCGGCGAGCAGTCGCTGACCGCCATGTCGCTGATCTTCGCGGTGTTCCTCACCAACCCCTCGCCGATCTGCGTGCTCGACGAGGTCGATGCGCCGCTCGACGACGCCAACGTCGATCGCTTCTGCCACCTTTTGGAGAGCATGGCGGCCGACACGGCGACGCGCTTCCTCGTCATCACGCATCACCCGATGACGATGTCGCGCATGAGCCGGCTGTTCGGCGTCACCATGGCTGAGAAGGGCATCTCGCAGCTTGTGTCTGTCGACCTGCAGACCGCGCAAAGCTTCCGCGAAGCCGTCTAAAGCCAATTCGACTGACGCTAGGCAGACACGTCATCCCGGCACTTGTTGCCGGGATCCAGGATGCCGGCTTGGGACCGAGTGAGCGGATAGATGGATCCCGGGGACGAGCCCCGGGATGACACCCCTAAAGTGCCGCGCAGCACTAAGCGCGATCCCGGCGGGCCGGGGTTGCCGACGGTACGAGCTGGCGCAAGCGGCGCGCCTTGGCCGGGCGGCCGATGGGCGCCATCAACTCCTTGCTCGCTTCGACGATCAGCACGCCGGAAAACGCCGGCGAGATCGATGCGCCGACGCGCTCCCAGGCGGTCGACGAGCGCAAGAGGATCTGGCGGCCGAGCGGGGGAAAGAACAGCGCGCTGCCCCAATCGAGCGGGGTAAACATGGCGCCCACAAGCAGTTCATCGAGCTGGCGGCGGCTGTATGGGCGTCCGTGGCCGAACGGCGTCTTGTCGAAGCGCGCCCAGACGCCGCGCCGGTTGGGGACCACCAGCAGAATGCGTCCCTCGGGCGCCAGTACGCGCCACATCTCGCGCAGCAGCAGTCGCGTGCTGTCGGCGACTTCGAGGCAGTGCACGGCGAGCAGGCGATCGACGGATCCATCGGCGAGCGGCAGGCGGTCATCGTCGACCAGAACGCTGTGCGAGGCGCCATCGTGCGGCCAGCGCACGGCGCCCTGGCTTTCGGGCATCAGCGCACCGAGCCGCTGCGCTTCCGTGCGGAAGGCGCCGAGATACGGCGTGGCATACCCGAGCCCGATCAGGGTCGAGCGATGCAGCCCGCGCCAGCGCGCGCGAATGCGATGCGTCAGCAGCCGGCGCACCGTCTGCCCGAGTGGCGTCGCGTAAAACTCGCGAAGATCGTCAACGTCGAGCTGCATGGACAAGGCTGTCCTGTTACTTCGCCCGCCAATCTGACGGCTTCGCGCGGCATTTCAAGCCTAGTGTCCCGATTCCGAAGTTCGCCGGAGCTCGCTGCCGGGACCGGGAGCGAAC
>JBDTOR010000283.1:0-2687 GCA_039933175.1 Hyphomicrobium sp. | reverse complement strand
CCAAGAATTGCGACATCAAGAACATCGGCGGGCGCTGGGCGGGTGCGTGCACGGCGGCCGCCTTCATCAAGTACTTCGTCAAGGACACGCCGTGGGCCCACATCGATCTCGCCGGCACGGCGATGGACGCTCCTAAGTCGGAGATCAGCCCGAGCTGGGGGTCAGGCTGGGGCGTTCGGTTGCTCGACCGGTTCGTCTCCGACAAGTACGAGAAGGCTGAGAAGTAGGCCGGTCGGCGGGTCTACTGACTGCCATAACTTACCGTAAACTCGAGCGTTCAACCGTTCACATTCCATAATATATATTATGCGAATGACGCGGGCGTGTGTCTACTCGACGAAGGCGGCGAGGTTCGCCAGCGTCGAGGCCATGCCTTCAGCGTGGTCGGCGGCGCTGATGCCGTCCGGGATGTTGCTGCAGGCGATGTCGACACGCGTGCCTTCCGTCACGGCCGAAAGCGTCGTCGTCACCGTCATGGCGCCCGCATACGCAGGATCGTCGCTTTCGAACACAACGCGCTCGACAATGCGTTGCCCCGGCACCAGTTCGACGAACTGCCCCTCGAACACGTCGGCGTTGGCCGACGTCTTGCCGGCCACCGATACATCCTCACAGACGAAGGCCATGCGGTAGATGCCGCCCTCGCCCGCATCGAAGTTGTAGATCTCCGCGCGCATGCCTTTGGGGGGACGCCAAGCCGCCACTGGCTGCGGATCGACATGCGCGGCGTAGATCACCTGCGGAGACGCCTTGATCACGCGCGAAGCGGCGTCCGTCCTGCCCATCGGTCGAATCTCAAAGCAGCGTATCCTCGGCCCGGCGCACGCCGGCGGCGACGAGCGCCGCGTAGACCGCGCTCACGAAACCCGACAGCACGTTGACGCTGACGACCACGCCGACAAGCCGTGCCCATTCCTCGCTCATGAACACGCCGAGCGCCTTGACGATGAAATCGTCAAACGCCTGCTTCAGCTGGAAGAACAATTCGCTCACCTGAGCAATCGACGGCTGCGCCGGCGTCTCGAAGATGATCTTCCAGCCGATGTCCGTCACGTTGGTCGGAGGCAGGATGGCCATGGCGGCGAGCAGCGCCAGGCCCGCGGAGAACAGCAGCCCCAAAGGCGGCGCCAGGCGGAAGTAGCCCCAGCGCATCGGCAGTGCGTCGGCGCGGATCGACAGGAGCCGCAGCACAGCTGCGCCGGCGTAGACGCTCAATCCGAACAGCACCGCCACCCAGAATAGCCGGTCGGTGTTGGTGCCGGCGAAGGTGAACAGCGCGGCGACGCCGGCCAGCAGCGCCTTGAACATCGCCTCGAAGCTGCCGACTAGCAGCGTCAGGAACGTCCCGCGCTTGACGAGGCCGCCAAAGTAAAACGGCAGTTCGTAGCGGAGCCGCGCCACCTCCAGGCGCAGGCCGAGCACGAAGCTTAGGGCCGCCGTCACGCCGGCGAACACGAACGGATAGTAGAAGGCGAAAGCAGCGAGCGCGGCAACGGCCGCGACCTCGCCCGCCATGATGACGGCGTTGGCCAAGATGCGCAGGATGATCATGCCGCTTGTGTCCGCCCTGGCTGCCTTGAACCGGCAGCGCCCTTCCCCGTTCAATCGTAGACCGGAGCGGGCCGCGGAAACAATGGCCGATGGCGCTACCGCCTACTGCAGCAACGACACCGTCTGCGGGACATGGCAGACCGCATCCTTGATGCGCGCCATCTGCGCCTCGAACGGGAATGAGCGACGGTAGGCGCGGAACTCGCCACCCGTGTCGCCGGTGATCTGTAGCTTCAACGGCGCGCCGGGCGGATCGTCGGACACCGGCGTGAAGAGCGATGTCTGCACGACATAGGGCTCCGTGCCCGGCGCCAGCTGCAGGGTGCCGGTGAACCTGACGTAATCGTCGCCGGGCTCGACAGCCACGCCCGCATCGAGCTTCAGGGCGGTGCCGCCGCACGTGTTGCCTGCTTCCACCTTCACCCCGCACCAGCCGGTGCCACAGGCAACGATGTCGAGCGTCAGCGGACCGCCGGCATCGCTCGCATAGGTATCGCCCTGCCAGCGGCCGGCGATGTTGGCCGCGGTGACCGCGGCGGAGAGGGGCGATGCCGCCGCCAGAACACAAAGACCGCTCAATATGATTTTCAACATGACGTGCCTCTGACCTTCCCGAACCGATGCTCAACGACGCAACCACAGCAACGACCACCGGCGAATTTATGTCCCGCATTCGCCTCGTTGCCGGGCACGCTCCCCACCTTGCCGTCATTTGTCTCGTGTTGCTGCTCGCCGTGCCGACCGGCATAGTCGCCGTCACGCAGGGGCTAGGTGCCATCGCGCTCCCGTTCAATCTGCACCTCGTCGACCAGCGCCTGCCCGGCATATTCAAGCTGCACATGCTGGCGTCCGGTGCCGCGCTGCTGCTCATCCCGGCGGTCATCGCCCTGCGCCGCAACAGCGCCTGGCATCGCCCGCTTGGCTACGTCACGGCCGTCGCCGTTCTGCTCGGTGGCCTCACCTCGATCCCCGTCGCGCTCTACAGCCATTCAGTCGTCATGGCCCGCGCCGGCTTCCTGGCGCAGGGCATCGTCTGGCTGGCGCTGATCGCGCTGGGCATCGCTGCGGTGCGCCGGCGGCACTTTGCCGACCACGCGCGGATCATGGTGGCCATGGCGGCCGTCGCCTCGGGAGCC
>JBDTOR010000282.1:0-2698 GCA_039933175.1 Hyphomicrobium sp. | reverse complement strand
ACGACATAGAGCGCCGTCGCCTTCCACACCGGCATAGCCCAGAAGCGCCGATGGATGCCGACGAAGTAGGCCCACAGCAGCAGCGCCAGGGCGATAGAGGCGAGTGCCGACGGCGACATCCAGTCGGCCTCGGTCTTCAGGGCGCCCAGCGACGACATGCCGAAGCCACCGAACAGGCCACGCGCGATAAACTCGTAGGCCCCGTAGATCGGTGCGATGAAGCCGAGCGCCAGGCAGTAGAGCTTGAAGTAGGCGGCGAACGTCCGCTGCACGCTGGCAAAGAAGCGGAACATCGCGTAGGCGAGCGCGAAAGTAAGTGCGAAGCCGAAGTAGATGCCGACCTGCGACAGCACCTTCATCAGCGTCTGCATACTTTCACTGACGTGCACATCGCCGCCCACCGGAACCAGCGTGTGCATGACAATGGGGACGAACAGCAGTGCGTACAGCGCGATGCCGGTCAGCGCGAAGGAGATGTGGCCGCGGTAGCTGGGGTCCTCCGCGAAGGCCACCGTCTGGCGAACCGGCGCGCGCAGCAGCTTGAGGTATACGGCCGGGAAGCTGCGCCGCACCGGCGCCACGGCCTGGCCGAGAAAGCCCAGCGAGCTCGGCCTGAGATCCGCCCCGCAGGATGCGCAGAAGTTGCCGTTGGCGGGCGCGTCGCAATCGGCGCAGACGCCCGCAGATACCCTCGCCGAGCCTTGCATCTGTAGAATCATGAGCCCCCCACCCGCTGCGGGCGATCCTAGCAGCGGCGGCGCGGCCCCGACAGCGCCGCGGGGTTAGCTATTGAGGCGCCATATCTCGAAATTAAGCGCCGCGGCGAAAGTCACCCACAGGAAATACGGCACGAACAGCAGCGCTGCAGAGCGGCGCACCGGCCAGGCGACGACGATAAAGGCGAGGATGGCGAGCCACAATGCGCTGATGTCGATCAGCGCCGAGGTGACCTGCTTTTCGCCGAACATCAAATACGACCACGCGCCATTGAGACCGAGCTGCAAGAGCCACAGCCATAGCAGCGGTCCGAAGCCGTGCGCGCGCCAGGCGATCCAGCCGGCAATGGCGATCATCACGTAGAGGATCGTCCACACCGGCGCGAAGACGGTGTTGGGCGGTGTCCACGTCGGCTTCTGCAGCGCCGCGTAGAACGGGCCTGGCTCATAGGTCATGCCGAAGTACGCGGCGCCGGCAACGAGCAACAGAAATACCAATAGCTCGGCGTACTTGGTCATGCTGCCACTCCACCAACACTGAGACTGAGTAACGGACGTTACTGGGCGGCTTCGACCTGCGGCGCGGCGCTCGGCTGTGCCTTGCCGACGATCGACAGGCGTTCGACGGCGGCGGCGAGGATCTGCCCCAGCAGCTCGGAGTAGCGCATGCCGGCGAACCCGGCCATCAGGTTGACCTTGCCATCCCAGCACCAGCCGGGATTGGGGTTGACCTCGAGCAGCTTGATCTCGCCCTTGGCGTCGGCGCGGAAGTCGAAGCGCGCGTAGTCACGACAGCCGAGGCGCTCGAATAGCCGCGCCGAGTGCTCGATCATCTGCTGCTGCTGCACCTCCGACAGTTCGGCCTCCTGGTACGCCACCTGCGTCCAGTAGGCGCTGTCCGGCTCCCATTTCGATTCATAGCCGAGGATCTTCGGCAGCTTGGGATCGAGCTTGGAGAAATCGACCTCGAGAATGGGCAGAGCGCGCAGGCCCTGGTCGGGGTTGCCGACGAGGGTCAACGAGTATTCGGCGCCGGTCAGGTATTCCTGCACGAGGATCGGCCGTTTGGGGAAGGCGACGCGCAGGCGCTCGAGGTAGTCGAGCAGCGCCTTCTCGTTGCGCACGACGGCGTCCTTGGTGATCCCCTGCGAGCTGTCGCCGTAGTTCGGCTTCAGCAGCGCCGGGAAGACCGAGGGAAGCGTGGCGCCTTGGTCACCCGGACGCACGTGCGTCTCCAGCGGCACCGGAACGTCGAGCGTCAGCGCCACGGCGCGCACGAGGCCCTTGTCGTAGCAGGCGGCGAGCGCGGGGGGCCCGGAGCCCGTGTATGGCAGATCGAGCGCCTCCAGCATCGCCGGGACGTGCAGCTCCTTGAACGGGTCGTTGTTGAAGCCTTCGTCGCACAGGTTGAAAATCAGATCGGTGCGCAGCTCCGACAGGTCGCGGTCGAGGGTGGCGTGATTGTCCAGATAGCGGAACTTGTAGGCCGGCAGCTCCGACAGCGCGTCCTGCAGGCGCCGGATGGTGTCGTGATCCTCCGCATTGAACGCGCCGCCGCGCTTGACGGCGTCGGGCAGACGCGGATCGCCCATGACGACGGTCACGTCGATTTGCTGGACCTTGCCGCGCTTGCGGACCGGCAGCTGCGGCGCGTCAGCCGACAGCAGGATGCGGCGCGCCATCATGCCGAGATCTTGGTCGCGGTCGGACAGCGCCTCGGCGTTGCCGTGATGGCGGACATTGCGGAAGCCGGTCTTTTCCATCAGCTTGCCGATGCTCTCGCGCGTGTAGAGGCGCTCGGCGTAAAACTGGTCGGCGATGACGCCGAGTTCGTCGTGCACGATGACCTCGCGCGAGATCAGGCGTTCACGGTCGCCGGAAAGCGAGCGCTCGCGGCAGACGAAGTGATGCTCGTCGATCCACTCCCACGAGCGGCGCTCGAAGTGGTCGGCCATGTAGGCGCCGTCGGTGATGTCGAGCAC
>JBDTOR010000281.1:0-2701 GCA_039933175.1 Hyphomicrobium sp. | reverse complement strand
TGCCGCTGACGCCAAAGCTCGTCGCCATCGACGGCAACCGCGCGCCCGACTTGAAGTGCCCATCGCGCACCGTCATCAAGGGCGACGCGCGCTGTCTGTCGATCGCCGCGGCATCGATCATCGCCAAGGTGACGCGCGACCGGCTGATGGTGCAGCTCGCCAGCAAGCACCCCGGGTATGGGTTCGAACGCCATAAGGGCTATGGGACAGCCGAGCACCAAGAAGCGATCAAACGGCTCGGCGTGACGGTGCACCACCGGCGCTCGTTCCGCACCGTACAGCTGGCCCTCGGCCTGATCGTCGAGGAAGAGGAAGTGGTGTAGAATCCACTAACGGCGCCAAGCCATTGGCCGGACTCGGTTCTGCATCGGCAACCGATAAATCGCTTCCCAACGGACTCCCCGCACAGCTAGAATCCTCCCGCTGCGACGAGCTTGTCCGCTGGCCGGAGCGTGTGCTTCCCCCTGTTGCGAAAGTTGCGTTCACATGGTTTTGCGTCGTTCGCCCGCGGCCGTCTCGGCCAATCGCGTCATCGTCGGTGATTGCATCGCGGCTCTCAAAAAGCTGCCCGACCATTCGGTCGATCTCGTCTTCGCCGACCCGCCGTACAATCTGCAGCTCGCCAACGACCTGATGCGGCCGAACAATACGCGCGTCGATGGCGTCGACGACGAGTGGGACAAGTTTTCCAGCTTCGCCGAGTACGATGCATTCTCGCGCGCCTGGCTCACCGAGTGCCGCCGCATCCTGAAGCCGGACGGCGCCATCTGGGTGATCGGCTCGTACCACAACATCTTCCGCCTAGGTGTCACGCTGCAGGATCTCGGCTTCTGGATCCAGAACGACGTCATCTGGCGCAAGGTGAACCCGATGCCGAACTTCCGCGGCAAGCGCTTCACCAACGCGCATGAGACGCTGATCTGGGCGGCGCGCGACCAGCGTGCGCGCGCGACCTTCAACTATGAAAGCCTCAAGGCGCTGAACGACGACCTGCAGATGCGCTCGGACTGGCTGTTCCCGATCTGCTCGGGGCCAGAGCGGCTGAAGGATGACGGGGGCCGCAAGGCGCACCCGACTCAGAAACCCGAGGCGCTGCTACAGCGCGTGCTGCTGGCTTCGTCCAAACCTGGCGACATCGTGCTCGATCCGTTTTTCGGCACCGGCACGACCGGCGCCGTCGCCAAGCAGCTCGGCCGCCGCTTCATCGGCATCGAGCGCGATCCCGACTACGCCAAGGCTGCCGAGGAGCGCCTTGCGCGGGTGCAGCCGCTGCCGCTGTCGGCGCTGGAGACGGTGCGGTCCAAGCGCGCCGAACCGCGCGTGCCGTTCGGCACCATCGTCGAGATGCGGCTTGTCGAGCCCGGCGCCACGCTGCTCGACGCGCGTAAGCGCATCCGGGCCGAGGTAAAGGCCGACGGCTCGCTGACCTGGGGCGGCAATCAGGGGTCGATACACCGCCTGGGCGCCATTGCGCAGGGTAAGAGCGCCTGCAACGGCTGGACGTACTGGCACTTCGAGGCCGACGGTAAGTTGAAGCCGATTGACCTGCTGCGCGATGAGGCCAAGCGCCAGCTTGGGCTCACCGGACAGCCGTCGGTAATTGCGGCTGAATAATCAGAGCGCTTCCCACTTGCGACATTTTCGCGCTTAATGGCCGGCTATTGATCGCGGGTAACGGATCGCAAGTTATGCTCGGCGAAAGGCGCAGGCCCCAGTGGACGACTGTGCTTCCAGGGTCTAAGCCAGAGGCCAATTTTTAGGTGCTTTTTGCTGGGACGGGGCATGCGTCGGACGGCGTCGAGAACCGATCGTTTGCTTATAATCGGTGCGGGGCCCGTCGGCTTGGCGATGGCCGCAGCGCTGAAGCAGCGCGGCATCGCGTTCGACCTCGTTGATGCCAATGACGGCGTCGGGGGCCTATGGCGCCACGGCGTCTATCAGGGCGTGCATATCGTCTCCTCCAAGAAGTCGACCGGCTACACCGACTACCCCATGCCGGCGCACTACCCCGACTTTCCCAGCAGCGCCCAGATGCTGCGCTATCTCGAAAACTTCGCGCACGATCGCGGCCTCACCGACGACCTCGAGATGCACCGGCAGGTGACGCGCGCCATGCCGCTTGCCGATGAGAGCTGGCAGGTGACATTCGAGAACGGCGAGGAGCGCACCTACAAGGGCGTCGTCGTCTGCAACGGGCATCACTGGGACAAGCGGCTGCCGCAGTATCGCGGGCGCTTTACCGGCACGCTGATCCATTCGAAGGACTACAAGGAATCCAAGCAGCTGCAGGGCAAGCGTGTGCTCGTCATCGGCGGCGGCAACTCCGGTTGCGACATCGCCTGCGAGTCGGCGCGCGTCGGCACCTCATGCGATCTGAGCCTGCGCACCGGCTACTGGTTCCTGCCCAAGACCGCGTTCGGCAAGCCGCTTACCGATCTGCCGATCTGGGGCTTGCCGGTGTTCCTGCAGCGGCTGGTGCTGCGCGCCCTGGTGCGCGTCTTCATCGGCGACTATCGCCAATATGGCCTGCAAAAGCCCGGCCATAAGCTGTTCGAACGCCATCCGGCTTTCGGCACCGAAGTGCTCAACTACCTGCGCCAGGGCCGCATCAAGCCGCGCCCGGACATCACGCGCTTCTCGGGGACGAAGGTCCACTTCACCGACGGCAGCGTCGGCGAGTTCGATCTCGTCGTCGCGGCGA
>JBDTOR010000280.1:0-2713 GCA_039933175.1 Hyphomicrobium sp. | reverse complement strand
GTTAGCCCGCCGATGAACATTCCGAGCGACACCCAGCCCTTGGCGTAGGGCGACAGCGGCACGCCGGCGAACCGCTGCGCGAACCACATGCCCAGCAGATATCCCGGCAGCGCGCCCAAGACGGCGCCGATCCAGCCCCACAAGTGATACCCGATGGCGCCGAGCAGGAACGCCCCAAACACCGCGGGGAACGTGAGTGAAGCGATGATCAGCGCAATCAATTCCATGGGTGAAACCTTCGCGGGTTCGCATTCTATTCGGCGGCTTCTTTGACGGCCGTGCGATGGGCGTCGATACGTTCTTCGATAACGTGGCGATAGTTGCGGATCAGCCCCTGCACCGGCCAGGCGGCGGCATCGCCGAGCGCGCAGATGGTGTGCCCCTCGACCTGTTTGGTCACGTTGTAGAGCAGATCGATCTCGCGCTTTTCCGCCTCGCCGTGGCGCATGCGCTCGAGCACGCGGTACATCCAGCCGGTGCCTTCGCGGCACGGCGTGCACTGGCCGCAGCTCTCGTGCTTGTAGAAGTAGGCGATGCGGGCGATCGCCTTGATGATGTCGGTCGACTTGTCCATGACGATCACGGCGGCGGTGCCGAGGCCCGACTTGGCCTTGGCCAGGGCGTCGAAGTCCATGGTCAGGTCGTTGCACTGGTCGGCCGGGATCATCGGCATCGACGAGCCGCCGGGAATGACGGCGAGCAGGTTGTCCCAGCCGCCGGTGACGCCGCCGCAGTGCGTGTCGATCAGCTCGCGCAGCGGGATGCCCATTTCCTCCTCGACGACGCACGGATACTTCACGTGGCCGGAGATCTGGAACAGCTTGGTGCCGGTGTTGTTCGGCTTGCCGAGCGTGGCGAACCAGGCGCCGCCGCGGCGCAGGATGTCGGGTACTACGGCAATGCTCTCGACGTTGTTCACCGTCGTCGGCGCACCGTAGAGGCCGACGTTGGCGGGGAACGGCGGCTTGAGGCGGGGCATGCCCTTCTTGCCCTCGATGCTCTCGATGAGCGCCGTCTCCTCGCCGCAGATGTAGGCGCCGGCGCCGTGATGGACGACGATGTCCAAGTCCCAGCCGTTGGTGTTGTCCTTGCCGATCAGCTTGGCGTCGTAGCATTCGTCGACGGCCGCCTGCAGACGCTCGCGCTCGCGGATGAACTCGCCGCGCACGTAGATGAAGCAGGTGTGCGCCTTCATGGCGAAGGAGGCGAGCAGCGCGCCCTCGATCAGCAGGTGCGGATCGTGGCGCATGATCTCGCGGTCCTTGCACGAGCCGGGCTCGCTCTCGTCCGCGTTGATGACAAGATAGGACGGGCGCGGGTCGTTCTTGGGCATGAACGACCACTTAAGGCCCGTGGGGAAGCCGGCGCCGCCGCGGCCGCGCAGGCCCGACGCCTTCATCTCGTTGATGATCCAGTCCGGGCCTTTTTCGATCAGCGCCTTGGTGCCGTCCCAGGCACCGCGCGCCCGCGCGCCGGCGAGCCGCCAATCATGGAAGCCGTAGAGATTACGGAAGATGCGGTCCTTGTCCTGCAGCATCGCCGTCGCGTCTCCTAGACCTTTTCCGTGTCGCGCTTGCCTTCATCCTTCAGCGTCGTCGGTCCGCCGGCGGGGCACGATGCGCGGCGGCCGGTCTGCGAGCCGGGCTTCACCGGTTTGCCGGTGCGCAGGTTGAACAGCAGCTTGTCGAACCGCTCGGCATCGAGATCCTCGAAGGTGTCCTTGCCGATCTGCACGACCGGCGCGTTAGCGCAGCAGCCGAGACACTCGACCTCCTCCCAGGAGAACTGCCCGTCGCGCGAGATCTCGAACGGGTGCTCGGCAATGCGCTCCTTGCAGATCTCGATCAGCGCCTCGGAGCCGCGCAGCATGCACGGTGTCGTGCCGCATACCTGGAGATGGGCTGTCTTACCCACTGGGGCAAGCAGGAACATGGTGTAGAAGGTGGCGATCTCGAGCACGCGGATGTAGGCCATGCCGAGCATGTCGGCGATGGCGCGGATGGCCGGCTCGGTGGTCCAGCCCTCCTGCTCCTGGGCACGCCATAATAGGGCGATGACGGCGGAAGCCTCTTTGCCGGCCGGATACTTGGCGATCTCGCGCTTCGACCAGGCGACATTGCCGGGCGTGAACGCGAAGCTCAGCGGCTGCTCAGGATGTAGGCGGCGGACGGCCAAGGCTGGCACCTCTCGGGAGCGCGGCGTATGCCCGCGATGCGGGCCGCGATCGGTTGTGCTCCGCAGGCCATTTTCGCTGAAAATGCCGCAGCGCACAATCACTCGTTCACTACGTCCAACGATTGGCTAAAGCAAGCATTTGCGGGGGCCCGCCGGCATTGTGCCGTTGACGAGTGTCAGGGCCGTCAGACGCCCAGGGCGCGGGCCAGCCAGACGACGAGCAAAGCGGCGGCCGAGAGCGGCGCCAGCAGCAACGCCGACTGGGCGCCGACGCGCAGAAAGCCGGTCCAGAAGATGGCCAGCGCGATCCCGAAAACGAGGATCACCATGCCGCCGTGCATGGGCCCGCGCGCCAGCGCGAAGACGAGGCCGATTGCGGCCGAGAGGATGCCCACGGTCGTGGTCAGGGCCGGCACCGTGGTCTGGGCGGTGCCCAGCGGCCAGCCGTTCCAGCGCGCCACGCCACGGTAGGTGGCGAGCGACAAGCCCCACCCAAGCGCCCCTACCGCCAAGAAAAACAACAGATCGACCATGCCGC
>JBDTOR010000279.1:0-2716 GCA_039933175.1 Hyphomicrobium sp. | reverse complement strand
GACGATTTATGGCGCTCAGGCAAGCTCGTCGTCCTTCAGCGCGAGGAAGATGAGCACGAAGGCGATGCAGCCGATGAAGCGGAAGGCGGCCTGCTGGCCGTTCCAGGTTTGCGACTGCCACATCTGGAACCACTCGCCGCCGACCAGCATGAAGCCGAAGAACCACAGCGCGAAACCGAGCACGAGGCCGGCGATGGCGACGTCTTTGGCCGCGTTGAACTCTGGCGCGAAGTACGACCGCGCGCTCCATAGCTTCAGGGCGCCGAACAGGCAAAGAACGCCGGTGAGCAATTCGGCGGCGATGATGCCGGCGTAGGCCGCGTGGTGCAAGGCGGGGCTGGTGATGGCGCGCCAGGTCAACGTCGAGTTGGGAAAGACGGTGTCCATCGACATGACGTGCTGCACGAAGGTGTAGTTGGTGCCGTAGTCGATGATGTTGTCGACGCCGACGAGCAGCGAGAACAGCCCGATGAGCGTTACCAGCAGAACCTTGGCGATGCGCACGATCATGGCCGTTCCTTCGACGATTCGGCGCGCTGATTATGCTGCCCTGGCCCATGGCCGCCAACTCGGCTACTTAGGCCCCACACAGTTGATTAATACGTGAAGGCTAGAGCCGCGACATGGCAAACAGCGAAAAATCGGGCGGCGCTGCCGCCAAGGGCCTCAAGGCGGCCATCGTGCCGGTGACGCCCTTCCAGCAGAACTGCACCCTGATCTGGGATCCCGAAACGATGCAGGGCGCCGTGGTCGATCCCGGCGGCGACCTCGACCGCATCGAGGCGGCCATCGCCGAGGTCGGCATGAAGCCCGAGAAGATCTTGCTGACGCACGGTCACATCGACCATGCCGGCGGCGCGGCGGAGATGCGCGAACGGCTCGGCGGCATCCCGATCGAGGGTCCGCACGAGGCGGAACGGCCGCTACTCGACAACCTGGATAAGCAGGGGGCGGCTTATGGCATGGAGGCCCGCCCAGTGACCCCCGACCGCTGGCTTGCCGACGGTGATACCGTGACGGTCGCCGGGCACACTTTCGAGGTGCTGCATTGCCCGGGGCACTCGCCTGGATCGGTGGTTCTCGCCAATCGCGCGCAGCGGTTTGCGCTCATGGGTGACGTGCTGTTCCAGGGCTCGATCGGCCGCACCGACCTGCCGATGGGCAGTCACGAGGCGCTGATGCATTCGATCCGTACCAAAGTGCTGCCGCTCGGCGATGAGTTCGCCTTCATCTGCGGGCACGGACCGACCAGCACTATCGGCCAGGAGCGGCGCACCAACCCGTTCATCGTCGGCGATGCGGCGTAGGGGTACCTTATCCCGGCAACAAGTATCGGGATGACAAATGCAAATGCCGGCGGGTGACGCGGGGCTTAGAAGCCCCATTCCCAATGCAGGCAGCCGGCAATGCCGCATTCCTGCTGCAGCGTGCCGACACCGATGGGGTTGGCGCTGTCGACGTTGGCCCACACGTCGATCGTGTTGACGCGCAGCGTCTCGGCGCAGCTCGTCTTGCAATACAGCCAAGTGCCGTGCGGCAGCCGCACCTGATAGCCAACGTCGGTGTTCCGGTATGGCGCCTTGATCGAGCCGTTGCCGTCATGGCTGTAAGCGGTGACGGTGCCGAGGATCTTGCTGGCGGCGCGCGGGCCGGCGACGGCGTGGCCGCTGGTGATCGCCAGAGCGGCGGCGAGGGCAAAGCTGGCGGCGTGGATGGGTCGCATATTTTGTCTCCGGCGCTGATCGCCTGCTGGCGCAGAATGTTTAACGCAGTTTAACACGATTGCGGTGCGCACCAGCGCATCGGCCCGCCACTCGGCTTCCGCCTGTGGCACATGCGCACCGCCTGTTCCGACCGCTTAGCTGGCGCGGGCGAAGTTGATGCTCACGCCCTTCAGAAACGATCCCTGTGTCGACAGCGAGACGGACTGCGTTTCCCCGCCGATGGACACGGACAGCGAGCCCGTGAGGCCGCCGCCGCCGATGGTGAGGCGCAACTTGGAGTCGTCGGCGGTGCCGGTGATGGTGCCCGACTGATTATAGTTGCGCTCTTCCCAACTGCCAGTGACCTTGCCGCCGGCATACTTGAGGACCGAGCGCAGCTCGACCTTGGTGGAAGCGTTGGCGCAGATGATGTTGAGCTTGAGCTCGGTGCCGCCGGAGCCGGAATAGTAGCCCTTGCACGAGAGCTTTTCGCTCTTGCCGCCCTCGAGGCGGGCCGTACCCTTGCCGGTCCACGTGCCGACCAATGCCGAGAACGGGCTGCCGGCAACGGCCGGGACGCCGATCATCAGTACGGCAATGGCACTCGCGACCAGGACGCTCGCGCTCCCCCTCAACCCGCTCACCTTACACCTCCAAAAGTTCTGACCCACGACCCGCGCGCGCTGGTCCGGCGCCGGATTTCACCGACAAGCCGAACGGACGCGGCCGAAAAGAACGTATCGGCATGTCCCAAAATAGCACATCCGTGGTTAAATAAGTGTCTCGCCCGTGCATCAACAACCCGTTCCAGTCCGGTCGGCGCACAACATTTGCTCGGCGCGAACGGTTGTTTTCCGGCTGTGGCCGGGCGGACGCGGCGGTTGCGCCCGGACGGTTGCTGGCTATATTGCGCGGCCTGCAGTGGAGGGGTGGCCGAGTGGCTGAAGGCGCACGCTTGGAAAGCGTGTGGGCGGGAAACCGTCTCGTGGGTTCGAATCCCACCCCCTCCGCCA
>JBDTOR010000278.1:0-2735 GCA_039933175.1 Hyphomicrobium sp. | reverse complement strand
CTGGCCAATGTAAAGCTGATCGATGTCCTTCGGTGCGACCTTGGCTTCGACTTTCAGCGAGTCCTGGTCGGGTACGATCACCATGATCGTCTCACCGGGCGCAATCACACCACCGACGGTGTGCACGACCGATTGATCGACGACGCCTGATCCGGGTGCTCGGACTTCAATGCGCTTCAGCTGATCCTGGGCCGCGACCTTCCGCTCGATGAGTTCGCCGATCTTGGTCTCGGTTTCGCGCATCTCCTTGCCGATATCACTATTGAGGTCGCGGTCGACCTGCATGATTTGCAGGTCAGTTTCGGAGATCTTGCCTTTTATCTGGGCCATGGTAGCGACCAGCACCCCGTGCTCGCCTTCGAGACGCGCGGCGTCCCGCTGTATCTCGGTGAATCGAGTCATCGGCATGAGATGCTTTTCCCACAGCGTGCGCGCGCCAACGAGCTGCTTCTCAATCAGCTCCATCTCGCGAGCCTTGGCCCGTTCCTGCGATTCGTAACCCGTGAGCTCTTCCCGCAGCTGATCGATGCGCTTGGTCAGCTGATCTTTTTGGCCCGTCCGAGCTGAGCGGCGTAGCGTGAACAGCTTCTTCTCGCCCTCGATAGTGCGGGCCACTTGGGGGTCAGTTGCGCGGGAGGTGATCTCTGTTGGGAATAGAACATCGTCAAGGCCGTCGCGCTCAGCTTCCAATCGCGCCTTCTGCGCGGTGAGCTGGTCCAGATCCTTGCTTACGATGGAAAGATTGGCGCGTGTAACCGTCTCGTCCAACCGGACGAGCAGGTCGCCGGCGCGAACGTGGTCGCCGTCGCGTACGCGTACCTCCGAGACGATGCCGCCGGTCGGGTGCTGCACCTTCTTGGCGTTCGAATCGACGACGACGTTGCCGGGCGCGATAACGGCGCCGGAGATCTGCGTGCTGGCGGCCCAGACTGCGATGCCTCCCAGAAGGAAGACGACTATCGCCACCGCCGCGCGTGTATTGCGCCGCATGGACGTGTGCAGGCTGGCCTTCGTTTCTCTGATCATGACGCAATGCTTGCTGTTTCAACGGCTCTAAGCGGCGGTTGCTGCGAAGCCAGCGGTTGGTTGGATGGCTGTGTAACCTTTGGAAGAACCTCATCCTTGGGTCCGAAGACGATGGCGCGACCTTGATTCATAACGAGGACCATATCGACACCAGCGAGGGCGCTAGGCCGATGTGAGACCACTACAGCGATGCCGCCCCGTTGGCGCACGCTGACGATCGCGTTGGTGAGGGCTGCCTCGCCCTCGGCGTCGAGGTTCGAGTTGGGTTCGTCGAGCACGACGAGAAACGGATCGTTGTATAGGGCACGCGCCAAGGCGATCCGCTGTTGCTGGCCCGCCGATAGCCCGAGACCCGGCCCGCCGAGCACGGTGTCGTAGCCGTTGCGAAGCGCGACGATCAGCTCGTGGACGCCGGCTGCCTTTGCGGCGGCGACCACCTTCGCGGGATCAGCCGCAGTGTCGAAACGCGCGATGTTCTCCGAAACGGTGCCGCTAAAGAGCTCGACGTCCTGCGGCAAGTATCCGATATGGTGGCCGAGGACCTCCTCTTCCCATTGGTCGAGCGCGGCCCCGTCGATGCGGACCTTGCCGCGGAGCGGTTGCCAGACACCCACGAGAAGCCGGGCTAGCGATGATTTCCCAGCCGCGCTCGGTCCGATCACACCAAGCCCCTGACCTGCCTTGAGCTCGAAATTCACGTCGGCAACTGCCAGACGGTCGCCGCCGGGCGGGGAAGCACTCACAGCCTCGATCGTCAGCGACCGGCTCGGAGCAGGGAGCGGTTGATGGATAGCGGTAGCCGGCAACGCCTCGAGCAGCGTCTTGAGCCGCTCGCGGCTCTGGCGCGCGCCGACGAAACCCCTCCAGTGGGCAATGGCTAGATCAACCGGGGCGAAGGCGCGCGCGGTCAAGATGGAGCCGGCAATGATGATTCCGGCCGTAGCTTCGTGGTTGATCACCAAATAGGCGCCGACGCCGAGAACGGCCGACTGCAGCATCACGCGCAGCACCTTGGACATGGCGCCAAAGCCACCTGCCACGTCGGCGACCTTCTTCTGAGTCTGCAGGAAGGCCTGGTTGGCAGTTTCCCAGCGATCGGCCATGCGCTCGGTCATACCCATCGCGACGAGCACTTCGGCATTGCGACGGCCCGTCTCAGCCAGTCCCTGGCGTTCGACGTTGTCCGTTGACGCCGTCGAAGTGGGATTGCGCGTCATGAACTCCGTCATAAGCGTAATCGCAACGAGGATCAGCGCGCCGACGAGTGCGACGGTGCCAAGCAGAGGGTGGAAGGCGAAGATGATGGCCAGGTAGATCGGGATCCATGGGAGGTCGAAGAGGGCCGTCGGCCCGAGACCCGACAGGAATGACCGCACGGAGTCTAGATCGCGAAGCGGCTGCAGTCCGTCGCCGCGACTCGCGATGCGAAGCGGCAAGCGCACGAGGCTCGTGTAAACGCGGCGGCCGAGGGAGGTGTCGAGGTATGTGCCGATGCGTACGAGTACACGCGACCGGATGAGGTCGAGAATGCCCTGGATAGCCAGCAACACACCGGTCAAAATCGCCAGGCCGATAAGAGTCGGTATGGAGCCGCTCGGCAGCACACGGTCGTAGACCTCGAGCATGAACAGCGAGCCGGTCAGCGTTAGAACGTTGATGACAACCGTGATGCCGGCGATGCCGTAGAGCGCATGACGGCAGGCAGACAG
>JBDTOR010000277.1:0-2759 GCA_039933175.1 Hyphomicrobium sp. | reverse complement strand
ACCCATTGCAGCACCTGGCGCATGTTGGCGCGGTGACCTTCCGGATCACGCTTCACCGCCTCGCCCCAGAACACGCCGATCGCCGCGCAGCCCTTGAGCAGCAGCAAGTTCAGCGGGATTTTCGGAATGTCGCCGGAGGCAAAGCCGACGACGAGAAAGCGGCCATGCCAGGTGGTGGCGCGCAATGCCGCTTCCGAGCTGTCGCCGCCGACGCAATCGTAGACGACATCGACGCCGAGGCCGCCGGTGAGCGCACGCAGTCCCTCCTTCAGATCGTAAGCGCCGTAGTCGACCGCCTCGTCGGCACCGTGCTCGCGCGTGACGGCGAGCTTTTCCGCCGAGGAGGCAACGGCGATGACGCGCGCCCCCATCAGCTTGCCTATCTCGACGGCGGCAAGGCCGGCGCCCCCCGCCGCACCGAGCACGGCGACGGTTTCGCCCGCCTTGAGATCGGCGCGGTCTTTGAGGCCATGGATCGCCGTTCCGTAGGTCACCGAGACGCTGGCAGCGACCGCATCGCTCACCCCGTCGGGTATGGCGACCAGCGCATTCGCCTTGACGATGACCTTCTCGCGCGCGCCGCCCCAGCCGATGTACGCCATCACCCGGTCGCCGACCTGCACCCCGTCCACGCCCGGCCCCAGCGCCTCGACGACGCCCGCCACCTCAGCCGACGGCGAGAACGGCAGCGGCGGCTTTGCCTGGTATTTGCCGCGCGTGATCAGCGTGTCGAAGAAGTTCAGCGCCGCGGCCTTAACCGCGATCAGCGCCTCGCCCGGACCCGGCTGCGGCACGGCGATATCCTCGATAACGAGCCCGTCGGGGCCCTCGAGGCTCTTGCAAAGCGCCGCCTTCATGTAAAACCTCCCGCCGGCAGAGTAAGAGGAATTGTAGCCCTCACTGCCCTTCCACCATGACCAGCCGCCCGCTGCAAGCCGAGCACACCGATGACCGACATGCCCGCCGCCAACTGGCCGCCGTCCGCCCGAGGCTACTTCGCCATCGGCGCCGAACGCATGTCGAAGTCGCTCAACCTCGGCAACCTGATGCGCTCGGCGCACGGCTTCGGGGCGAGCTTCACTTTCACCGTGGGCGCAACATACCGCGCGCTCGAAGCCTACGCCGATACCTCGAAGAGCCAGCTGCACGTGCCGCACTACAATTGGGCGAGCCTTGCCGACATGGCGCTGCCGCAGGGCTGCAAACTCGTCGGCATCGAGCTGATCGACGGCGCCATCGACCTGCCGAGCTTCCGGCATCCGTTGCGCGCTGCCTACGTGCTCGGCCCCGAGCAGGGCTCGCTGTCCGAACCGCTGCTGGCGCGCTGCGACTACGTCGTGCGTATCCCGACCAGCTTTTGCGTCAACGTCGCCATGGCCGGCGCCATCGTCATGTACGACCGCACACGCACGCTCGCCCGATTTGCCGACCGCCCGATGCGCGAAGGAGGTCCCAACGCGCCTGCCGCGCCGCGCGTGCGCACGACCAAGACGACCTGAGTCGACCCATCGTCCTGCTTCGAGACGCTTCAGCAGCCTGTGGACAATTCGACTCGAAACTTGAGTAGCTGATTCGAACTCAAGCAGAATCCATGCCGTGCAAGCTGGGGGAAACTCGCAGGCACGACGGCCGGACGTTGGGAATCGTGTATCTGCAGGTCTTCGGATAGGAGACCGCACGTGAACACATTCATGGTGCGCAGCGAAGAAGACGCGCTGCGGGCGCTGCTGGGGCTCAACAGCAACCACTTCCTCGACATGAAGTTCGTGGGCTACCCGCTCATGCTGATCGATGCAGAAGACCGCATCGACGCCATGCGCAACCGTCGAAGGCTCGATGGCATCCAGGCGGCAGTGGAACGCCAGTATTGCCTGATCAAATACGGCACGCGGGACCTGCGGCGATTGCGTGCGCCGGAGAGGGAAGCGGTGCACGTCCCGGCGGTGCCTCTGCGCGGCGGCAAGCAGATGCTGCTGGACTTCTCGAACGCGGCAAACGCCATGCTCGCGGCGATCCGGGAGAACCTATGGAAGGCCGGGAGCTGGAAGCCGGGGCCTGATCTATACGCGGCGCTGGGGAATTACGGAGCGCTTGCGGCGACGGGCATCGCCACCGTGAAGGAGTTGGGGCCGGAAAGGCTGCAACGGATCGCCGTGTTAGCTGTGCTTGTCGGCATGCCCATATGGGGCGCTGTGGAGGGCTACGAGGCTTACCTTGCTGACCAGAGGGTGCCGGAGCGCTTGGCCCATCAGGAGCGAATGAAGGAGCTAGACCGCACCACTATCGTGCGGCTCGACGGGACGCGGGCGACACAGACCGCCGCCTTAGAGAAGGCGCTCACAGCCGAGAACGACGCCGAGCAGCGCAAGTTTAAGCTGCTGAGCGAAATGGAGCTGGAGCACCCCTTGGTGAAGTTCGTCGTTGCCGAAGCCGAAGAGGCTCGCCCCCTCGTGCTTGGGCTAGCGCCGAAGACAGGCAAAACGGCCTTCAATGCGCGCGAGATGCCTGCTCAGGCGATAAGAGCCTGGGCGAAGCAGCTGCAGCAGGCTTCACTCGCGAAACGGCGCCGCGATGGCGGCTGGATAACTGAGGTGCGCAAAGGGCCGATCGGCACCTAGTCGGGACGCGAGCGAATGTTCCGCTCGTGCCTCCGGTCTTGATTGCGGCCGAGTAAGCGCCCGCGTCGTAAGGCATTGGGCCGCATTCATGTACGACCGCACACGCACGCTCGCCCGATTTGCCGACCGCCCGATGCGCGA
>JBDTOR010000276.1:0-2781 GCA_039933175.1 Hyphomicrobium sp. | reverse complement strand
GCCAGTTGTTGCTGAATGTCGCGCCGAGCTTCGCGGCAGATGAGAAGCAACGGCTTGCAACTGCAAGAGCCGCTTTGCGTCCCATCGGCCGTGTGCGAAGCGCCATGGCGAACAGCTCCTCCGCTTGATCGCTGAGGTTGTTGCGACGCGGTCGCAGCCCAGTCGTACGGCTCATCAGCGAAACGCGTGGCATGCCAGCGTCGCGATTGTTGGCCTACTCTTGTCCTCTGCCACCGCGCTCTGGATGACCGCGTCCACCTTCGGTCTACTGCCAGATGCGGGCGCTACGCCTGCCTCTCAGGTCGAGTCGAGCGGTGTCACCGGCGTGGCGCTCGATACGGTAGACATGCTCGCCAATACCTTAGTCTCTGAGTTTCGCGAACTGTCTTTCCCTTCTGCGGGTGACGAAAGTGATGTCTTCACGTTGAAGACAGACCGTGGAACCGGCATTCTCGATCAGGGCACCGGCGGGCTGCTTGGTTGGGCCGACCTGACGATATGGGAACGTGTGTCGGAAACGATCTATATGCTGCATACTGGTCAAGGTGCTCCAGTTTTGGGACTTGTACTCGGGGTTATGGCTTTGGGTGTGCCCGTGATGGGCGGAACCGGAGTGGCGCCGTGGCTTTCTGGGCGGCGCAGTCGGCCGAAGATCCGGGAAAATGTCGCAGCAAACCGCGCCAAGACGATTCTTCTGGTCGGCAGCGAAGGCGGTAGCAGCTGGGGCTTCGCGGCGACGCTCCATCAGGCATTGACTGAGGCCGGTCAAACGGTCCATGCCGCGCCAATGTCAGCCTTCGAGCCAGACCGTTACGTCCGCGCCGAACGCTTTATTATTCTCGCCGCGACTTATGGCGACGGTGATGCACCCGTGGCGGCCAAAGGGTTTCTCAATCAGTTGGCGCAGCTCGAAACTGTCCCAGCCGCTCCTCTCGCAGTGCTCGGTTTCGGTGATCGCAGCTTCCCGGCCTTCTGTGCATTCGCGAAGGCGGTGTCAACAGCGGCAGAGGCGAAGGGTTGGCGGGTGCTTGTTCCTTTCACCACCGTCGACCGCCAGTCGCCGCAAGATTTCGCCCGCTGGGGCCACGTGCTCGGGCAAGCAATGAGGATCGAACTGGAGCTCGCACACCAGCCGATCCTGGTCCCATCACAGTCGTTAACGCTGGTCTCGCGCCGCGACTACGGAGCTGAGGTACAGGCGCCGACCGCAATCCTACGCTTCGCCCTTCCCAAGGTTCCGCTCTGGCTGCGCCTGACGGGACGTGGCGTCGGGCGCTTCCAGGCGGGCGACCTTCTAGGCATTCTACCTATAGGCTCGACTGTGCCGCGCTTCTACTCGCTCGCCTCCGGGCGCAATGACGGCTTTATCGAGATCGTAGTTAAGAAGCATCCAGGCGGCCTCTGTTCCGGTCAACTTATGGCGCTTGAGCCGGGCGACAGGATAAAAGCCTTTGTGCGGCCAAACCCCATGTTTCACGCCGAGGCTGGCCGCGTACCCCTGATCCTGATCGGCGCGGGCACCGGAATCGGTCCCCTTGCGGGTTTCGTGCGAGATAACGCAAAGCGGTCCCCTATCCATCTCTACTTCGGGATGCGTCACCGCGACAGCGATTTTCTGTACGGAGAAGATCTCGCGAGCTGGCAGGCTGAAGGTCGCCTAACGCGGCTGATCACAGCTGTTTCGCGCGGTGCCAAACCACATTACGTCCAGGATGCGCTGCGGGCCGAAGCAACTCAGGTCGCGCGACTGATTCGCGATGGGGCTCGCGTAATGGTTTGCGGCGGGCGGGAGATGGCAGCCGGAGTTGCTGACACGCTCTTCGACATCCTCGCGCCGATCGGTCTTTCGCCGGTAGCACTGAAGGCGGATGGGCGCTATGTCGAAGACGTCTACTGAACACGTGCGCCACGCACTGAGCGGCCCCACGATGGGCACGCGGTGGAGTGCCCTGTTTTATTCGGCTCCCGGGTTTGATTCCGCACCTATACATACGGCATTGGAGGCAGTTGTGGAGAATGTGGACGCGCAGATGTCTACCTGGAGGCCTTTCAGCGCACTAATGCGACTTAATTCGGCGCCAGTCGGTGAATGGACGGCGGTGCCCACGCATTTGCTCACAGTCCTGCGCCTTGGGCTCAAGATAGGATACCTCTCAGATGGGGCCTTTGACATTGGCATGGGTGACGCCGTAACGGCTTGGGGTTTTGGGCCCGAGGCTGCAACAAACGAACAAATCCGCGCCGCAATGAGCGCCCCGCGGCGGGCCGCACATCACGTCCTCGACATCGAGGCAGGTAAGGTGCGCAAACGCGCGCAGATCAGGCTCGATCTGAATGGGATAGCCAAGGGCTACGGCGTCGACCAGCTTGCCGAGACGCTCAGTAGCTTCGGCATTGTCTCTGGACTTGTTAGCATTGACGGGGAGATGCGCGCACTTGGGCCGAGACCAGACGGTGAACCTTGGACCGTCGCAGTAGAGAAACCTGACCACAAGCGTCGTGCGCCGCATTCTATTATCGAGCTCCAAGATGCGGCTGTCGCAACCTCGGGCGACTACAGACACTGGGTCGACGTCGGCGGTCGGCGGCTGTCACACACAATGGAGCCGGTGCTCGGCAGACCATTGTCGACGTCTCCCGCCTCTGTCACGGTCGTCGCCGCGACGTGCATGGCTGCCGACGCCTGGGCCACCGCCCTGATGGTACGAGGAAGCTTGGAAGGGACTGAATTGGCGCGTAGAAACAATTTGGAAGCACTCTTCATTGACCGGGAGGGCGACC
>JBDTOR010000275.1:0-2787 GCA_039933175.1 Hyphomicrobium sp. | reverse complement strand
TGGCGGTCCCTACGGGAGTCGAACCCGTCTTTCAAGATTGAAAATCTCGCGTCCTAACCGATAGACGAAGGGACCGGCAGGGCCACCCGTATAGGGGCGTTTCCCCGCCCGTGCAAGCAACGGTCGGGTGACCGAAAACCGCAGCCCGCCGAGGACGTCGGCAGACGCCGGAGAGGAACGAACCTCAGCCTTGGCGGCGCGGATCGGCCGCATCCTCGATGTGCACCTCGATGCGCTCGCGCCCGTTGAACGAGGAACGCTTGACGGTGCCGGCAACGTGCAGCGGCAGGCCTCCGGCATTCAGCAGAAGATCGCCCAGCGGCTCGCCGGCGGCGCGGAAGGCGATGCCCTCGAGCTTGGTCCCGTCGGCAGACTGCAGCACGCAGCGCACATGGTTTTCGCCGACGATCTTGGCGAACTTCACGTTCGTTGCCGGGAAGGCAAAGCGTGGCGCCGGATTGCCCTGCCCATAAGGCCCGACGCGGGCGATGAGATCGAGCAGCTCGTCCGTCACGCCGCCGGGGGTGAGCGCCCCGTCGATGTCGAGACCGTCGCGGGTGCGTGCCTGCCCGACGCTAGCGGCGAGCTTGTCGTGCAGGAACTTCTCGAGCACCGGCAGCTTGTCGCGCGATACCGTCAGGCCCGCCGCCATGGCGTGCCCGCCACCCTTGATCAGATGCCCGGCGGCGACCGCGGCGCGCACCGCGCCACCGATGTCGGCGCCCATAACCGAGCGCAGCGAGCCCGTGCCGTCGCCGCCCGTCTCGGAATTCCAGGCGATGACGCACGATGGCCGGCGGAAGCGCTCGGTCAGCCGGCTGGCGACGAGGCCGACGACCCCCTTGTGCCAGGTGTGCGAGCCAAGCAGCAGCACCGAGATGTCCGGGCGCTCGGCGATCATCGCTTCGGCTTGCGCCAGCGCCTCCTCGAGCATCTCCTTCTCGAGCACGCGCCGCTCTTTGTTCAACTTGTCGAGCAGCACCGCGATGCGGGCTGCCTCCGTCTCGTCCTCGCCGGCCAGCAGGCGCGATCCCAGCGCCGCATCGCCGATGCGCCCGCCGGCGTTGATACGCGGGCCGAGGATGAAGCCCAGGTGATACGGCGTCGGCGCTTCGTTCAGCCCCGCCGCGTCGTTCAGCGCCTTGAGACCTTTGTTGCGCCGCCAGCGCATTACCAGCAGCCCCTGCGTGACGTAGGCCCGGTTGAGGCCGGTGAGCGGCACGACGTCGGCGATGGTCGCCAAGGCGACGAGGTCGAGTTCGCCCATCAGATCGGGTTCGGCGGCACCGCTGGCATAATAGCCGCGCCGGCGCAGCTCGCTGCGCGTCGCCACCAGCACCAGGAAGCAAACGCCCGCCGCGCACAGATGCCCGAGGCCCGACACGTCGTCCTGGCGGTTGGGATTGACCACCGCAACGGCGCGCGGCAATTCCTCGTCGGCTTGGTGATGATCGATGACGATGACATCGCAACCGAGCTCGCCGGCGCGCGCCAGCGGCTCGCGGCTGGTGGTGCCGCAGTCGACGGTGACGATGAGCTGCGCGCCCTCTTTAACGAGCCCTTCGATGGCGGCGGGGTTCGGCCCGTAGCCCTCGAACAGCCGGTCGGGAATGTAGATGCGTGCCTTGAGGCCGTGGTGGGCGAAGAAGCGGCACATCAGTGCGGCCGACGCGGCGCCATCGACGTCGTAGTCGCCGAAGATCGCCACCGACTGGCGCTTTTCGATCGCGTCGGCGAGCCGCGCCGCAGCCGCATCCATGTCGCGCACGCTGCCGGGATCGGGCATCAGCGCCTTCAAGGTCGGATTGAGCATCACCGGCACGTCGTCGACCGCCACGCCGCGCCCGGCCAGCACGCGCCCTAAAAGCTCCGGCAGTCCGTGTCGCTGACTGATCGCGGCCGCGCGCAGTTGTGCTTCGCCCGCCAGGCGCTCGCGCCATTGATAGCCGCGCGCCGATGCCGATACGCCGAGGAACGGTGCCGCCCCTGCCGTGTCCGCCAGCTGCTTGCGCACCGCGCCCATGAGCCCGCCCCCGCATTGATTCGCCTCAGGCGAAGTTCACCACCCGGCGGCCGAGTTGGCGATACGCCGTGAGGGCTTATCAACAGGCCGCGCACCGCTCAACTACGATAATGCTTCCACAGCCGCAGTAGCGTGCGGTGAATGTCGTCGGGTTCAGGGTCGAACGGCTCGAGATTGACGCCGACAACGTTGGACCGGGCCATCGACCACGGCAGGCGCATCAGCGAGCGGTAGAACGGCAGCTTGCGCCAGTCGGCAACGAGCGCACTCGATAGCCGCGTCTTGAGCCCGATCTGCAGCTCGTGGATGGTACTGGCCCGCACGGCGATCTCCACGAGATCGATGCGGTCGATGGCGCTCCAGCGAATAAGCCCGAGGCCCTGGATGAACACGCCATACTGATTTGCCCCGACGATCGGGCGGCGCTCGATGAGCGGGAAATTGTAGTAGGCGACGCCCGCCGCCGCGATCCCAAGTGTCAGCGCGACGACATTGTCCCACACCGCCGCGCCCGCCAGCAGCACCGCCGCCAGAACCGCGATGAAGTAGACAGGGGCCTGTATCTCCTCGCGGCCATAAGTGACCGAGTAGCCGCCGGCATCGCGCTCGTCCACGTTCGCCCCCTCCGAGAGACGTCTCGCGTTAAGCGATCATTGGATAGGAAGGACGGCGCGTGTTCAAGACCGTCGATTAGGCAACCGCCGTCAAACGCCGAAGCGCTCGGCGATATCGCGGCATGTCGACCTGATGCGCCGCACGGTGCC
>JBDTOR010000274.1:0-2827 GCA_039933175.1 Hyphomicrobium sp. | reverse complement strand
CGGCCATCGCGCAGTAGCGCCTTCAATTTCTCCTCGGCGCCCTCGTCCGTGAAATCGAGCTGGACGAATTCGACACCCGGCAGGGCCTCGACCGGAAGATAGTCGATAGCCACAACCTGGCCCTTGCCCTTGACCGACTGCACGCGCTCGGCCGCGATCTGGCTCCAGCCGCCCGGCGCCGCGCCGAGGTCGACGACGACGGCGCCCGGCTTCAGCAGATGATGCTTGTCGTCGATCTCGCTCAGCTTATAGGCCGCACGCGAGCGCATGCCGTCGCGCTTCGACGCCGTCACGTAGGGATCGTTCAGCTGGCGCTCGAGCCAGCGCTGCGACGAGGGCCGATGCTTGCGCGCCGTCTTCAGGCGAACGTGCATCTGACGCTGGCCCCCGCCGGGGCCTTTTTGCGGACCGTCACCGCGCTTCTGGGTCATGTCGCTTTTCTCTAAACCGGACGGCGCCGGCGGCGCACTGGCGTCAGCACGCCGTCCTCGACCATCAGTGTCGTCAGGATGCCTTCGCGCAGGCCGCGGTCGGCGACGCGCAGGCGCTCGCACGGCCACATCCGCAGGATGGCTTCGAGAATAGCGCACCCGGCAAGCACGAGATCGGCGCGGTCGCGGCCGATGCACGGCTCGGCGATGCGCTGCTCGTAGGTGCGCCCCAACAGGTCGGCCGTCACGCCGCGCACTTCGCCGACGTTGAGCCAGCAGCCGTCGACGCGGTTGCGGTCATAGCGCGTCAGCCCGAGCTGGATACCGGCGACGGTCGTCACGGTGCCGGACGTGCCGAGCATATGAATACGGCGGCCGGCGAGGCGGTCAGCAACTTTGTGCTCGGCTTCGAAGTCCTGCAGCATGCGCTGCGTCTCGCCGACCATCGCCTCGAAGTCGGCCGGCGTCACGTGGCGCCCGCCAAAGCGCTCGGCGAGCGTCACGACGCCGATAGGCAGCGACGTCCAGGCCACCATGCAGTGCTGCGCGTCGAGGCGCCCCGCGAAACGGCGGTCGCGCTGCCGGCTGCGCCGCGTCAGGTCGAGCAGGATCAACTCCGAGGAGCCGCCGCCGATGTCGAAAACGAGGACGTAATCGCAGCTGGTGTCGATCAGCGCTGCCGACCCGGAGACGGCAAGGCGCGCCTCCAGCTCGCGCGTCAGGATCTCGATGTCGAGGCCGAGCTTGTCGCGCACGCGGGCGAGGAACTCCCCACCGTTCTCGGCAATGCGGCAAGCTTCTGTGGCAACGAGGCGCGAGCGGCGCACCTTGGCGCGGCCGAGCTTGGCGGCGCACACCTTCAGCGCATCGAGGGTACGCGCCATGGCCGGCTCCGACAGGCGGCCGGTCTGGCTGACGCCTTCGCCGAGGCGGATGATGCGCGAGAACGCGTCGACCACGCGAAAGCCGCGCCGCGAGGGGCGGGCCAGCAGCAGGCGGCAGTTGTTGGTGCCGAGGTCCAGCGCGCCGTATACGCCCTCGGCGCGCGCATCGCGTCCCTCGCGAGGGGCGCTGGCAGCACCCTCGGCGCCGCCGCTGTGCTGACCGACCGGGGAGAAATGGGTGTTGATGGCGGCGGGGAAATCGCCGCTGCTGGCTCCGGCACCAGGCGCTTCGGTGGCGCCGCCCTCTTCGGGATAGCCCTGCACAGTTCTCAAGCTCCAGCGCCTGGCATACCCCTCTTGCGGAAATCCGCGTGAGGGTGGGTCATCAGGCGTCTTCTGGATGACACTTGGCGCCAGTCTAGCAGCAATCGGCTGGCGGTAAAGCGAACTGCGAGCCAAATGGCTATCCCCGCGGAGGCGTAGCTGAAATAGACTTAACCGATGGCTGGGCGTGCGCTTTTTCCGATTCTCGTTGCTGCGGCACTGCTGGTGCCCGCGGTCTGTCGTGTTGCTGCGGCCGCCGAACTGTCAGCCGACGACGGGCAGCGGCTGCTCAAGGCCTACCCCGAACAGCTCAAGCGCATCGACGGCAACGACCTCGTCTGGAAGGACGGATCGCGCACGCAGCTCGACGACGGCAAGGGCGACAAGCCGTTCGAAGAATGGCTGGAGCATCCCGATGTCGCCGACATGTTCGCCAAGCCCTACCCGGCCGGTGCCGAGGCGACACCGCCCGGCAAGGACGATGATCCGGGGCGCGCGCGCAACGCGGCATTCTTCGACAAGGTCTACGGTAACTGCCGCGCCGGCGAAGTGGAGAAGAACCTGGCATCGGTCGCGTGGCTGCCGGCAAAGACGAAGCAGCGCCTGCCGTTCAGCAAGGTCAACGGTGCGGCGCGCGCGCTGGAGGCCGTCAGCGCCGAGCTCGGCGCCCTGCCGCCGTCGTTCGATGTCTATCTGTTTCCGTCGGCCGGCACCTATAACTGCCGCGTCATCGCCGGCACCTCGCGGGTCTCGGCTCACGGCCACGGCATCGCCATCGACATCGCGCTGCCGCGCGCGCACTACTGGCGCAACGCGGCCCCCGGCAAGGACGGCACCATCGCCTATAGGAATGAGATCCCGATGGAGATCGTCCGCATCTTCGAAAAGCACGGGTTCATCTGGGGCGGTCGCTGGTATCACTACGACACCATGCATTTCGAATACCGGCCCGAGCTTGTGGGCGACGGCGGCGCCGGAAAGTGATGCGGGGCGCTTGGTCGCGCCGCCAGATGCCTGCCGCCGAGGCATGATTTGCCGGACAGCACGTTCGCCGCATCGACGGCGGTTGCGGCGCCCATGGGCACCTGTTATACGCGCCTCTCCGGTGGCCATGCCGCCGTGAGATCCCGGCATTGGGGGATCGTCTAATGGTAGGACTGCAGACTCTGACTCTGCCTGTCTAGGTTC
>JBDTOR010000273.1:0-2846 GCA_039933175.1 Hyphomicrobium sp. | reverse complement strand
GCAGATTGTCGACCATCACCTTCTTCGGCACGCCGAGCGCATTGAAGCCATTGACCTGCGCCGCGAGGAATTGCTCCATCGTCTGCGACAGGGTGAATTCGACGTACATCTGTCGGCTGTACGCCAGCACCATGACGAAGAAGGAGAGCCGCCGCCGCGTGTCGCCGACAGCGATCGTGCCGAACTCGCCCCAGTCGACCTGGGCGGCTTCGCCGGGCGCGAAGGCGAGGGTCAGAAAGGCTTCCCGCGAACGCGGACGGACCGCGCGCACATAGTCCTTGACGATGCTGATGCCACCGCGATAGCCGTTGTCGCACAGGCGCTGGAAGACTTGCTGCGCGGACAGCGGGTGGGCGTCGAGCCAGCCGACGATGCGTCCCTTGAAGGGATCGAGCTTGCTCGGTCGGCGGATGGCTTGCCGCGGCGCATAGGGTCGGCCGATCCAGTGGCGGACGGTCTTGACGTCGAGCTCAAGTGTCGCGGCGAGCTGGGCGGCGCTGAGGTGTTTCGCGACGCCATCGCTGATCGCGCACCAGGTCGCGTAGTCGATCATGGATGCCCTCCGAGCATGGCGTACAGGCACTCGATGCGAGCAGCCACCGGCACCGGGTCGGGCAGACTGAGCACCTGGGTGAGCGGCGGGTCGTAGGCGATCAGGTCGAGCGCAATGAGGTCCCGGCGGGCCTGGGCCAGACGGCGCGGATCGAGCTTCAGGCGACGCGACAGGCTCGCTTCGCTGTAGTAGCTCAAGCCTTGGGCATCGGCGACGGTGACCAGAAACAGATACAGCGCCCAGGCACAGACGTCAGCCTTCTCGATGGTGTGCTCCCGCACCAGGCGGTGATCGAGCCAGCTGAAGTGCTCGGGCACTTGGCGCAGACGTTCGGGGTTCAAGAGCCGCTTGGTCGCAGTCATGGTTTCCTCCTCGGATGTCGAGCCCGAGTTGTAGCAAGCGCGACAGGGCCGAGGCGATGTCTTCTTGTAACGCACTTCCCCAGAGGTGGGCGATTAGACCCACCAGAACAATGGGTTGCGCGTCCAAGAAATCTTGTAACGGTGCTGCCGGAGCGTTACAAGATTTCTTGGCCGGCGGTGCCGGGATTGCCAATGGGGGGGCCGGCGCTGCACCCGTCTTGGCGGTCTTGGCCGCCGCGGCCGTTACCCAGTCCTCTTGTACGGCCTCTGGTGGAGCGCGCATCTGGCTGCTGTAGCCGGGATGGGCGGCGCGCCATGCCTGCACCCGGGCGACGGCTTCCGGGCCGCGGTGGTAGTCCTGGTTCTCGGGCTTGGCCAGCCACTTCGCCTGGCTGGCCCGCTTGCTGGCAGCCTTGCACACCAGCGCCGTGCAATAGCGCTGGTGTCGCGCGTTGCGCGCGTCAGCCGTGAATGGCTCGCCGCAGTTCAGGCATGCCCGCTTCTCTGTCCTCCCCATGTCGTGCCTCTCGCCAGGTCGCAACCCCGGCTACTACACGATCCCGAAAGAATACCGAAGAAAAACCAAACAGCGAAGAAGCCGCCAGCTTCGAGACCGACCGACCCGGAAGAAAATCCAGTTTCACCTCGTCAGGTTTGAACCGGTTTCAGAATGGCCGCGACATTTGGCCGTGAGTACCTGCCACAGCAGCTCCGGAGTGGCGAAGCTGATACGCGCAGAGCGCCGAGCTTTGCCGCTCTTCCACGCCGGCGCGAAATCCACCATCGCCGTAGCCGGCGAGCGCACGTCAAGAGTCACTGTTGCCATGATTCCACCTCGCAATATCGGCCACAAACGCCGCGATCAGCGTATCTCGAGCGCGTCGGCCAAGATCATGCGGCTGCGCACTTTTTCACCGTCCCCCAAGTCCGGGTAGTCACGTCAGCGCCGAACGCCGTCTCGATTAGCTTCATGAACACCGGCCCCTTCGCGCTTGTGACGTAAGCGGTGAAGGCTTCACGCCCGTTCAGGCATAGTACTGTTGCGTCATCCGCAGCGAGCGGAAGCGGCGCCATTGGCCGCCGGCCTTCACGCAAGAAGCTTACAACGCGCTTTGCTCTAACAGGAATCTCGTAGTCAGCGTAGGGATCAGTGGCGAGGAGTTCCAGGAGGTACGCTGTCGGTCTGACGATGGTGTAAAACGTGCGGCCCAGCACCTTTTGCATTGCTGCCTCCGCCCTCCGCTCGATCGCGGCATCGGAACTTTCCCGCACGTCAAACGCCACGTTGCCGCTGAACAATATTGTCCGCACATTCTCGAAGCCAGCGTCCTCGAAGCAACGCTTCAACTCAGGCATTTTGGCGTTGAGTGGGCTGACGCCTCGCAGGAAAGCGACAAAGCGTGGCATGGTTATCTCCGCAAAGCCCGACAACGATTGACCAAACCAAAAGCAAACCAAACGGGTCAGAGTCATTTCTGAATTTCAAATGTCTCTGACCCCTTTTGGCTATCATTGGCAATCAACGGAATAGAGTCTGCGATAATGTTTTCAATATTGATTTGGCGCTTTACCTCTTGGTAGGCGAGCCGCTTCATTGCTCGATCTGCAATTTCAGCGACCTCTACTTCAGCACGCGCATTCGTTATAAGTGCATCAGCTTCCGCTTTGGCTCTACGTCGAATTCTTGTTGGCTCATAAATAACGCCCACTGCATCACCGACTGACTCTATCAACTTAACAACGGGAGCAGACAGCGGAGCGAGGATTCCCGATACAGGAGGCTCAGGCATAGTCATATGTGGCTAACGAATAGCGTTTATCCGCCGACGCAGGCGAGGTAGAAGAGAGCGCGGCACAACCAAAGGGGTCAGAGTCATTTCAGAATTTCAAATGTCTCTGACCCCTTTGGCTTTCCTCACTTCTGCACCGCC
>JBDTOR010000272.1:0-2870 GCA_039933175.1 Hyphomicrobium sp. | reverse complement strand
ACGTCTTCCGCGGCACGGCGCGCGCCTTCGCCACCGACGCGCTGGCCCTCGCCGTCGCCAATGCGGCTATCGACCGCGGCCTCGACAGCCAAGTGCCGGCCGACCGGCGCGTGTTCCTCTACCTGCCGTTCGAGCACAGCGAGGCGCTCGCCGACCAGGACCGCTGCATAGAGCTGACCGCCACGCTGGGCGATGAGGAGTTCGCGCGCTACGCGGTGCTCCACCGCGACGTGATCGCGCGCTTCGGACGCTTCCCCCACCGCAACGCCATGCTGGGGCGCACGCCGACGCTCGAGGAGCTCGCCTTCCTCCGAGAGCCGGGCAGCTCGTTCTGATCTACGTCAGCAATGTTCGTCATGCTGCCGTCAGCCGCTCTGTAGGATAAAGTCGGCTCGGCAGATCGGAGAACACGGGCATGATCGGGAACACGCAAGACGGCTGGGGATGGCCTGCGGTTGTCCTGCACTGGGTGATCGCCCTGCTCGTCATCGGGCTCTTCGGCTTCGGACTGGGTTCCAGCCCGTCCCGACCGGCCGTTCTACTATGCCATCCATGCCTCGATCGGCATCATCATCCTGGCCCTCATGGTCGTGCGGTTCGCCTGGTGGTGGCGGAATACGGCCCCCGTCCTGCCCGACGGAGTACCCGCTTGGCATGGGCGCGTATCGAAGATCAGTCATCGCCTGCTCTATGCGCTCACCTTCGCACTTCTCGTGGTGGGATGGCTGTTGAGCGGCACCATGCGCCAGCCCATCGAGCCGATGCTGTTCGGGCTGATCCCCGTTCCGCAAATTCTCGAGGGCCGGACCTTTCACCGTCCGCTCGGCTTTGCGCATGAGTACCTGGCCTATGCCCTTATCGCGCTTGTCGTCGTGCACGCCGGCGCGGCGCTCTATCACGACTTCGTAAGGCGCAACAACGTCCTGCGTCGGATGCTGACGCCGGGCCGGTCGGCAGTGTCGCAAGAAGGGAGCTGATTGCAGCAGCCGGGTTGCCGGCAGCGGCGCGAGACAATAAAAAAGGCGCCGCGAGGCGCCTTCTTCATTTGCGGCACGGGTGCCGCTGTTATTCGCCGGCGACCTTGGCCGGCCGCTTCACCGGATTGCGCAGGAAGGCCGGCACGTTGTCGGCAAAACCCGAGCGGCCACCTTCCGGCTGACGCTCGCGACCTCGGTCACCACGATCCTGACGCTCGCCGCGCGGTTGCCCGGCGGGCTTGGCTTCGACGTGGCCGTTGCGCGGCTGCTGCTGCCGTTGGCCGCCACCCTGTTGGGGCCGCTGCTGGCCCTCCGGACGCGCTGCCCGCGGTTGCTGATCGCGCTCCCGCTGCTCGGGACGCGGCTCGCGCTGCTGCTCCCGGTCCCGCTGTTCGGGCCGTGCTTGGCGTTGCCGGCGTCCCTGCTCGACGCGCGTTTCGTGACGCTGCTCGGGTCGCGGCTCGCGATGCTCACGCGGCTGTTCTGCACGCGGTTCGGCACGAACGTCCGGCGCCGCCTCACGATGCTCCCGCGGTTGCTGCTCTGCGCGTGCCTCCGGACGCGGCTCACGCCGCTCCCCGCCACGCGATTGACCGCCGCCGCCACTGCGACCGCGCTCGCCCTGACGCTCACGGCCCTTGTCGTCGCCGCGTGTCTGCGCCGGCGCGCCGGGGCGGCCTCCGCGTCCACGTTGGGGACCGGCAGTTCGGCCGCCGCGTCCGCGGCGCTTCTTGCCGGCGTCGGCAAAGTCCTCGTCGGAAGGCGGATCGCCGAGCCAGGAAACCGGCTCGCCGAGCATCTTTTCGATATCCTTCAGAGACTTGAGCTCATCGACGGTCACCAGCGACATCGACACGCCCTCTTTGCCTGCGCGACCGGTGCGGCCGATGCGGTGCACATAGTCGTCCGGCTGCCACGGCAGATCGAAGTTGAATATGTGGCTGACGTCGGGGATGTCGAGACCGCGCGCGGCGACATCGCTCGCCGCCAGCAGCTTCAACTCGCCGGCGCGGAACTTGTCGAGCGTCTCCATGCGCGCCTTCTGATCCATGTCGCCGTGCAAGGCGCCGGCGCTGAAGCCGTGCTTGACGAGCGACTTGTGCAGGATCGCGACCTCGACCTTGCGGTTGCAGAAGATGATGGCGTTGCGCACGTTCTGGCTGGTGATCAGGTCGCGCAGCACCTCGCGCTTGGCCCAGTCTTCGCCGCTGGCACAGAAACGGAAGTGCTGGGTGATGGTCTTGGCAGCCGTGGCCGGCGGGGCGGCCTCGATGCGCTCGGGATTGGTGAGGAACTGGCTGACGAGGCGCGTGATTTCGGGCGGCATCGTCGCCGAGAAGAACAGCGTCTGCCGGCGGGTCGGCAGCAGCTTGCAGATTTTCTCGATGTCGGGGATGAAGCCCATGTCGAGCATGCGATCGGCCTCGTCGATGACGAGGATCTCGATGCCCATCAGCATGATGCGGCCACGCTGGAAATGGTCCATCAGGCGGCCCGGCGTAGCGATCAGAACATCGACGCCGCGGTCGAGCTTTTTGACCTGTTCGTCCATCGACACGCCGCCGATGAGAAGTGCCAGATTCAGCTTGTTGTTGATGCCGTACTTTTCAAAGCTCTGCGCCACCTGGGCGGCAAGCTCGCGCGTCGGCGCGAGGATCAGCGAGCGGGGCATCTTGGCCCGCGCGCGACCGGTTTCGAGGCGGGTAATCATCGGCAAAACGAACGATGCGGTCTTGCCAGTGCCCGTCTGGGCGATGCCGAGAACGTCGCGGCCGGTCACTGCGATAGGGATGGCGGCGGCTTGAATCGGCGTCGGCGTCGTGTAGCCGGCAGCCTCGATGGCCGCCTGCACCTTGGAGCTCAGGCCGAGCTCCGCGAAGGTCTTAGTTTCCA
>JBDTOR010000271.1:0-2890 GCA_039933175.1 Hyphomicrobium sp. | reverse complement strand
GCGGCGCGCAGCGGCTGCGCCACCTTGCCGAGCTTGGCGCCGCTCGCCTCGGCGTAGGTGCGCACGATCTCCTCCAGCTCGCTGGCCTTCCAGTGGCCGGCGGCCTCGAGCTTCGGCAGCATGTCGGCCAGGCGCTGGCGGCCTTCCGCGTCGAGCAGCTTCTGCGCCTTCTCATCGAGTGGCAGCGGCCGGTCGGCGAACAGGAAGTCGGCGCCGCTGATGAGCTCGACCAGCGTCTTGGCCCGCTCCTTGAGGCCCGGCATGGCGATGAGGAACTTGGCGCGCATGTTGGCGTCGAGCCGCGCCACAATACCCGCGCCGCCCGGCAGATAGGGCAGCACGTCCTCGATGCGACTGAGCAGCTCCTGGTCGTCGGCGTGGCGGATGTAATGGCCGTTGAGGTCTTCCAGCTTGGCGAAGTCGAAGCGTGCCGCCGAGCGGTTGATGTCGACGGTGTCGAACCAGTCGACCATCTGCGACGTCGACATGATCTCGTCGTTGCCGTGGCTCCAGCCGAGGCGCACCAGATAGTTGCGCAGGGCGGCCGGCAGGTAGCCCATCTCCTTGTAGGCTTCGATGCCGAGCGCGCCGTGACGCTTCGACAGCTTGGCGCCGTCGGGCCCGTGAATGAGCGGCACGTGCGCGAAGATCGGCACGTCCCACCCCATCGCCTGGTAGATCTGCGTCTGCCGCGCGGCGTTGGTCAGGTGGTCGACGCCGCGGATGATGTGCGTCACCTTCATGTCGTGGTCGTCGACGACGACGGCGAGATTGTAGGTGGGGTTGCCGTCGCTGCGCACGATGATGAGGTCGTCGAGCTCCTTGTTGGCGAACACGACGCGGCCCTGCACCTGGTCCTCGATGACGGTCTCGCCCTCGCGCGGCGCCTTGAGGCGGATGACGTGCGGCACGCCGGCCGGCGCCTCGGCCGGGTCGCGCTCGCGCCAGGGGGAGCGGATGGTCAGCGGACGCTTCTCCGCCTGGGCCGACTCGCGCATGGCGTCCAGCTCGGCCGGCGTCAGCCAGCACTTGTAGGCATGGCCGCTGGCCAGCAGCTCCTCGGCCACCTGCCGGTGCCGGTGGGCGCGGGCGAACTGCGAGACGGTGTCGCCATCCCAGGTCAGCTCCAGCCACTTAAGGCCGTCGACGATTGCCGCCACGGCTTCCGGGTTGTTGCGCTCGCGGTCGGTATCTTCGATGCGCAGCAGCATCTTGCCGCCGCGGCCCTTGGCGTAGAGCCAGTTGAACAACGCGGTGCGCGCCCCGCCGATGTGCAGGTAGCCGGTGGGCGAGGGGGCAAAGCGCACGACCGGCGCGCCGGCGCTGGCTGACTTGTCGGTCATCTTTTTATCGATTGCCGTTGGATGCGGGAGATCAGCCGGCGATGTAGCATGCCTGGACGGGACGGGTAAGGGGCCGGGGGGCTCACGATGTTTGGGGCGGCAGGCACGGGCAGCGGCAGCGGCGTTTTGGGCCCGCTCGCGCGCCGTCTCGACGCCGAGCAGGAGCGCTGGTTCGGCTGGCTGCCGGTGTGCATCGGTTGCGGCATCGCGCTGTATTTCAACCTGCCGAGCGAGCCGTCGCTCCTGGTCGCCCTGCTGCCGCTCATCGCCATGCTGGCGTGGCGCGCGGCGGCCGGTTTGCGCTCGACACTTTCAACCTTGCTCATCGCCGCGCTGCTGGCGGCTTCGCTCGGCTTCGCTCTCGCCAAGCTGCGCGTCGAGTGGGTGCGGGCACCGGTGCTGGAAAAACAAATCAACGCCGCCGAGGTGCGCGGCGTCGTCGAGCTGATCGAACCGCGCCCCGGCCGTGGCCAGCGGCTGACGCTGCGGGTGACCTTGATCGGCGGCCTGCCGGCCGATAGGCAACCGGCGCGGGTGCGCATCACCACCAACCGCGCGCTGCCGGACCTGCAACCGGGAACGGCCGTGCGGATGCGCGCCACGCTGATGCCGCCGTCCGAGCCGGCGCTGCCGGGCGATTACGATTTCGGACGTCAGGCGTGGTTCGCCGGGATTGGCGCCGTCGGCTATTCGTTGTCGCCGCCAGGTATCGACAACGCGGCATCCGCGCCGCCAGAAGACCTGGCGTTCTGGGCGGGCGTGCAGCGGGTGCGCCAGGCGATCGGCGCGCGCATCGCCGCGGTGCTGCCGGGGGAAACCGGCGCCATCGCCACGGCGCTGATCACCGGCGAGCGCGGCGGCATCTCGGAAGCGACCAACGACATGTTCCGCGACAGCGGCATCCTGCACATCCTGTCGATCTCCGGCTTCCACATGGCGATCATGGCCGGCTCGGTGTTCTTCCTCGTGCGCCTGGGGCTGGCGCTGTTCCCCTCGATTGCGCTGCGCTACCCGATCAAGAAATGGGCCGCCGCCGCCGCCATGCTGGCCGGCTTCGCCTACCTGATGATCTCCGGCGCCGCCTTCGCCACCGTGCGCTCGGCGATCATGATCTCGATCATGTTCCTTGCCGTGCTGCTCGACCGCCCTGCGCTCGCCCTGCGCAACGTCATCCTGGCGGCGACGCTGATCCTGGTGCTGTTTCCCGAAAGCCTGTTCGACGTCGGTTTCCAGATGTCGTTCGCCGCCGTGCTGGCCCTCGTCTCCGTCTATGAGGCGCTGCGCACCCGTGATCTGTGGGCGAGCCTGATGGAGCGCGCGGCCTCGCGCCTAGTCGTCTTTTTCGCCGGTATCGTGCTGTCGACGCTGATCGCATCCGCCGCTGTCGCGCCGTTCGCCGCTTACCACTTCCACAAGAGCCAGCAGTACGCGGTGATCGCCAACCTCATCGTACTGCCGCTGTGCAACGTGCTGGTCATGCCGGCGGCGCTGGCGGCGCTCATCGCCATGCCGCTGGGGCTCGAGGCGCTGCCGCTGTGGGTGATGGG
>JBDTOR010000270.1:0-2909 GCA_039933175.1 Hyphomicrobium sp. | reverse complement strand
CTGCGTGGCGCCCACGTTGACAGTCATGCCGCGTGGTGCGGCGGTGCTCTGCCGTTTTTAGCTGTCAGAGCGACCCCAACTAGCTCTTCCCAGAAGAGTTCCGCGTCGCATCCCCTCCGGGCCTAGCCCGAGCGATTTCGCATCAGCAAAATCGAGAGGATTGCATCATGTCAAACTTCCCTTCACGTCGCGCCTTTCCAGCGCGCTCGCTGGCGATCGCGTTCGCCGTGACGCCCCTCATGACTCTTATGGCGCTCGCCGCCGTTGGCACGCCGCCGTCGGTAATCGTGCTGAACCAGAAGGCCAAAGGCAACGATGTCTCGATCACTTACGCCTTCCTGCCCAAGCCGGGTGAACTCGCCGTCTACGCCAGCGACAGTAAGGGCCATATGGGCAAGACGCCGATCGGCCAGGTGACGCTCGATGCCGGCGACCATCGCAACGTCAAGGTTGCGCTGAGTTCATCGCCCAAGGCCGGAGCAAAGCTTTGGGTGGTTGTTGAACCCAAGGGCGGGACGCAGCCGTTCAAGAGGTTAAGCGGCAAGCTGGCGGAGGAGACGTTCAAGACGCTGTAATTGTCTGGAGGTTGGGGTCACGCGGCGCGCCCTGCTCGGGTGACTCCAAGCGGCACCAACAGCAACATTCACAAGGTGCGTCATGCGAGCAGCCAGTCAGATCTCCCGAAACGATCCTGCATGGAAGAACCAATCGGCTCCGAGGCAGGAGAAGCGGGGGAGTTCCGCGGACGCGGCGAGGTCGAGCTATGGAACGATACCCGGCGATGAATTCCCGCCCGTAGTGTATCGATCGGTCGGTCTCGCGTTTGCCTGGATGTTGGCAGCCGCCTGGCTCGCGTTCGGCAGCGCCAGTGGAACCGATCTCGATCTCGCGCTGGCCACCGTGCTCTTTACCGTCTTCCTGGCGCTGCCCGTCCTCTTGTACCGGACAGCGCGCAACAGGCTGCCGCGCAACGGCTCGGAAGGACCGCACGCGGCCGCGAAGCAATTTCTTTCGTCCCGCGTCGACATCGCTACTGGCACGCTGTCGGGCCGCGAAGCGTGGTTGCAGGTGATCTTGATTCCCGCGGGGCTGGCGCTGGCAGCGACGATCATCGGGGGTGCCTACGCGTTCCTGGGTTGACGTCATCAACACCCCTTTTGTTTACGGCGATGCGGTAGGGCGTTGTAGCATCGGTGAGGCACGCAACCAGCGTGCGCCATGCAACTCGACGGCGCCATGAAACGCATCGGCTTTTATCCAGGCTCGTTCGATCCCGTGACGCTCGGGCACACCGATGTCATCGCGCGCGCTTGCCGGCTCGTCGACACGCTGGTCATCGGCATCGGCGTGCACGATGCCAAGCAGCCGATGTTCGACGCGGCCGAGCGCATCGCCATGCTGCAGGCCGAGGTGAAGCCTATCGCCGCCAGGACCGGCACGGTCATCGATATCGTCACCTTCTCGGGTCTCGCCGTCGACGCGGCGCGCAAGGCCGGCGCCGGCGTCATCGTGCGCGGCCTGCGCGATGCCACCGACTTCGACTACGAAATGCAGATGGCGGGTATGAACGGCGCCATGGCTCCTGATGTCGAGACTGTCTTCATCTCCGCCTCGCCGGCCGTACGGCACATTGCCGCCAACCTCGTGCGGCAGATCGCAGCGATGGGCGGGGACGCATCGCCGTTTGTCTCGCCGGCCGTCTCCAAGCGCCTCAAGTCCAAGGCACAGCACGGAAACTAGCGCGCCTTCGCGGTCTCCCGTCCTGACAAGTTGCAGTGTTGGCCGCTGGAGCGGTAAGAATGCGCTCCACAACGGCTGGCGCAGCGCGCCGCCATCACAACCCATCGTATTTGGAACGGGAAGGGACGCGCCATGCGGATGTTGACGGGCCTTGTTTTGGCGTTCTGCGTCATTGCCGGAGCGGCGTGCTCGGATCAGCCGACGGTTGCCGGCGCAGGCGCCCCCGACGGCGACATCCTCGTCATCGAGACCAAGCACGGCAAGGTGCTGGTCAAGTTGCGCCCCGACCTGGCGCCCAAGCACGTCGAGCGCGTCAAGACGCTGGCCAAGGAAGGCTTCTACGACGGGCAGAAATTCCACCGCGTCATCGGCGGCTTCATGGCGCAGACGGGCGATCCGTCCGGCACCGGCATGGGCGGCTCGAACTATCCGAACCTCCCCGCGGAATTCTCGCAGGAGCCGTTCAAGCGCGGCAGCGTCGGCGCCGCCCGCACCGCCGACCCGAACACTGCCAACAGCCAGTTCTTCATCTGCTTTGATGACACAGGCTGCTCGAGCCTCAACGGCCAGTACACGGTGTGGGGCCAGGTGATCGAAGGCATGGATGCCGTCGACAAGGTCGCCAAGGGCGAGCCGCCGGTCATGCCCGACGTGATGGAGAAGGTTTACCTGAAGTCGGACGCCAAGTAGCGCCGCCGCCATGGTTACCGCCAGCGCTCTCATCCCCTTTGTGCCGTCGGGGCCCGATTTCGAGCAGGCGCTGGCGTTCTTCGGCGAACTCGGTTTTGCGGCGCAGTGGCGCAACGGCGGTCTCGCCGGCCTGCGTTTCGGCGGTGCGGCGTTCATGCTGCAGGACATCGACGTGCCGGAGTGGCAGAAGAACCAGATGCTGACGCTCGAGGTCGACGACCTTGACGCCTACTGGAATGAGATTGCCGGCAAGAACCTCGATGAGCGCTTTGCCGGCGTGCGGCTGAAAGAGCCGACGGACTTTCCCTGGGGCCGAGAGGTGAACATCATCGACCCGGCCGGCGTTTGCTGGCACGTGCGCCAGGCCAAGACCAACTAACCAACGCAAACCCACCCCCCAAAATAGCGGAGAACACCCATGGCAGCCGATCCGGAGAACACCCTCGTCATCGAGACGACCAAGGGCCGCGTCGTCATCG
>JBDTOR010000269.1:0-2945 GCA_039933175.1 Hyphomicrobium sp. | reverse complement strand
TCTACCTCCAACGGGTGAAGCCTAAGCCCGGTATGCAGTTCGAAGTCTTCGACAAGAAAGCTCCAGGTCTGACCCTGAGGGTGTCTTCCGGCGGGGCGAAAGCGTTTTTTCTCCTCTACCGTATCGCCGGACGTAATCGCCGCTTATGTTTCGGGCGATACCCGGCTGTATCCCTCGTGCAGGCACGGGAAAGGGCTCGGGCGGCCTTAAGCTGTCAATCGGCGCCGAACTTTGACCCCTTATCGGCGTGCAATGTTGACCCCCTCTGAGCATGGTGATGCTGCCGGCCAGGACCAGAGCTGCGGAGCGTAGCGAAGCAGCGGAGGGCGTGGCCGGCGTTGCGCGATCAGGAGCGGTGGCGCAAGCGCCAGCTGTCGTTGCCGGTCTCGACGATATCGCAGTGGTGCGTGAGGCGGTCGAGCAACGCGGTCGTCATCTTGGCGTCGCCGAACACGCTCGGCCACTCGGCGAAGGCAAGGTTTGTCGTCACGATGATCGATGTGCGCTCGTAGAGGCGGCTGATCAGGTGGAACAGCAGCTGGCCGCCGGACTGCGCGAACGGCAGGTAGCCGAGTTCGTCGAGCACCAGCAGGTCGACGCGGGCGATTCCGTCGGCAATGCGTCCGCCGCGGCCGAGCTTCATCTCCGCTTCGAGCTTGTTGACGAGGTCGACGGCATTGAAGAAGCGGCCCTTCCGGCCGGCCCGGATGACGCTTCTGGCGATGCCGGTGGCGATATGGCTCTTGCCGGTGCCCGTGCCGCCGATCAGCACGACGTTCCTTTGCTCGTCGAGGAAGGCGCCGGTCGACAGCTGCTCGACAAGCTCGCCGTTGATCGGTGTGCCGGTGAAGTCGAGGTCGGCGAGCTCCTTGGCGAGGGGCAGCTTCGCAATGCCCATCTGGTAGTTGATCGACCTTGCCTGCTTGGCCGCGATCTCGGCCTTGAGCAGAGCGCCGATGACCTTCTCGATGCCGTGCTGGCGCTTGACGCCAACCGAGACGATCTCGTCGTAGGCCGCCCGCATGCCGGCGAGCTGCAGCTGGCCCATCATGTCGAGGACCTCAGAGCGCTCCATGGCAGGCCTCCATCGCCCCCGCAGCCCTCAAGGCGTCGTAGCGGGCGCAATCGGCGCGGGGCGGCAGCGCGAGGATGAGGCGCTCCGGCAGATCGATCTGGGCCACCGCATGAGGATCAGCGCGCCGCGCCAGGGCGTTGAGGATCACATCGGCCCCGGCGATGCCGGCGGAGAGCGCTTCCGCACACGCGGCTTCGACGGCGGTCAGGCCATCCGTCAGCACCGCGGTGAGGATCTTCACCATCTGCCGATCGCCATCGTGCGAACCCGCGAGCTTGCGGCGCACCTTCTCTATGGCTCCGGGCAGCGGCCAGTCCTTGAACGGCGCGCCATTCCTCAAGGCGCCCGGCTTTCTCGCCAGAACCGGCACGTAGTGCCAGGGATCGTAAGCCACCTGATGGCGACCGAACCGGCGCTTGTGCTCGCCGACGATGTGACCGTCCTGCTTGATGACGATGCGATCGGCATAGGCATGCACATCGACAGGACGACCGACAGCCGAAGCGGCAACCGAGTACTTGTTGTTGTCGAAGCGTACCAGGCAGGTCTTCGACACCGACGCGCTCACCGCATGGAAGCCGTCGAACGCGCCACGATACGGCATCAGCAGTGGCCGCTCGGCTTCGAACACCTCGAAGACGCTTCTCGCCTTCTCGACCGGATGCGGGTGCGTCTGCGCCAGCACGATGCAACGCTCAGCCAGCCAGTCGTTCAGCTCCTCGTAGCTCTTGAACTTGAGGCGAGGTGAGAACAGCCGCTTCCTGACGAAGCCGACCTGGTTCTCGACCTGCCCCTTCTCCCAACCCGCCGCCGGCGTGCATGCCGTCGGCTCGATGAGGTGATGGCTCATCAGTTGCTGGAAGCGCCGGTTGAAGGCCCGGCCCTTGCCGACGAGCACAGCATCGACCGCGGTCTTCATGTTGTCGTAGATGCCGCGCCTCGGCACGCCCTTGAAGAGCTGGAACGCCTTCTCGTGCGCGTCGAACACCATCTCCTGGCTCTCGCGCGGATAGGCCCGCACGAACAGCATGCGGCTGTGGCAGAGCCGGACCTGCGCCACCTTGACCATCGTCGTGACCCCGCCGATGACCACGCACTCGTGGCTCCAGTCGAACTGATAGGCCTCGCCCGGTGCGAAGGAGAGCGGCACGTAAGCCTCGTCCGTCCGTTCGCCCTCGCGTTCGGCCCAACTTCTCGCGTAGCGGCGCACGTTGTCGTAGCTGCCCCGGTAGCCCTCGAGCCGAAGCTCCTCGAGCATTCGCTGACAGGTCAGGCGCTCCCGCTTCGGGCGCCGCGCATTGGCGGCCAGCATCGCCTCCAGCGCCGCTATGTAAGGACCAAGCTGCGGCATCGGCTGCGCACGGCGCTCGTAGCGCCGTTCCGTCTCGGCCTCAGCCCGTATGATCGACCGCACCGTGTTCCGCGCCAGCCGCAGCTCGCGCGCGATCGCCTTGATCGACTTCTTCTGAACGAAATGCGCGCGCCGGACCCGCCCGATCGTGTCCACTGTGATCATCCCCCGCTCGCCCTCGTGCCGACGCACGCACCGAGGGCCCATCTTCACCGCGCAGGGGGTGGGGTCAAAATTGCGCGCCGATCACCCCCATTAAGGGGTCAAAATTGCACGCCGGTTCACACCTAACGGTGACGGTTGGCGGGCGCTACAACCACGCCACCATCAAGCTGCAGGACCTCACTGGCGATTTCGACGAACTCAACGCCACTAACAAGTATCAGCGTTTCAACCCGATGGCGGGGGCCAATTATAAGTTCTCGCCTGGTCTGTCGCTCTATGGTGGCTACTCGGAATCTAACCGTGCACCGACGCCTGCTGAGCTTGGCTGCGCCGAGCCGGACAATCCCTGCCTCA
>JBDTOR010000268.1:0-2956 GCA_039933175.1 Hyphomicrobium sp. | reverse complement strand
GCGCTTTTCGTTAAGCGATCCTTACGGAACGGCGTTCCGGTCAACAGACGCCGCGGCCCATTGAATTGGCGCTGCGCACGGCGCATGTGAACAATAACGGCGCAAAGCCGAATTTGGCCTCTCATTGGCGCCGTGGGCGCTCGGACGCAGTTCCGGAGGTATGGCCATGATGAACCCAAAGACCGTCACCTACACAGACGCAACCTTCCCGCAACCGGGCGTCGATTTGCGATGGCCCGCTTCGGCGATTTGGCGGCCGGGCGAGCCGGCCGTTCGCCGCATCGGAATTTCGGATCTCAAGGACGCCGTTGCCAAGGGTATCGACGATTTCAACGCCGTGCCCACGCACGCCGTATTCCTCGGCATCATCTATGCCGTGCTCGGGCTCATCCTGTTCCGGCTTGCGTTCGGATACGAGGTGCTGCCGCTCGTCTATCCGATTTTGGCCGGGTTCATTCTGCTCGGGCCATTTGCGGCCATCGCTCTGTATGAGCTGAGCCGGCGGCGCGAACTGGGGCTCGACGTCTCGGCGGAGAAGCTCTGGGGGGTGTTTCGATCTCCGTCCATCGGCGCCATCACCAGGTTGGGCTTGGTGCTGTTGGCAATATTCATCGCTTGGCTGATCGCCGCCTGGACGATGTACTCACAGATTATGGGCAGTGCGGCGCCGGCATCGCTCGGGGACTTCGCCCGCCAAGTGCTGACGACGCCCGCAGGTCACCAGTTGATCCTTGTCGGCAATATCGTTGGCTTGGTCTTCGCCGTCCTGGTGCTGGTTATCAGCGTCGTATCCTTTCCCATGCTGGTCGACCGCAACGTCAGCGCCGGCACGGCCGTTCGCACATCCGTGCGGGCTGTCGCCGCGAGTCCCTTGACGATGGCGGCGTGGGGTCTGTTCGTCGCGCTAGCGCTCGTCGCCGGATCGATCCCGTTTTTCTTCGGTCTCGCCGTCGTGTTTCCCGTCCTCGGCCACGCGACCTGGCATCTCTACCGCAGGACGGTGAGCGTCGACGAAGTCATTTGAGGCGATTGCTCAGCGCGGCTCAGCTCGTTGCGTAGACCGGCAGCGCGGCGACGAGGCGGCGCATGGTGTCGAGCGTTCCGGCATCGAGCCGGCCATCGGCGCGCGCCGGGCGGAAGTGCAGCTGGAACGTGCGCACCAGCACGGTGAACCAATCGTCACGGCCGGGATTGTCGATGCCGTAGCCGTAGGCGCGCAGCAGCTCCAACGCCTCGGCGACGGACGCTTCATCGCCATCGAGCAGGTAGGCAGATTCGCTATCGAGCGGTGCCGGCGTGACCCAATGACCGACGCCCTCCTTGGCTAGAAACGCCCAATCGAACTTCTCACCCGGATCGATCTTGCGGCCGGGCGCCACGTCGGAGTGCGCCAACACGCGCTCGAGCGGCACGCCGCGGCGCTGCGCGATATCGCTGCACAGCGCGGCAACGGCCTGCATCTGCTCGGCCGGATACTCCGGATAGCCGTGCTCGTGTCCGGGGTTCTGGATCTCGATGCCGATGGAGGCCGAATTGATGTCGGTCTCACCGGCCCAATGCGAAGCGCCGGCATGCCAGGCGCGCTGGTTCTCCGCCACCATCTGCGTGATGCAGCCGACTTCATCGACGACATAGTGGCAGGAGACCTTGCTGCGCGGGTTGGCGAGCCACAGCACTGCCTGATCGGCCGCCGCCATGCCAGTGTAGTGCAGCACGATCATGTCGGCGCGGCAGCCCTTGCGCCGGTCGCCGGTGTTGCATGACGGGTGCAGTGCATGAACGAGAGGCGTATCCGCCTTTAGGGTCATGCGCAGTCTCCTGGCGCCCCGAACCCGCGCTTGCGATCGGCGAGTATCTCGTCGTAGGCCGCGTTGATCGCGGCGAGACGGCGGTTGGCGGCGCAGCGCAGCTCGGGCGGCACGCCCGTCGCCGCAAGCTTGTCGGGGTGATGCTCGCGCACCAGCGCGCGATGGCGCAGCTTCAGCTCGGCGTCGGATAGATCCGGATGCACGCCGAGGATCGTATAGGGGCTGCATGGGTCGTTAATGAAGCCGGCACGCACGCTGAGGAACTCGCCGCGGCTGAGGCCGAACTTCTCGGCGACAGTCGCGAGGAATATGTCCTCGTCGGGATGCAGCACGCCATCGGCGGCGGCGACATGGAACAGGCACTCGAGCAGAGCGCGCAGCATTTCCGGCTCGTCGGCCAGCAGGCGCGCGATCTTGCCGGCGTAGATCTCGTAGCCGGCGATGTCCTGCGCCGCGAGGTCGAACAGGCGGTGGAAATTCTTCTGCTCGTTGGCGGGGATGTTGAACACGCGCTCGAAGGCGCGTTCCTCGACGGGGAGCGCAACGCCATCCGCCTTGGCCATCTTGGCGGCCAGCGTCGTCACTGCGATGGTGAAGGCGACGGTACGATAACCGGGCGTACGCGGCGCCGTCGGGTCGCCGGTGAGCCGAGACCACAATCCCGACAGGGCATCCCGAACCGAGACGCTGCCCGCCTCGATTCCGATCGACCGTGCTATGGAGTTCCAAGCCATCGCATTTCCATATCGACATTCTTGGCCAACATGAAGGGGCCGAACCGGAGGTTGCGCCTTACTTCGGTAAAGTCGCCGCAAATGCCGGATATTTGGCCCGGTGCTGCGGCGACGTGCCCGCGCGGTTGACGCCTCGCGCAACGCCCGATAGCTGACGAGGGCGGCGGAATTCTTCGAGCGGATCCGGATGACCGGGCAGCCCAGCGACGGCAAGTGGCACTTCTGGATCGACCGCGGCGGCACCTTCACCGACGTCGTTGCACGCACACCCGACGGCCAAATCCTCGCCCGCAAGCTGCTGTCGGAGAACCCCGGCGCCTATGACGACGCGGCGCTGGAGGCCATCCGGCTGTTCCTTGGCGTGGCGTCGGGTGCAGCGATCCCCTCCGAGCGCATCGGCGCGGTGAAGATGGG
>JBDTOR010000267.1:0-2960 GCA_039933175.1 Hyphomicrobium sp. | reverse complement strand
AAGTCGAGCTCCATCGCCCGCTACATCATCGGCGAGGCGCGCTGAGCCTCGCGCTCGGCCGGATCCGCCATGCCTCCTCCTCTTCTCCAGCTCAGCGATATTGCGCTCACATTCGGCGGCCATCCGCTGCTCGACGGCGTCGAGCTGTCGGTCTCGGCCGGCGAGCGTGTATGCCTCGTCGGACGCAACGGGTCCGGCAAATCGACCTTGCTGAAAATCGCCGCGGGGCTCATCGAGCCCGATCGCGGCGAGCGTTTCGTGCAGCCGGGCGCGGCCGTGCGCTACCTGCCGCAGGAGCCCGACTTCGCCGGGCACGCGACGACGCTCTCCTATGTCGAGGCTGGTCTCGGCGCCAGCGACGACGCGCACCAGGCGCGCTACATGCTGCAGCAGCTGGGCCTGGAGGGGCACGAGGATCCTAGCCGGCTTTCGGGAGGCGAAGCGCGCCGCGCCGCGTTGGCGCGCGTGCTGGCGCCGCAGCCGGACATCCTGCTGCTCGACGAGCCGACCAACCATCTCGATTTGCCCAGCATCGAATGGCTGGAGACGACGCTTGCCGCGCAGCGCGGCGCCCTCGTCATTATCAGCCACGACCGCCGCTTCCTGGAAACGCTGTCCCGCACCACCGTGTGGCTCGACCGCGGGCAAGCGCGGCGCGTCGAGGTCGGTTTCAAGCAGTTCGAGGCCTGGCGCGACGAGAAGCTGGCCGAGGAAGAGGTCCAGCAGCATAAGCTCGACCGCAAGATCGTGCGCGAGGAACACTGGGTTCGCTACGGCGTCACCGGGCGGCGCAAGCGCAACGTGCGGCGCATGGCCGAATTGCGCGAGCTGCGCCAGACGCGGCGCGATCACCGGCGCGCCACCGGCAAAGCGGTGATCGAGGTGGCCGAGGCGGAGAAATCCGGCACGCTGGTCATTGAGGCAAAGAATATCGCCAAGGCATTCGGCGCGCGGTCGATTGTCGATGCCTTCTCGACGCGCGTGATGCGCGGCGACCGCATTGGCATCGTCGGGCCGAACGGCAGCGGCAAGACCACGCTTGTCGGCTTGCTCACCGGCGTACAGCCGCCCGACAGCGGCGAAGTGCGTGTCGGCGCCAACATAGAGATGGCAGCGCTGGAGCAGGATCGCGACAGCCTCAACCCGAACTGGACGCTGGCCGAGGCGCTGACCGGTGGGCGCGGCGATATGGTTTCGGTCGGCGGCAAGTCCAAGCACGTCGTCGGCTACATGAAAGACTTCCTGTTCGGCCCCGAGCAGGCGCGGACGCCCTTGCGCGTGCTGTCCGGCGGCGAGCGCGGACGGCTGATGCTGGCGCGGGCGCTGGCCAAGCCCTCGAACGTGCTCGTTCTCGACGAACCGACCAACGATCTCGACCTCGAAACGCTCGACGTGCTGGAAGAGATGCTGAGCGATTATGCCGGCACCGTCATCCTCATCAGCCACGATCGCGACTTCCTCGACCGCGTCGTGCATGCGGTGGTGGTGCCGGAGGGCGAAGGCAAGTGGGGGGAATACGTCGGCGGCTATAGCGAGATGCTGGCGCAGCGCGGCGACGACCGGCCCGGCAAGCGCGCGGGCAAGGGCAAGCCGGCGCCCATGGCGAAATCCGGCGACCTATCGGGGCCGCCGAAGTCGAAGCGCCGCCTCAGCTTCAAGGACAAGCACGCGCTGGAGACCCTGCCCAAGCAGATGGCGGCCCTCCAGGACGAGGCGAAGAAACTGAGCGCAACGCTGGCCGATCCCGGCCTCTACACGCGCGACCCCAAGGCGTTCGCCGACAAGTCGGCGCGGCTCGCCGCCGTGCAGGGCGAGCTCTCTGCCGCCGAGGAGCAGTGGCTGCACCTCGAAATCCTGCGCGAAGAGATCGAAGGCGGCTAGGTCTCTCCGACTTCGATAATGTCCTGCGTGATTAACCCCTCACCCGGAGCTCATTGCATTCGCTTCCGACCTCTCCCTCTGGGAGAGATGAAGGAGTTCGGGAGCGGGGAGCAGTCTTCACCTCTCCCCGGTGGGGAGAGGTCGGCGCGATAGCGCCGGGTGAGGGGGCGCTTTCGAGCCATGCTTGGTAGTGAGCCACGTCAGGGCGCCGCGGGCGGCGAGCGCGCCTGTTGAAAAGCAGGCCTGCAAGAGATAGCCGCCGGTCGGCGCCTCCCAATCTAGCATCTCGCCGGCGACGAACACGCCGGGCAGCTTGTGCAGCATCAGCTGCGCGTCGACTTCGTCCCATTCGATGCCGCCGGCCGTAGAGATCGCCGTGGCGATCGGCGCGACGCCGGTCAGGCGTATGGGGACGTCCTTCGCCAGCGCCGCTATGGCCACCGGCGTCATGTCACTCAGCCGCGCCTCCGCCGTCTCATGCAGCAGGCCGATTTCAACGGGCGAGAAGTTCGCCGCCTTGCGCAGGAACGTCGACAGGGACTGCTTGCCGCGCGGCTTGGAAAGGCGCCCCGCCAGCTCGACGAGCGCTAGATCGGGCCGCAGGTCGACGTGTAGCTCCGCCATGCCCTCAGCGTCGATGGCGTCGCGCAGGCTGGCGGCCAGCGCGTAGACGGCCCCGCCTTCGATGCCGCCTGCTGTCACCAATGCTTCGCCGCGCACGGTTCGGTCGCCGCACGTCAGCGCCACGCGTTTCAGCGGCTGGCCCTCGAAGCGGCTGCGGAACGTCTCCGACCACGCAACGAGGAAGCCGCAGTTGGCCGGCCGCAGCGGCGCTACGTCGATGCCCCGGGCGGCCAGCAACGGCTCCCAGTCGCCGGTCGAGCCCAGGCGCGGCCAGCTCGCGCCACCGAGCGCCAGCACGGTCGCGTCGGCGGCGACGGCCTCGTTCCCTTCCGGCGTCGCGAATACCAGCCGGCCTTCCGAGTCCCATCCGGTCCAGCGGCAGCGCGTGCGGAAGGCGACGCCGGACCCAGAAAGGCGCGCCAGCCAGGCGCGCAGCAGGGGCGAGGCTTTCATCG
>JBDTOR010000266.1:0-2970 GCA_039933175.1 Hyphomicrobium sp. | reverse complement strand
GGCGAGGCTTCGGCCTGCTCCTTCGGTGAGGGCGCGGCCTCGATGCCCTTGGCATCGGGATCGCCCTCGTAGGTGATGCGCCAGATGCGCCCGCCCACATCGTCGCTCACGTACAGCGCGCCGTAGGGGCCGATGGCGAGACCGGACGGGCGATGCGCCGCGCGCCCGGGGTCTTTATGCTTTCCCGCAAAACCGTCGGCGAAGACGATATAGTCGCCCGACGGCTTGCCGTCGGCGAGCGGCTGGAACACCACGTTATAGCCGCCCTGCGGTCCCGGTGCGCGGTTCCACGAGCCGTGGAAGGCGATGAAGGCACCGTCGCGATAGCCGGCGGGGAAGTCCTCCGACTTGTAGATCTTGAGATCGTTCGGCGCCCAATGCGCCGGGAACGCTGCGACGGGGGGCGCGGCCTTGTCGCAATCGCCGACCTTCTTGCCGCCGTCGCCGCCATACTCGGGCGCCAGCACGAGCTTTTTCTGGTCGCCGTCGTAGTAGCACTTCGGCCAGCCGTAGGCGGCGCCCTCCTTGAGGATCGCCACTTCTTCGGCCGGGAGGTTGAAGCCCTGCTCGGCGGTGTAGAGTTTAGGCCAGTTCTCGTGCAGCTGGTCGCGGCCGTGCTGGGTCACGTAAAGACGGCCTGCAGCGTCGAAGTCGAACCCCTCGCCATTGCGGATGCCCGAGGCGTAACGCTCCTGCGGCGAGAACACCTGGCCGAGCTTGTTGGCGTCGTAGCGCCACACGCCGGCGCGCGTCTCGAGCTCGGTGCAGGGATCGTGGCCCATCGAGCCGGGCATGCGGTTCTTCACTTCGCACGTGTTTGTCGCCGAGCCCATGGAGACGAACAGGTTGCCGTCCTTGTCGATGATGAACGGATGCATCGGATGGTCGCCGGTGATCGGCATGCCACTGAGAACGATCTCCGGCTCGCCCGTCGGCGTGATCTCGCCGTCCTTCAGCGCATAGCGCACGATCTTGTCGTTCAGCTCGGCGTAGACCCAGTCCTTGTAGATATAAAGCCCGGTGCCCCCCTTGCCGCCTTGCGAGAACGTCTGCCCGAAGCGCTCGACGTGGTCGGCTTTGCCCGTGCCCGTGGTGTCCTTCAGCGCCACGATGAAGCCGCCCTCGGGCGGGGTGTCGTTGTTGTAGTAGACGCCGCTCCACGTGTTGACGAACACCGTGCCATCGCCGGCCACCGCCATCTGGCGGGCGTGGCCGACCTTGTCGGCGAACACCGTGGCGCAGAAGCCCTTGGGTAATGTGATGCCGGTATCGGTCTCACTGCAGGCCTGCTCTTGGCTAACGGCGGGGGCCGCGCCGCCGAGCTGTAGCACTAAAAAAGCGGTCGCCGCGGCAATGGAGCCCAGCGGCAACCTATAACGGGCTTTCATCGCGGATCTCCTCGGTACAAGCGCTGCACTAGCCTACGGGTCGATAGAGGGAACGCAAGCGCAGCCCTCATATGGGCGTCCCGTTGCGCATTCGACAGGGTACGGCGAGCAGTGCTTGGCGGGGAGGCTGCGGCGCTTAAGGCGCCTTGCCGGCGCACGCCTCGACCAACGTGGCGCGCTTCGTTTTCATCTGCTCGATCTTATCCTCGAACGACTGGAGTACCTTTTTCTGATCATCGGTAGAGCCGCCGGTCTGCGCAATTTCCTTCCGCATCTCGGCGATGTTTGCCTCGCGCGCGGCGACCTTCTGGTCGTGCGCGGCGAGAGCGGCCGCCGTCTCCTTCGAAGCGCATTCTTCGGTCGCCGCGAAAGTCGGCAGGCCTCCGAGGCACGCGCACGCGACGAGGACGATGAGACGGTTGTGCATTTGCAAGGGCTCCCTGAAAAGCCGCCACGTCGCGGCGTGGCAAGCCTACAGAGGGAACCGCTCCCGATCGCAGGGAAGAACATGCAAATTACGCGGGCACATCACGCTCCCGGCTGCCGCCGGCGGGACACCAGCGGCAACCGAGATGTGCGGGTTCCGAAAAGCGGGCTACTTGCCGTCCGGTCCGGTCATGTCCGGCACGGCGCCGCTCATGTTCTTGGTCGCCGGCAGCTTGCCGTCGTCACCCATGCGCTTGGGGGGACCCTTGGGCCCGGAGGCGCCGGAGCTTTCTTCGGTTGCCGGGGTTGCCGCCGTGCGCGGCCCTGTCATGTCGGGCACCGCCCCGCCCATGGTGTCCGTCGCCGGCAGCTTGCCGGAATCGCCCATCGACTTTTCGGGCGCCTTGAGCGTTCGTTCGTTTGCCGTCTCGGCCAATGCCGGTGCGCAGGCGAAGGCCACGGCGGTCGCTATCGCAAGCAAGTATTTCATGAGGTTCCACTCCCTTTGGTTGGTGGAACCCCTCGGGTTATGCCTCGGCGATTGCCGAAGGCTTGCGGAAGCGTAACGAATTCGCCGCAACTGCGATGCGAGCCGCCGGCAAAGCGGCAGCGGCGCGACCGAGGCAATAAGATTAAATGCCGTTCGGTCGCGCCTCAGCGCCTTTAGTTGCTTAGCTTGATGTTCAACGCCGCGCGGACGACGTCGATGTTGTCGAAGGCAATGTGATCGCCGCTGTCCTGGTCAGGAAAGTTGTTGGGGACGAGCGTGCTCGTGCCGAGATCGTAGCGCAGAAACTCGGTGCGCAGCGACACGCCATAGGCCAGCATCCATTCGACGCCGCCGCCGTAGACGAGACCGGAATCGTCGAGCTTGACCTTGCCGATGAAGTCGGCGCCCGGCGCATTCTCGGTGAACTCGAAGCGCGAGAAGCCCCACCCGACGCTGCCGTATAGCAGCCAGTTGTTGATCGCCCAGCCGAGTCGGCCGCGAATGCTGGCCAGGTACGACATGTCGGCGCTCAACGACTCCGAGCCCGGAGTGCCGGCGTCATTGAAAACGGTATCGCCGCCGCTGGCAAGCGTCGATGCATCGGCCTCGATGCCGAGCAGGAACTGGCCGCTCTGCCAGTTGTAGCCGAGCTGGCCGCCAACGATG
>JBDTOR010000265.1:0-2973 GCA_039933175.1 Hyphomicrobium sp. | reverse complement strand
GCGCGGGCGATGGCGGGGATCAGCTTGGTCTGCATGCTTTCGGGCGAGATCGGGCCGACGTGCTTGAAGACAATCTCACCCTTGCCGTTGAGCACATACGTCTCCGGCATGCCGTAGACGCCCCACTCGATGGCAGCGCGGCCCTTGTCGTCGGTGCCGACGGCCTTGAACGGATTGCCGTAGCGGCCGAGGAAGCGGCGCGCCGATGCCGCTTCGTCCTTGTAGTTGACGCCGTACAGCGCGACGCCGGTACGCTTCTGCAATTCGACCAGCAGCGGCTGCTCCTCGGCACATGGGGTGCACCACGACGCCCAGAAGTTGACGACACTCGGCTGCCCGCCCGCCAGCTCGGCGCTGGTAAAGCCCGGCACCGGTCGGCCGCCCTCCATAAGCCCGTCGACGGCCGCAAACTGCGTCACCGGCGCCGGCTTGCCGAGCAGCGCCGACGGGAGCCGCGAGGGGTCGCCAGACTGCAGCGCCAAGGCAAACACCGCCACCAGTGCTCCGAAGATCAGCAGGGGCGCAATTACCCAGCCGAGCTTGCCTTTGCGTGCGGACGCGGTGCCGTCGGCTCCGGGCTGCATGTCGATTTTCCTTAGCTGTCAGGAGCGTGCGGTCGAGCGCCGTTTGACGCCGCGCGCGGCGAGACCGGCGAGGCGCCGCTCCTGTTCGCGCCCGTCGAGCGTCAGCCAGGCGATGAGGCCGCCGATGACCAGCACGACCATGCCGTAGGCCGACCAGATGAAAGCCGCGTGCGGTCCCAAGTCGATGCCGAAGTCCATGCGCCTACTCCGCCGCCGCCAGCTGGCCCGACTGCGCCCGCTCGACCTCAGCCATTTGCAGCGCCTTCACGCGGCGACGCATGATCTCGTTGCGCATGGCCTTCAGGTGCATGGCGACGAACATCTGCGTGAAGCCGATAGCCATGACGAGCAGCGGCGTCAGCAGCGCCGGATCGATGGTCGGGCCACCGGCGCGAATGACGCTGGCCGGCTGATGCAGCGTGTTGCCGAACTCGACCGAGAACTTGATGATCGGCAGCATGACGATGCCGACGAGGGCGAGGATTGCCGTCAGCTTAGAGGCCAGCGACTCGTCCTCGATCGAGGAGCGCAGCGCCATCAGCCCGAGATAGAGGAAGAACAGGATCAGCACCGAAGTCAGCCGCGCGTCCCACACCCAATAGGTGCCCCAGGTCGGGCGACCCCAGAGCGAGCCCGTCACCAGCGCCAGGAAGGTGAAGGCCGCGCCGAGCGGTGCGGCCGCCTTGGCCGAGACGTCGGCCAGCGGATGGCGAAACACCAGCAGCCCGAAGGCCGACACGGCGATCAGCGCGTACACCGACATCGCCAGCCAGGCGCACGGCACGTGGACGTACATGATGCGCGCCGTCTCGCCCTGCAGGCTGTCGGGCGGCGAGTCGAAGAAGCTGAGATAGAGCCCATAGGCGATGACCGCCGCGGCGGCGCCGGCGACCCAGGGCAGCACCCGGGCGGAAAGCTCCATGAAGCGGGTCGGGTTGGCCAGTCGCTGGGTCAGGGTCTGCATTGGAATTGATCTAAGCCACGGAGCGCCTGAGCGCAATTGAGCGACTAGGCCACCAAAAGACGGCGGAATTTACTGCATCTGCACCCGCAGGGCCGCAGCGGCAGCCAACGGGCAAAGCACCACGGACGCAAGTGAAAGAGCGGTAAGGATAAGGAAGGCGCTTCCCGTCCCCGACGCCCCGAGCAGGCCGTTGATCGCGGCCATGCCGAAGATCAGCGTCGGCACGTAGAGCGGCAGCACCAGCAGCGCGATCAGCAGCCCACCCCGGTAGGCCCGCAAGGTCAGCGCCGCCCCCACCGCGCCGATGAAGCTGACCGCCGGCGTCCCCACCAGCATGGTGGCGACGAGCAGGGGGTAGGCCGCGATGTCCAGATTGAGCAGCAGGCCGAGCACGGGGGCCATCAGCGCCAGCGGAATGCCGGTCGAGATCCAGTGGGCCAGCGCCTTGGCGGTGACGACCAGCTCCATCGGCAGCGACCCGGTCGCCAGGATGTCGAGCGAACCGTCCTCGTAGTCGGAGGAGAACACGCGGCCGAGCGACAGCAGCGCGGCGAGCAGCAGGGCGATCCACAGGACGCCCGGGGCGATGCGCGACAACAGGTTCATGTCGGCGCCGAGCCCGAGCGGCAGCAGCGTCACGACCAGCATATAGAAACCGAGCGCCGTGCCGAGGGCGCCGCCCTGGCGCACCGCGAGGCGCAAATCGCGCTTGAGAAGGGCGAGGAACGCGCTCACGTCAACGCCTCCGCCGTCGCCGCGCGCCCGAGGCGGATCTGCTGCGTCGGCTCAAGCGCCATCGCCACGTGCGTGGCGATCACCGCCATGCCGCCGGCCTTGAGGTGTGCGTTGATGGCCGCGACCAGCACCTCGACCGAGGCCGCATCGAGCGACACGGTCGGCTCGTCGAGCAGCCACAGCGGCCGCTCCGCCGCCGTCAGCCGGGCCAGCGCCAGCCGCCGCTTCTGTCCGGCCGACAAATATCCGGCCGGGATGTCGGCCAGCGCATCGAGCGCGAACAGCTGCAGTGCCGCTTCGACCCGCTCCGCCACATTCGCCGGGCCGCCGAGGTACGTCGCCCAGAAGCAGAGGTTCTCTGCTGCGGTCAGATGCGTCTTGATCCCGTCGAGGTGCCCGACAAAGTGGCACACCTCGCTTGGCTCGCGATCCTCGCCCGCGCCGGTGATGCGCACGCTGCCCGGCGCCGGGCGCAGATATCCCGCTAGAGCCCGCAAAAGCGTTGATTTGCCCGAGCCATTCGGGCCCGTGAGGACAAGCGCGGCGCCGCGCTCGAGGCGGAGGGATAGACCATCCACCACCTTGCGCCCGCCGCGCTCCAAGACCAGATTTTCAGCAACGAGCTGCACGGCTCTTCATCATCCGTGTGGCAGAATGCGCTAGCATGATGATCGAGAAATTCGCCATACT
>JBDTOR010000264.1:0-2986 GCA_039933175.1 Hyphomicrobium sp. | reverse complement strand
GGAAGTTGGCCGGCTCGGCGCCGTACAGCTTGATGATGTCCATGGTCGCCATGGCGAGGCCGGCGCCGTTGACCATGCAGCCGATGGTCCCGTCGAGCTTGACGTACGACAGGTCGTACTTCGACGCCTCCACCTCGGCCGGGTCTTCCTCGGTCAGGTCGCGCATGGCGACGATGTCCGGGTGCCGGTAAAGCGCGTTCGAATCGAAGCTCATCTTGGCGTCGAGACACGACAGGCTGCCGTCCTTCATGACGACCAGCGGGTTGATCTCGAGCATGCTCATGTCTTTGGCAATGACGAGGTTGTAGAGGTCGCCGACCAGCTTCACGCAGGCGCCGATCTGCTTGCCTTTGAGCCCCAACGCGAAAGCGATGCGCCGCCCGTGATACGGCATGTAGCCGCTGGCCGGGTCGATGGTGACGGAGATGATCTTCTCGGGCGCCGAGTGCGCGACTTCCTCGATGTTCATGCCGCCGGCCGCGCTGGCGATGAAGGCGACGCGCGACGTGGCACGGTCGATCAGCGCCGACAGATAAAGCTCGCGCTCGATGTCCACGCCTTCGGTGACGTAGATGCGGTTGACGGCGCGGCCGTCTGGCCCGGTCTGCACCGTGACCAGCGTGGAGCCGAGCATCTGTTCGGCGAACGACTGAACCTCGGCACGCGACTTGGCGAGGCGTACCCCACCCTTCTCGCCCGCCGAGGATTCCTTGAACTTGCCCTTGCCGCGGCCGCCGGCGTGGATCTGCGCCTTGACCACGAATATCGGGCCGGGGAGCTGCTGCGTCGCCTCGCCGGCCTCACGCACCGAGAAGGCGACCTTGCCGTCCGGAGTGGGGATGCCGAACTGATGCAGCAATTCCTTGGCCTGATGCTCGTGGATGTTCACGCAGATCTCCTGTCCGGCGGTTTAGGCGGCAAGCCCGGCCTAGTTAGGCGCCGAGCTGCGGGGCGATCTTGGTGCAGGCGTCGACGAGGCCCTTCACGGACTCGACCGACTTGATGAACATGTTGCGCTCGGCCGCATTGAGGTCGATCTCGATGATGCGCTCGGCACCACCGGCGCCGAGGATCACCGGCACGCCGACATAGAGGCCTTTGACACCGTATTCGCCGTTGAGATACGCGGCACACGGCAGGATGCGCTTCTTGTCCTTCAGGTAGCTGTCGACCATCTCCAGCGCCGACGACGCCGGGGCGTAGTAGGCGGAGCCGGTCTTGAGCAGGGCCACGATCTCGCCGCCGCCCTTGCGCGTGCGGTCGACGATCTCGTCGAGACGCTCCTGGCGCATCCAACCCATGCGCACGACATCCGGCAGTGGAATGCCGGCAACCGTCGAGTAGCGGACCAGCGGAACCATGTCGTCGCCGTGGCCGCCCAGCACGAAGGCCGAGACGTCTTCCACGGAGATGCCCAGCTCGGTTGCCAGGAAGTGGCGGAAGCGGGAGGAGTCGAGCACGCCGGCCATGCCGACCACCATGTTGCGCGGCAGGCCGGAAGCCTTCTGCAGCGCCCACACCATGGCGTCGAGCGGGTTGGTGATGACGACGACAAAGGCGGTGGGGGCATATTTCTTGATGCCGGCGCCGACCTGCTCCATCACCTTGATGTTGATGCCGATGAGGTCGTCGCGGCTCATGCCTGGCTTGCGGGGTACGCCGGCGGTGACGATGCACACGTCGGCACCCTCAATATCAGCATAAGCATTGGTGCCGCGCAGCTGGCAGTCGAAGCCTTCGACCGAGCCCGACTGGGAGATATCGAGCGCCTTGCCCTGCGGCAGACCCTCGGCGATGTCGAAAATCACGACATCGCCCAATTCTTTCAGCCCGATCAGGTGCGCAAGCGTTCCACCGATCATGCCACCGCCAATCAAGGCGATCTTCGTGCGCGCCATCCCGTGCAGCTCCCTCTTATCTATAAAAATTGTTTTGTGCGGCGATGGCGCACGTGGATGCGCGCCTGCCACAACTCGGTCACGAGTAGGTTTAGACTAGCGTTCTGAGCAGGGAAAGCCCGACGTCGGAACGGTTTGACGCGCACCGAGGGGGTGCACGGACGCCACCGAGCAGGGACTACGAGGTCAACGGGAGCGATGGGCCCGCCGCACGCGCGGGTGCTGGGAGGGGTTTTGCGAGCCGCACTATTTACCGGAGCTGCCATCGGACTGGCCGCCGGGCTGGCGCTGCTGGGCAGTGGCGCCGCCTGTGCCAAGGACGCGAAGTCCTTTATGGGCTTCCGCCTGCTCGATCTCGAGAACCAGACCGTCAAATGGCGGACCCCTACGTTCGGCCGGAGTGCCGTCGTCACCTACGCCTTCGCCAACAGCCCCGTCACCACACCCGGCGCCCGCAACTGCGCGTCGATGCTGCCGCCCGCGGCGGCCTATGAGCCCTCGCATATCAGCAAGCGCCAATTCCGCAGCGAGGTCGCCGCCGCCTTCCGCATGTGGGAGAAGGTCGCCGAGATCAGCTTCCGCGAGACCAGCGATACCGCCTCCGCCGGCATTGTCATCGGCGCCCAGGCACAGCCTTCCGGCCGCGCCTTCACCAACGTGGCGCTGAAACAGGGTGGCGGCCGCAAGTCGATCGAGAAGAAGATCATCGGCCGCTCCCTCATCTGCCTCAACCCGAAGCAGCCGTGGAAGGTCGGCTTCGACGGACGCCTGGGCGTTTACGACCTGCGCTACACGATTGCCCACGAGATCGGGCATGCCATCGGCCTCGATCACCCGAGCGCCGCTGGCCAGCTGATGTCTTACCGTTACGACGAGAAGCAGAACGGCCTGCAGCCGGGCGATATCAAGGGCGCCGTGCTGCTGTACGGCCCGCGCGCCAACACCCGCCGCTTTGCCACGGCCTCCGGCGGCGACATCGGCGAGGCGCCCGCCGACGCCACGCGCGGCCGGCCCTTTGGCATCGGCGATGGCCGCGTCGGCTCATCCCCCAAGGCCATCGACCCCCGCTGACGTGAGCCGCCATGACG
>JBDTOR010000263.1:0-2987 GCA_039933175.1 Hyphomicrobium sp. | reverse complement strand
CTAAAGGGCGCGGAGATCAAAGATGCAACGTCAACGCCTTGCACAATACCGCTGGTATCTGCTCGATGGGGTCCAGCTTGGGGCCATCGCGCTTACGACGCTGGCTTTGATGCCGGCAGGTGCGCAGGTGTTCGAGTTGTCCGGCAAGCTGGCGCTGTCGCCGGCGGACTACGTGATGGTGCAGAGCGTGCACCACGCCTGGGTGCTGTTCGCGTCCACGATGCTGGTGGCAAGCGCGGCCATCGGCCTACACAGCTACCTGGTGAGCCGCAACGCGACGTCATTCGGTTGGTCGATGGTCGCGCTTGTGCTCGTCGGCGCCGCCCAGATTGTGTTCTGGGCCATCGCCTATCCCGCCAACGCGGCCACCGACGGATGGTCGGTGGTGCCGGTGGATTTCGAGTTGCTTCGGCGGAAGTGGGAATACGCTTTCGCGGCTGCTGGCATTCTGAGCTTTGCAGGGCTTCTTGCGCTCGTGCGTTCTATCGGCGCGAGCCGCCCGTTCGCCAGCCTGTCCATTCTCGAATCCATCGAGCGCGAGGCCGCCGTGCGCGCTGCCCGGATGCGCGCGCTTTCCGCCGACGGCGGCGGCAAGCCAACCTTCCAACCGGACGGCCGGCAGAACCGCGCCGCCTAGCCGGTCAGGCCTTCGGTAGCCACTGATACATCCAAGTCTCGGAGAGCGTTTCATCTCCGAGGTGGAGGTAGCAGCGCAAATCGACCGGGCCTTCGCCCTCGGTCGTCAGATCGAACAGCGCGCGCCACCGGTCTGTACCCACGACCTTCACGACATAGGCGTTGTCGACGCGACCGCGCGAGTGCGTGACGATCGGCTTGACGTCGAAGCGCTGCTCCATGGTGGCCAGCGGCCCGCCGGCGAAATCAATGACGAACTTGCGCTTGTTGTCGTCGTCGCGATTCGAAACGCCGGGGGCGCCGGCGATGCCGGTGTGCGTCGAGACCACCCGCCCGATGTTGACCGGCGGCTTGGACTCGTCGTTCTGCCAATAGAGCTTGTAGGCGTAGGCGAGTTCATCGCCGGCGCGGACGGGCTTCTTGGGCACCCAGTAGGCGACGATGTTGTCGTTGGTCTCGTCCTGGGTCGGGATTTCGACGAGCTGCACGCCGCCTTCGCCCCAGTCGCCGACCGGCTCCACCCACATGCTCGGACGCTTGTTATAGAAAGCGCCATCATCCTGATACTCGGCGAAGTCGCGGTCGCGCTGCATTAGGCCGAAGCCCTTCGGCGCGGCGTCGGAGAACGTGTTGGTCCGCACGTTGGCGGTGTTGATCAGCGGGCGCCAGATGTGCTCGCCGCTCCCGGTCCACATCGCAAGGCCGTCGCTGTCGTGGATCTCCGGGCGCCAGTCGGTGGCAATGCTCCGGTCGCTCTCGCCGTACCAGAACATGCTCGTCAGCGGTGCGAATCCGACACGATCGATGTCGGTGCGCGCATATAGGTCGGCGCTGATGTCGATGACGCTGCCGCGGCCCTTCACCGCTTCGAAGCGGTAGGCGCCGGCGATGCTGGGTCCATTCAGCAACGCGTAAATGGTGATCGACGGCGCGTCGACCTTCGGCTCTTCGAGCCAGAACTCGACGAAGCGGGGGAACTCCTCCGGCTCGGGCATGGCGGTGTTGATGGCGATGCCGCGCGCCGAGGCGCCGTACTGGTTGTCCTCGCCCGAGGTGCGGAAGTAGCTGGCGCCCTGGAAGGCGAGCCAATCGGTTTCCTTGCCGCGCCCGTCCATCACACGAAAGCCGGAGAAGCCGAGGTCGGGCGGCAACGTGCTGGCGAGCGTCGCGTTCTTGTAGTCGAAGCAGTCGGGCGAATAGATGAGCTCGCGCGCTTGCCCGTCCGCCAGCTCGTTGATGCGTACGCCGAGTGGATTGAAGCGGTCCACGTGAAACAGTCGCACCGGACACGGACCCGGGCCCGACGGCCACAGCGCGCGATCGGCGCGGAATTTAATCGCCTGCACGGCGTCAAAGTCGACCTTGTCGACGACCGGCGACGCCGGCCTAGGCGCGACGTAAGGTCTGGCGGCAAGCTCTTTGGCGCGCGCCTTCAGTGTCTCGAATGTGAAAGGTTGCGGCTCGCCGAAGCGTGGTGGCGGCGGCTCGGCGCTACGCGCCGGGCCCGCCCCCGTGACCATCATGAGCAGGGCCCACGGGCCCCCCGTCGCGAGAACTTGTCTTCGGCTGATAACGGACATGCGCAACACCTTGAACTGACGTTATTGGCGCAACGGCATGACATGGCGAATGCGGCGGCGCGTTGTCAACCGAGGCTCGGTGGTTCGCTTAGCCGCGGGGTCGGGGCGCGGAGAATGCTCACGTTTTCGTGCTGCACTGCGGCACTGGCCCGCGGAAGCGGTTACCGGCCCTCACAGAGCTGGGCCTCTTACATTCAATTTGTGCATAATAATCCGCACTTTTTTGGCTCCCGTCTGGCTAGCGACTCCGGAATTTTTCGGAGATAGTTCGTTTGCTGCTGCGGTGCACGCGTGAGCGTTTGCGGCGGCCGGGACGGGGAGGAATCTCTTGGTCAGCAAGCTTCTGGCTGCACGCACGGCTGTGTCTTGCGCCGTTGCGGGTGCACTTGCCTTCGGGTTGGTACTCACACACTCGAGCGCCGTGGTAGCCGATCCGGCCATGACGCCTTCATCGATGTACGGCGCCTTCGGACCTGAAGGTCAGCGCATGCGCGAGCAACTGTGGCTCCTGCCGAGCGGCGACGCATCCATCGCACTGCGCGCTACCGTCTTCCGGCCTCCCGGTGCGTCGACCGAGCGGCATCCGCTGGTCGTCATCAACCATGGGACCTCCGAGACCAATCGCATGTCGGTGTCGATGCCTGTCTACTATTGGCTGTCGCGCTGGTTCGTCGACCGGGGCTTTGCCGTGGTGCTGCCGCAGCGGCGCGGGCATGGCGCGACGGGCGGCACGCTCGTTGAATCGGTCGGCGATTGCGCCAACCCTGACCA
>JBDTOR010000262.1:0-3005 GCA_039933175.1 Hyphomicrobium sp. | reverse complement strand
CGCCGTTCTTCAGGAAGCTTTGCCGGCCGACGTCGCGGTAAACGTATTGCCGTCGGTATCCTTGGCCGTCACCTCGATGACGTCATCGGGGCCCGGAGCGAACGTGAAACGGAAGTTGGGGTTCTCCGAGATGGAGATGCCGCCTTCCATTTTGAAGATCAGCTCGCCGCTGCGCTTCACGTCCATCTCCTGCACGAACTTGGCCGGCGTATACTCGCGCGACACCTGATCCATCTGCATCCCGGTAAAGTTCGGGTGGCGGATCATCACCTGCGCCTCGCGCGTCGGCGGCGTGCGGTTCTTGGCCTCCGGATCGTCGAAGGTGCGCACCTGCATCTTGCCAAGGTTGGCGAGGGCCTCGTCGGCATCCTTCGATGCGGCAGCCGAGCAGCCGCCCGAGGCTTTGACGAACTTCGTCGCCATGTGCAGCTTGCCGTCGGCCGTTTCGACCACGGCGCGGACGTTGGAATACATGTCGATGCGCACACGCGTCGACAGCATGCGGTCTCCCTTGCCGGCGGCCGGGCCGAAAGTGAATGTCGCGGCGACAGGTGCCGGGTTCTTGTCGATGACGAGCGTGAGGCTCTTGATCTCGCCGGCGCTAGCCGGGATGCGCATAGTCAGCGGCACCGTTGCGGCATCCTCGGCGCGGTATGGCGCCTCGAGGGTGACCGTAGCGTCCTCGGCGATCGGGCGGCCGTCGAACACGTCGCGCTGAATGTCGTGCCAGACATCGTCGGTGGCGAAGGCCGGTGCGCCGAGGCTGAGCGCCGTTACCGCTACCAAGGCGAGCGAAATCTTCAACGAGCTTCTTATCGTCGTTTGCATTCTTGCTCCTCCGCGAGCGCAGCGCTGCCTGCCGCTACTCCCATTCCAGTTCGGCAAACGCGGCCGAAACGTTTCTCGCATTATAGTCCTTGAACAACAGCCACGCATCTTTTTCGGACATTCCGGCCGTCGCCGCAGCCTCGGCCAGCGTTTTACCCTGTTTAATCATGACGCGAACGTCGTCAGCGACTTTGTTGAGATAGCGCTGCTCGGCGGCGAGTGCTGAAGGCCACGGCATCGACGCGGGGCCATGGCCGGGAACGGCCAGCTTCACGTCGGTGCGCGCCTCGAGCTTGCCGATGAGAGCGAGCCAGCCGCGGATGGAGCCGTCGAGCGCCGGTACATGCTTGGCGAACAGAAGATCGCCCAGGAACATCGTGCCCGTCTTCTCGTCGAGGACGGTTACGTCGTTGTCGGTGTGCGCGGTGGCATGCGCTTCGATCAGCAACTTGCGGTCGCCGAGATCGAGTTCGAGGCGGTCTTTGACCAGTTCGGTGGGCGGCACGATGCGCGTGCCTGCAAAGGCATCGCCGAGCAGTTCCTTGTTGATGGCGAGGTAGCGCTCGGCACGCGCCGCCAGCGCACGCGGCAGCTTGGCGTGACCTACGAACGTCGGCTTCTCGCCCTCGAAGGCGACGTTGCCGAACACATGATCAGGATGCATGTGCGTGTTGATCACATACTTGATCGGCAGCTTGGTGCGGGCGCGGATGGCGGCCAGGAGCGCGGCGCCGACGCGCGGGCTGCCGCCGGTGTCGATAACAGCGACCCCGTCGCGGCCGATCATGAAGCCCGCGTTCGAGGTGTCGCCGGAGTTGCGCGGCGTGAAGATCTCGTAGCGGCCTTGGTGGACGAAGACGCCCGGCGCAATTTCGTTAACGGCATACGGCTCTTGGAGGAGTTGCGGGGCTGTCGCGGCGGCTCCGGTAGCGGCCCAAAAGCCCATCCAAAGCGCGGCTGCGAGCAACGCTGTAACGTTCGGTAAAATATCCCGGAAACGGCTTCCACGGCGTGCAGGCGTTGGCATGGTTTCACCTCTTCTAGTTCATGCAAGGATATGGGCACGATCGATCACGCGAGCGAGAGCGGTCCGTGATGCGAACACGCGGTCGTGAGATCGAGAACGATCCGCGGTCGTGTGCAGGTTGACGGTGTCCGACACGTATTCGGCCACCTCGATCATCAATTATCGAGGGTTTCCGGCACCCATTCAGAAGGTTGTCGTGCGGTGCAGCATTCCGATGTGCAGTGCAATAAACCGCGATGGGACAACGCAGGATTTACGTCAACCATCTTGTCCTATTCACGGACGCGTGAATTTTCGTTACCGGCTCGGCTTGCGGCCGGGAAAAAAAAGTGCGTAGATGTGCCGCGGTGTGACACGGCATCAGGGCTCACTAGCACTCTGCTAGCAAAGCCTGGGTCGATCGCCACGGGACTAAGAAGGGGAAAACCCCGATCCCATCGTTCAGGGTGTGAGGCGCTGCTGTTCACCACCGTTTGCAAGCGTGGCAAGAACCTTAAAATGGAGGAAGCGCAATGCGCAAAAGCGTATTCGCAGGTGCTTTGGTTGCGACGGCTGCCCTCGCGGCACCGGCGTTGGCCAATGATAGCGTTATCAAGTGTATCGCTGACGACAATAACTGGTGCATGCAGCAAGGCAATTACGATGCCACCCGTTATTCGAAACTCGACCAGGTCAACACCAAGAACGTCGGCAGCCTGAAGGTTGCTTGGACGTTCTCGACCGGCGTGCTCCGCGGTCACGAGGGTTCGCCCCTCGTCATCGGCAGCATGATGTATCTCCACACTCCGTTCCCGAACATCGTGTACGCCCTCAATCTCGATGACGAGAACAAGATCGTTTGGAAGTACGAGCCCAAGCAGGATCCGTCCGTGATCCCCGTCATGTGCTGCGACACCGTCAACCGCGGTCTGCAGTATGCCGATGGCAAGCTCTTCCTGCACCAGGCTGACACGACGCTCGTGGCTCTCGAAGCCAAGAGCGGCAAGGAACTCTGGAAGGCCGTCAACGGCGATCCGAAGCGCGGCGAGACCGGCACTGGTGCCGCCATCGTCGTCGGTGATGTCGTCATGATCGGTGTTTCGGGTGCCGAGTTCGGCGTCCGCTGCTTCTGGACCGGTTACGACATCAACAGCGGCAAGATGCTGTACCG
>JBDTOR010000261.1:0-3008 GCA_039933175.1 Hyphomicrobium sp. | reverse complement strand
TTCCGCCTGATGGGCTTCGGCCATCGCGTCTACAAGAACTACGATCCGCGCGCCAAGGTGATGCAGCAGACCTGCCACGAAGTGCTCGATGCCCTCGGCATCCACGACGATCCGCTGCTCAAGGTCGCCATGGAGCTGGAGCGCATCGCGCTGCAGGACGACTACTTCATTGAGAAGAAGCTCTATCCCAACATCGATTTCTACTCCGGCATCACCTTGCGCGCGCTCGGCTTCCCCGTGTCGATGTTCACCGTGCTGTTCGCCATCGCCCGCACGGTCGGCTGGATCGCCCAGTGGAAAGAGATGATCGAGGATCCCGAGCAGCGTATCGGACGTCCGCGCCAGCTCTACATGGGCGCCCCTGAGCGTAATTTCGTGCCCATAGATCAGCGCAGCTGATCGCCACGCAAGAAATTCGGGCACTACGTGGTGGCCGACGGTGCAAACCGTCGGCTATCGTCGTCTTAGCCCGCTTCAATCCTGCTGCCGCCGGCCGTGCGCCGCATAGTCGAGCACCAGCTCGGCGGCGAAGTCGCTCGGCGTGCCGCCGTCGAGCAGCATCTTCTGCGGCATGCGCGCCAGCGCGGCAAGCTGCGCCCGGCGCTCCGGGGTATCGCGCAACAGCTGCTCGAGCGCGGCGGCCAGATTGTCGGGCGTACACTCCTGCTGCAGCAGCTCGGGAAAGGCGTTGGTTTCCAGCACTAGGTTGGCCAGCACCACCGAGGGCACGTTGAGCAGAAAGCGCATGCGCGCCGATAGGGCGTCGACCTTGTAGGCAACGACCATCGGCGTACCGGCAAGCGCCAGCTGCAGCGTCACCGTGCCGGAACAAGCGAGCGCTCCGTGCGCCAGCTTGAAGGCGGCGAACTTGTCCTCCTCGCCTTCGACGAGGTGCGGCTGCACTGTCCACGACTGCATGAGCCGTTCGACCAGGGGCCGCACATGCGGCACCACCGGAATGATGACCTGCGGCCGGACGTGGCGGGCGTGCAGCAGTTCCAGCGCCTCGCCGAACGGCTGCATGAGGTTGGTGACCTCGTTGGTGCGGCTGCCGGGCAGCACGACGAGCGTCAGGCGGCCGGGATCGAGCTGCAGACGATCGGCCAGCGGCACGGGATCGAGATCGTGCAGCCAGTCGAGCGTTTCGATGAGCGGATGGCCGACGTACGTCGTCGGTGGCCCGCCGAGGCGCTGGTGCGCGGCCGGCTCAAACGGCAATAGCGCCATGACGTGATCGACGTAGGCGCGCATCTTGCGCGCCCGCCCCGGGCGCCACGCCCATACGCTGGGCGACACGTAATCGATGATGGGGATGTTCGGCGCGCGCTTGCGGATCCGCTTGGCGATCGGATGCGTGAACTCGGGAGCGTCGATGATGACGACGGCGTCGGGCTCGGCCGCCACAGCCGCATCGACCGTGCGGTAGACGCGCGACACGATACGCGGCAGGCGTGCCAGGATCGAGGCAAAGCCCATGACGGCGACGTCCGCGAGCGGGAACTGCGAGGCAAGGCCGGCGCGTTCCATGTCCTCGCCGCCGACGCCGAGAAAATGAATGCGGCCCTTGCAATGCTCGCTGAGCGCGTCCATCAGCTTGCCGCCGAGCGCGTCGCCGGAATGCTCGCCGGCCACGAGGAAGATGCGCAAGTCGTTACGGCCGGCCGCCGCGCCGCCCTTGCCGTTGCCGCGCGTACCTGCCGCGTTGGCCCGATCGGTGAGGCTCATGATGCGCCTCCGCTTGGCGCTGCAAGAAGAAACAGACCGTGTTTATCGGCGAGTTCGATGCCGTGCGCCAGCGCGTCGGCGGTGCCCCCCACGACGGCGACGCCGGCCAGCTGGGCCGAGGTGGCGGCGGAGATGACCGAAGCCAGGTCGGGGGCCACGGCAGCCGATACGACGGCGACGGCGGATCGCCGCGCCCAGCGGCGCCGCCCCCATTGGCGCAAGGCGCCGGAGCGGGCAATGAGCGCTGCAATGCCTTCGCCGCATTCGACGCACAGCACGTGGCCCCGGTCGATGACGCTGCCGCCGCTGTCGCGGAACGGTTTCAGCGCGTGCAGCAGTGCGGCGCCGCGCGCCGCATCGCTCAGCTGGCGCGCACTGACCGGCGTATCGCCGAGACGCACGAACGCGGGGGTGAAGTCCAAAGGCGCAGCGGCGGCGATGGCGACGCCGCGATCGACGGCACCCTCGATGAACAGCCCGCCAGCGTCGGCGCTGCGCACCAGCTCCTCGCGTCCCAATGCAATGGCGCCCTTGGCCAGGACGGCGACGCCGCGCAGGCCGGCTTCCAGCGCACGCGTCACGGTACCGGGGCCGATGGCCGGCATGTCGACGCGCATTTCCTGGCGCGGCTTGGGCCGCTTGACGAGCACCCCGCGGCGCGGACCGACGCCGCCCTCGGGCAGCCGCCGCTGCAAGGCAAGACGCCCCAGCATGGCGTCGGTGTTCTCGGCGCCTTCGATGGCTTCGAGCCGGCCCTGCGTGACGACCACCGCCTGGCCGACGTCGAACGGCCCGAGGGCGCGCACCACATCGAAGCCGCGCGCGATGTCGACCATCTCGTGCGCCTCGGCCTTGAGGGCCCCGATGGGGCCTTCGCCGACCAGCAGCCCCGGCGCCACGTCGATGGGCGAGACGACCTTGAACCCTTTGCTTTCGAAAAAGCGCACGACGCCGCTCAGCACGCCGTCATCGCCGGTGGTGGCGACGACGCGGGCAATGGCGGGGAGGTTGAGGAAGAACCCCAGGTCCGGCTTGATGGCGGCAAGATCTGGCCGCCGTACCGAGCCGACGATGACCATTTCGGTGACTGCGGCGTTGCGCAGGGCGCGCACCATGCCGCCGATCTGCGCCCAGCCGACCTTGGTGAGCGGAAAATCGCTCAGGTCGCGATCGCCCTCGCCGAGGATCGACACGATGTGCACCGTCCCGCCGTTCGCTTTGACATGTTCGGCGATCTCGCGCGGCAGGCTGCCGCCGCCTGCCACAATGCCGACGACGCGCGG
>JBDTOR010000260.1:0-3008 GCA_039933175.1 Hyphomicrobium sp. | reverse complement strand
TGGCGGGAGCAGGCGATTATGGAGGCGGTACGCGGTGGCACCAACACGGTGCGCACGCTGCTGCCGGTTATCTACCGTGATCTCGACAAGTCGGTTGCCGGCGCGGCGGCGCTGTCATTGCGCGCGCACATCGATCATCTGGCCGAGCGGGGGCTTATCGCCTGCGCCGACTCCTCGAACGTCGACTGCGTGGCCGTTCCTCTTTGACCGCCTTGGCCTCGTCTTCGGATTCGACGCGGGCGGCGGGCACCGTCGATTCCATCACCGTTACGATTTCTTTGAGGATCACGCGGACCCGGTCGGCGTTGCGGCCCAGATCGTGCGAGCCGTAGCGCGAAGCGGAACGCACATCGACGCGCGCGCGCTGCCCCGTGCCGACAACGCGGATAGCGACGTCATCGTAGAGGCCGAGGATCAGCGTGCGGTCGGCGATCTCGATCAGGCCGGGGCGCCCGGCGCCCAGGTCCGGCGCCTCCTGATGCACGATATCGAGCTTCAGCCGCTTGGCGGCGTCCACCGCAAGTTCGAACACCTCGTCGGCCGAGCGATCGATTTCGATCGGCTTGATGTCGGGATAAGCCGCGAGCTGCTTGCGCGCAAACGATGGGCCCGGATAGGCGACCGGATTGGCCCCCGGCGCGCGCTGCTTGGCAATCTCCACAAACGACGGCGGACTGTTCACGTCGGTCGTCACGTCGTTGATGCTGGGCAGGCTTTCGTACTTGGGCAGGAAGATCAGCGGCCACAGCATCAGCCCGAGGCTGACGAGGACGGCAAAAACCACGCGCGCCGTGCCGGGACGTCCGGTGCGCCAGATGCCGACCGTGGCGGCGACCGACATCACCAACGACAGGCCGGCCCCGAGGAAGGCGACAAGCGTCAGGTTCTCGGCGATGGGCGTCGGCAGCGAGAACAGCCGGTGCAGGAAGATGGCCGTCGCCAGGAGCACGACCGAAAACACGGCGATGCGGCTCGTCCAGCGGGCAAAGAAGGAGGGGCCCAAAGGCGGCGGCGGTCTCATGCGCGGGGCCGCACGGCTGAGCTGGGCTGGGTGAACGTAAGTGCCATGCGGCGAATGCTGTCCGGAAAGGTGGCGGAATTACTGGCGCCGACCAAATGGCGTTGCAGTGGCGGACAATAACGCAGAATCGGGCAAAAAACAGCGGCACGGCTCGGGAAGCGCTGCCGGAAGCGGCGCGCCTCAGACGTGCTGGCCACCGTTAATATGCAGCTCCGCTCCATGCACGTAGCTCGATTGCTCGCTGCACAGGAAATAGATGGCGCGAGCGACCTCCTCGGGCGAGCCGAGTCGTTGCATCGGGATCTGCTCCTCGACGATCTTGCCCGTCCCGGGCGACAGGATCGAAGTGTCGATCTCGCCCGGCGAGATGGCGTTGACGCGGATGCCCCGGGCGCCGAGGTCAGCGGCCATTTCACGCGTCAGTGCCGCCAGCGCCGCCTTCGACGTCGCGTACGCCGATCCGGCGAACGGATGCACACGGCTGCCGGCAATCGACGTGATGTTGACGATGGCGCCCTTCGCGTGCTCGAGCTCGTCCATCAGGCCCCGCGCCAGCATGACCGGGGCGAAGAAATTGACCTGGAACACGTGCCGCCAATCGTCGATCTCGGTGTCGACCGAGTTTAGGCGGGCGCCGCCCTGCGCCTTGGGACTGACGGCGGCATTGTTGACGAGCGCGTCCAGCCCGGATCCTTCGCGCGCCAGGCGCTCCTTAAGATCGACGATGGCGCGAGCCGTGTCGGCCGCATCGGAGAGATCGACCTGCATGTGATCGTCGCGCCCCATCTCCCAGGGACACTCCTTGGGAAACGGATGCCGCGAGCAACTGATGACGCGCCAGCCCGAGGCGGCAAAGCGCATGACCGTCGCGTGGCCGATGCCGCGCGAGGCGCCGGTCAGCACCAGGGTCTTGCGCTTCTGTCGGAGGCTCGTTGGCATAGCGACGATCGTTCCATGCGTTCCACCCCGTTTGCCCCGCTGCCGCGGCCGGGTCAAGGCAGCCATGAACGATAAGGGTTCTCAGGGGTAAAGGCGGGTTTTCAGCCAATCCCCACCGGGCCCCTGCCGCTTGAAAACGACGCGCTCGTGCAGGCGGGACAGCCGGCTATGCCAGAACTCGATCTCCACCGGCGTGATGCGGAAGCCCGACCAATAGGGCGGACGCGGCACCGTGCCGATCAGATATTTTGCCGCCTCGAGGGCAACCGCTTTTTCCAGCGCATAACGGCTTTCCAGCGGGCGCGACTGCTGCGAGGCCCAGGCGCCGATCTGCGCGGACCGGGGGCGCGTCGCAAAGTAGGCATCGGCCTCGGCGGACGTCGTCTGCGTCACGTGCCCACGTACGCGCACCTGCCGGTGCAGGCTCTTCCAGTGGAAGTCGAGCGCGGCGTGCGGATTGGCGATGAGCTCGCAGCCCTTGGCGCTGTCGTAGTTCGTGAAGAATACAAAACCGCGCGCGGCATGGTCTACCGGATCGACGGCCTTCAGCAACACCATGCGGACATTGGGATGACCTTCGGCATCGACCGTCGCCAGCGCCATCGCGTTGGGATCGTTCGGCTCATGGCGCGCCGCATCGGCAAGCCAAGATTCAAATAGCGCGAACGGCTCGGCGGCCTCGGCAAAGTCCCCGGGCGAGATTGCCGGGTCGCCCACATCGGCCTGATCGTGGCTCACTTAGTACCTCGTTAATCGCCGACGGTGCGCAGCGTGGGACACCTCTTCAGTCGGCCTTAACCAAAGCGGCTCATACTGATTACAGGTCACCGCATGTCGCGGATCGTAGCGTCGTCAGCATGAGTGAAGCGTCATGAGTTCGCATCCCTCTCTAGTTACGCTTGCCACCGTTGTCACCACCGGCCTCGTGCTGGCCGGTCAAATCTTGCTCAGTTCGGGCGCCGCATGGGGCGGTTCGAACGAGTGGGAGACGTCCGTCTCTCCCGCCGCACCCGCCAACGCGCCGGTCAACGCGCCGGTCAACGCGCCG
>JBDTOR010000259.1:0-3023 GCA_039933175.1 Hyphomicrobium sp. | reverse complement strand
GCTGTTGGCCTTCGGGGCGGTGCTGGTCGCCGTCGTCCTGCGGGCCATCGCCCTGCCGATCAGCCGCGGCACGACGCTCGGCCGACGCTTCTCGCTGCTCGCCGCCGGATCGGCGATCGTCGGCCTCCTCGGCGGCATCGGCTACATGTTCGGCGGCCAAATCGCCGAGCAGCTGTACACGCTGATCGAGGGGCTTCCCGCCGCGGCTGCCAGTCTGTCGAACTCGATGCCATATCTGTCCGTCGCCGAGCTTGTCAAAGGCTCGTCTGTCGGCAATCTCTTCGCCAGCGCGTTCTCATGGGGCACGACGGTGCTCGGCGCGCTGGCAACGCTGATCGTTGTTATCATCGCCGGCGTCTACATCGCGGTCGCGCCGGAAATCTACCGCAGCGGCTTCATCATGCTGTTCCCCAGGCGTGCGCAGCCGAACATCGCCGATACGATCGACGATGCTGGAGAGGCCCTACGGCTGTGGCTCGGCGCGCAGCTCCTGGCGATGATTATCGTCGGTGTCATGATTGGCGCCGGTCTCGCCATCATCGGCGTCCCCTCGGCATTGGGCCTCGGTTTTATCGCCGCCGTGCTGGAGTTTGTGCCGATCGTCGGGCCGATCGTCGCTGCCGTTCCGGCACTGCTGCTCGCTTCGACGCAGAGCTGGGAGATGTTCGCCTGGACGCTTGGCCTATTCGTCATCGTGCAGCAGATCGAGAGCAATATCATCATGCCGCTCGTCTCGGGGCGCGCGGTGAAGTTGCCCCCGGCGGTCGGGTTGCTCGCCGTCGTTGCCATCGGCGTTTTATTCGGGCCGCTGGGACTACTGCTCGGCTATCCGCTGGCTATCGTCGTCGATGTTGCCGTGCGCCGGCTGTACGTGCGTGACGCGTTGGGCGAGGACGTCGAGATTGCCGGCGAGGACGATAAGTAAGGCACTCGCCGACTACTCCCGGTGTAAGTGATGCAGCCGGTTCGGTGCGTTGTTCCATGATCTCGCCGGCAACGGCTAGCGCCGCCTTGGAGCTCTTAGACATTACCAATTTGTTCGGGCGGAACAACTGGATGCCGATTGTATTTGCCGTCGCTCTTGCCGTGCTGCTACTCGCCCTGCTCGTGCCGCTCCCGATGAACGTTCCCGGAATCGCGTGTGCGCGGCAGCGCGGCAATTTATGGCTATCGTATATTCCGAAGCAACGCCTGCCGCAGCGTGGCATAGCCCGAAGATCGTCGCTGTCTTGTAACAGGCGGGGCCGGCTCTTCAGGCTCGATCGAGGCTTGGAAGGGTGCGTTCGGTCGTGCCCGTGGTAATGGCGGTAGCGCTGCGGTCACTTCGTCGGTTGCCAATTAAGCCACGCGCGAGACGCTGGATGGATTCAGAGTCGCCGAGCGCCGTCTCAAAGGTGTCGAAAAGTTCTACGGCCCAGGGCACCCCGAGTACGGCTATGCGCTGGCGTGGGTGGCTGAGCTCATGATGGCGCAGGGCAGGCTCTACGAAGCCGAGGACTACGTGCTTCGCGCCAATCAGAACACTATGACAGCACTGCCAAAGAACTACGCCGAGCAGGGAAAAGGTCTCAACATGCTCGGCGTGCTCTACATGCGGACAAACCGGTTGGAGCAGTCCGAAGCGGTGTTGAAGAAGGCGATTGAACTTCTGGAACGGCAAGAAGATGCCACGCTGGTTTCGCTCGCACTCCAAAACTTAGCCAATACTCTATCGGCGAACGGGCGCGACGAGGAGGCGGAGCCACTTGCAAAACGCGCATTGGCCATGCGCCAAAAAGAACAGCCTCCCATACCCGAGAACATAGCTTTGAGCATCAGCGCGCTCGGCGGGATCGCAAGAAGGTCGAGATGCAGTTCGCGCATCTGAAACGGATCCTGCGCCTCAACCGGCTGCGCCTACGTGGTCCACGCGGCGCCAGAGACGAGTTCCTCCTCGCCGCCACGGCGCAGAACCTGCGCAAGCTTGCCAGGCTCCTCATCCGGCCGCCGCCTGATCATGGAGTGGCGTGCGTTGCGTCAGCGTAGGTGGCGTCAGTGAGGTGAGTTTCACGTCGCCCCTGGAGCGGGGCGACGGCGACGCTAGGTACGGTCGCAAGGCCGCGCCGATCTACCAAGCGACTTTGTCAACAAAATCGACCCAAAGCAGAAGTCGCCGCCGCCAAGGTGTTGAAGTGATCCAAGCGTGACGTGCGAGCGTTAGCTACGATATTGCGACGTAGCTCGGTGTCACCGAAACAATGGATCAGCCATGACTTACGCAATCACTTACCTCGTCGCGCTCGTCCTGTTTGCCGCGATCGATATCTCGTGGCTGATGACGATGGGCAGCAAGCTCTATCGGCAAACGCTCGGCGATGTTTTGCTCACCGAGCTGCGCATCGCACCCGCCGCCGCGTTCTATCTTATGTACCCGGCTGGTCTGGTCATCTTCGCTGTCATTCCCGCCCTAAAATCCGGTTCGCCGGCGACGGCGCTGCTGCTCGGCGCGCTCCTGGGCCTCTTCGCCTATGGCACGTATGAGCTGACCAACTTCGCCACCATCCGCAACTGGACTCTGCAGATCACGCTTATCGACATCGCCTACGGGATTGTGGCTTCCGGGGTCGTCGCGGCGATCGTGGCCATGGTGGTGCCCTACGTCGCCGGCGCAGCCGATAGTCAGCCGGCAGGCTTGAGGAGATAGTGAGAGACGCCCCATTCGTTGCCGTTGGCGTGACCGAACAAGCCTGATGTCGCCAGGAAGAACAGGCGCCAGCGACGCATCCAGAGGTTCGTGTCGGATCCATACACCGGCGTCAGCACGCGCCGGACCGCCGCAGCATTGCGGTCGAAGTTGGCCAGCCACGCGTCGGCGGTGCGCGCATAGTGGCTGCCGTTCCACCACCACTCGACATCGACTTCGAACCGGTCGCCGAACTCGTACATCAACAGCCGGCTGGGCATCAGCCCGCCGGTGAAGAAGTGCTGCGCGATCCAGTCCGAGGGATCGGTGTGGTCGAACCGATAGGGCGTACTGCGGTGGG
>JBDTOR010000258.1:0-3047 GCA_039933175.1 Hyphomicrobium sp. | reverse complement strand
CCGCCGGCAATCGCCGACGCATTCTGAAAGAAGCCCACGCCGTAGGCGATCGTGTAGCCGATGAGGAAATAGACGACGGTCGAGATGGCGAAATCGACCAGGATTTTGACGAGCGCGTTGACCTGATTCTTGTGGCGCACCGTACCGGTTTCGAGGAAGGCGAAACCGCCGTGCATCGCGAACACCAGAATGGCGCCCATCAATAGAAAGAATACATCTGCGCCCTGCATGACCGTCCCCCATCCCCGTGACTGGTTTTTGCCCAGTCGTTTTGCCCTTTCGATGGGCAATTGCCCAAACGAAGTGCGTTAGGAACAGGAAAGCCGCAACCCGGCGCCGCAGTCAACGGCTCCGTGAGCGGCTTGCCCAAATGTTGGGCTGGAAAGGATAGGCGGTAGCCGCGAGCGCGGCGGCGCTAGCGGCCCGATACCGGACAGTGGCTAAATGAGCTTAGCGGACGCGGCGCGGGTTCTTGTAGAGGTCGGCCTCCTGCGCATCGAGCGCCGGCTTGACCTTGCCGCTGCCGACGTCCCTCCACAGCCGCTTCATGTGGCGGCGGCTGTCGGCATTGAAGATCTGCAGGGCGCTGAACAGCTGCAGCACCGTGAGCAGGCGGCGGTCGGCATGCTCGACGCGCACCTTGCCCTTCCACTTGCCGCCGATGGAGAACACCTTGCCGTCGAGATGGCCGACGTTGCGGCCCTGTTGGTCGTACAACGTGTAGTCGCCGCCCAGATTGATGAGGTCGCGCTTGATCCGGTAGAACTGCGGCTTGCCTTCGGTGTCCATGATGAAGAAGCCGAAGTTCTCCGGCAGGAACGGCCATTTGTTGGCCGAGCGCTCCAGATAGACGATGAAGTTGTCCTCGTCCGTGTTGACCGAATAGGTCATCACCGGCATGCCGCGTGAGGCAATGGTCTGCTGCAGCGAGCGCCCGATCATCAGATCCATCGTGGCGCGCCAATTCAGCGATTCATTGAACAGCTTGAAAACGAGGCGCTTATCCTTGTTCTCCGCCTTCTCCCACAGGTCCTCGCGGTAGCCGATGAGGCCGGTGCGCTCGCCGCCTTCGATCACCTCGGCGAAGATGTCCATATCCGAGGTGAACTGGCGCGATTTGGCGCGATTGCGCGTGCGCTTGTAGAGGCCGAACTCCGTGAAATTGAAGTCGGTGATCCAGATGTCGACGATGAAGTGGTAGTAGCCGTTCCTGACGGCCTTGGCGGCGATCGCCTTCGATACGCCGGGGATCTTCGTCACCTCGCCGCGCGCATCGTTAGCTGCGTCGCTGGCGGCGGCATCGGCCCTGGAGCTAACTCGTGCTGCGGCTGCGGTCATCGTGGCCTCCCGCTTCATGCGAATCAAGTTGCTGAAGCCTAGCACCTGCAACGCACCGGCAACCCGGAGGCGGCGAAATGCCGTTGGAAAACGTCAGGCTTTGGGCCGCGAGCCGAAGATGGCGCTACCAACACGCACCTGCGTTGCCCCGAACGACACGGCCGTCTCGTAATCGTCGCTCATGCCCATGCTGAGCTGCTCAAAGCCGTTCTCGGCAGCGAGCTTTTCGAGGAAGGCGAAATGGATCGCCGGCTCCTCGTCGACCGGCGGAATGCACATCAGCCCCGCCACATCGGGCCCCAGCTCGTCGCGGCAGAGCGCGGCAAGCCCCGGCAGCTCGGCGGGCACGACGCCGGCCTTCTGCGGCTCCTCGCCGGTGTTGACCTGGATGAACAGCTGCAGCCGCTTGCCCTGCCTCTGCATCTCCGCGGCGAGAGCGTGGGCGATCTTCGGCCGGTCGATGGTGTGGACGGCGTCGAACAGCTCCACCGCCTCTTTCGCCTTGTTCGACTGCAGCGGGCCGATGAGGTGCAGCTTGAGATCCGGGAACTGAGCTTTCAGCTCCGGCCATTTGCCCTTGGCTTCCTGCACGCGGTTCTCGCCGAAAACACGATGGCCGGCCTGCAGCAACGGCAGGATTTCCGGCGCCTCGAAGGTTTTGGAGACGACAATCAGCTCGACTGCGGCGGGGTCGCGCCCGGCCGCCTTCGCCGCGGCGGCGATTTTGGCCTGCGCCTCGGCCAGACGCTGCACCGAGCCGCCCGCCGTTTCAGCCTCTGGTGTCATGCAACCGCCTTGACCCGCATGGTGCTTTAAGGCTCATTACGCCGCTCAAAACCTCTAAATCCCGAAAGTTCGACGCCGTATGGCCACTCAATACGACGCGCCCGCACGCGAAAAGCACTGGCAGGAAGTGTGGGAGAAGGACGACATCTTCCGCGCCGCCAACAAGGACGAGCGCCCGAAGTGCTACGTCCTCGAGATGTTCCCGTATCCGTCGGGGCGCATCCACGTCGGCCATTCGCGCAACTACACCATGGGCGACGTCTTCGCACGCTACAAGCGCGCCAAGGGCTTCAACGTGCTGCATCCGATGGGCTGGGACGCCTTCGGCATGCCGGCCGAGAACGCCGCCATGGAGCGCAAGGTGCATCCGGCGGAGTGGACCTACCAGAACATCGACACCATGCGCCGGCAGCTCAAATCGATGGGGCTGTCGCTCGACTGGTCGCGCGAGATCGCCACCTGCTCACCGGACTACTACCGGCACCAGCAGAAGCTCTTCCTCGACATGCTGAAGAAGGGCCTCGCCTACCGCAAATCTTCGAAGGTCAACTGGGACCCGGTCGACCACACGGTGCTCGCCAACGAGCAGGTGATCGACGGCCGCGGCTGGCGCTCGGGCGCCCTCGTCGAGCAGCGCGAGCTGACGCAGTGGTTCTTCAAGATCACCGAATACGCCGACGAGCTGCTGGAAGCATTGCAGGCGCTGGATAAGTGGCCGGAGAAGGTGCGCCTGATGCAGGCGAACTGGATCGGCCGCTCCGACGGCGTGACCATCCGCTTTGCGCTCGACAAGAAGACTGCGCCCAAGGGCCAGACTGAGGTCGAAGTCTACACGACGCGTCCCGATACGCTGTTCGGCGCCGCGTTCGTGGCGCTGGCCCCTGACCATCCGCTGGCGCAGGCTGCGGCCGAGAACAACCCCG
>JBDTOR010000257.1:0-3059 GCA_039933175.1 Hyphomicrobium sp. | reverse complement strand
TTGTTGCCCTGGCTGCACTGGGCTTGCCACGTGTTGCAGCCGGGCTTCTGCCACGGCTTGACCTCGAAGCCCTGCTTGTCCTGCGTCCAAACGCAGTTGCCGTTGCGCATCTCGTAGTTCTTCTTGCAATAGCAATCGCCCTCGTCACTGCGATAGGCGTTCTTTCCGCAGTTCTGCACGAGCACGCAGGCGCCGTTGCGCAGCTTGTAATTCTTGCCGCAGACCAGCGTCTCCTTCTTCGCCGGCTTCTTGGTTTCCGGCTCGCGAGCCTGGGGCTTAGCGTCGTCGGCGGGCATCGGGCCAAGCTCGATGGTGCTCAGCCCGGCGACGGGCAGGAACAGCTGCAGGCAGTCGCCCGGGCCGGTGGCTATCATCCAGGGATGCGTGACGAACGTCTCGACCGTCAGACGCTGGCCCGGCTCCAGGTTGCCGTGGTCCTTGATGGTCCCGTCGGTGTCGATCCGCAGAATGGCCCGGTACATCTTGGACGTGTTGACGAAGGTGACGATCGACGCGATGTCGGATGTCTGCGCGCGCAGCCTGCTGCGTTCCGAGCACGAGATCTCTTGCGCCTTGCCGGTGGACGCCACGGCGGGCGCAGCGATCGGCGCATGCTCGGTCAGCTTCTTGACATAGGCGCGCGCCAGATCGGCGTAAAAGCCAGTCGGATAGTTGGACAGGAAGGCATTCCAGGCATCGGTTGTGCCCAGCTCCTTGGCGCTGTTGAAGGCCGCTTCGGCAGCCGCGTTATTGGTCGCGGCGGACGCCGACGGAGAGGCGCGGTCGCCCTCCGGCTGTTGGGAGCTGGCCGGCGATGTCGGCAGCAGCAAAAGCGCGCAGCAGGTAAATACGTAGACTGATCCTCTAGGCACCGACATTGCCCCCCGGTCCTCATCTCAAGCGTCGAGTGAGGCACGGAGTAGCCAGTCGAGCAAGGCATAGTTCTGTGGCGGCGAGGGCCTCACATCGCGCGGATCTCATCGGGATCTTCTGGGCGCCGGCCGGGTGATCGTCGTCGGCATCGACGCCATCCACGGGCGACCCGCGGCGGGGATCTGGTAAACCCGGCGGTTTCGGCGGCTGGGCGCCATCTTGGTAAGTTAGGTTCAAGTGGAGCCAGGGCCTCAGTTTGTAGGCCGGGGCGGAGCTTCGGTGCCAAGCTGCAATGGGGCGCCAGCGCTCCGAGCGCGGCAAAAAGGCTATGGGGCAGGTGGACGAATGTTCCGCAGGCAGTAGACTTTCTTCGCGACGTTCCGTGTTATCGATTGTGGATTGACGGCCCCGGCGGTCCCCTCTCCGCCTGTTGTCGGCGCCCGCCGTCGACAATCAGTCGCGAACGCCCAACCCAAGTGGAGCACATGGCAAACAACCAGCCCTTCGATATCCCGCAGCAGTTCCGCGATATCGCCGAGAAGAATGTCGAGCAGGCAAGCGCCGCGTACGGTCAGTTTATGAACGCCATGACCCAGGCCATGAGCATGTGGTGGGGCGCGATGCCTCCCAATGAGATGACCTCCGGCTTCAAGACGGTTCAGGACCGCGCCGTGCGTTTTGCCAAGCAGAACGCTGACGCCGGCTTCGCTCTGGCGAGCTCGCTCGCCAACGCCAAGGACATCCAGGACGTGATCTCGCTGCAGACGCACTACGCCCAGAGCCAGATGCAGACCTATGCGCTGCAGGCGCAGGAGCTGGGGCGTCTGATGGCCGACGCTGTCAAGAAGCCCTAATGCGTTGGGTGTGCCGCGGCCCCGCTTGGCCTTCTAGGCTTAGTGGGCGCTGCGGTGTGCCGCGCGCGGCTGCTTGACGAAACGCGCCACGCGCTCCGCCTCAAGCTCGCCCCGCTCGACCGCCGCGCGTACGGCGCAGGCCGGTTCAGTCCCATGCCGGCAGTCGCGGAATTTGCACGCCAGCGCCAGAGTCTCGATGTCGTCGTAGTTGGCGCTGTCGTTGTCGACGGCGTTCCACGTCTCAACCCCGCGCATACCGGGTGTGTCGATGATGGCGCCACCGTGCGGGCGCAGGAACAGCTGGCGATGCGTCGTCGTATGGCGCCCGCGACTATCGTGGGCACGCACTTCTTGCGTCGCCTGGGCGGCGCGTCCCAAAAGCTCATTGGTCAGCGTCGACTTGCCGACGCCGGAGGAGCCGATGAGGCCGACGGTTCGGTTGCCGTCGAAATACTGCGCGAGAGCGGCGATGCCGACGCCGGACTTCGCGCCGATGGCGTGAATGGCAACACCCGGAGCGATCGTCGCGATCTGATCGGTGATACTCTTCACATCGGTGGCCAGATCCGACTTGTTGAGGAGGATGACCGGGAGCGCGCCGCTGTCGACCACCAGCGCCAGCAACCGCTCGATGCGCGGCAGATTGAAATCGCCGTCGGGCGCGGTGACGATGAAAACGACGTCGACGTTGGCCGCCAGTAGTTGCGGCCGGGTCTCGCCCGAAGCCTTGCGTACCAATGCGGTCGTGCGCGGCAGCACAGCCTCGATGCTGGCGCGGCCGTCACCCAACGCCGGGCGCCAGGCGACGAAATCGCCGACGCCGGGCAGGTCGGAACGCTGAGCGGCGGCGTTGCGCAGGCGGCCAGTTGCCTCGGCCGACAGTTCGCCGGCGTCGGTGGCAACGCGAAAGTGACTGCGGTGCTCACCGACGACGCGGCCCGGGGCGAGGCCCTTGGCGGCATGCGCGGCGAAGTCGCGCTGCCGTTGCGGGCTCCAGCCATGGGCCTCAAGCGTCATCCTGGCAGACCGCGCTGCTTCAGATCCCTGAACGAGATCAGCTGGCGGCGGTCCTCGTCCCACAGAACCAGACGCACGGAATCAAGGCTCTCCCGGATGGTTAACCGGCTCGTCTCGCTCAGCTCGGGATGATCGCGCAAAACCTCCGGCAGCCGGTAAAAGGGAATGCGGCTGCACAGGTGATGCACGTGGTGCACACCGATATTAGCCGTGAACCAGCGCAGTATTGGCGGCAGTTCGTAGTGCGAGCTGCCGTGCAGCGCCGCCTCGTGCATGTTCCAGGCGGGATCCTCGGCCCACGACGTCTCCTCGAAC
>JBDTOR010000256.1:0-3091 GCA_039933175.1 Hyphomicrobium sp. | reverse complement strand
ACGCGGGCAAGGTGCTCGTATTCGTCGTAGCGATAGTCGAAGCGCGCGCGCCGCAGCGCCCTGTAGGGCGTCTTCGGGTCGTCGAAGCGGGCGATGAGCTGCGCCAACCGGTCGAGAGCCGTGGCGGCCAGGGCGGCGACATCGTCGTTGGCCACGATGAGCTGATCGCCGGGTGGTTCGCTGCCGGTGGCGCTGATGTAGCGCAATTCGGTAACCGGCAGATGCGGCACCCCGGTAAAGCCGGCTTGACCGAAGGCGATGGCGGCTTCGAGCGGCAGCTGCGGGCGCAGGCCACTGGTGACGTGACTGGCTTTCGGCGCGCTGCCCGTTTTGTAATCGGTGATGACGAGGCCGCCGCCGCGATGATCGATGCGGTCGGCGCGCGCCGAGAGGATGAACGGCCCGGCCGGCGCCGGGATGACGAGATTGCCGCCGATCTCAGCGAAGACGCGCGTAATGCCTTCGCGTCGCGCCGCTTCTGTATCGGCGAACCACTCGGCGAAGCGTTCAAAGCGCGGCAGCCAGAAAGCCGCGACGCGTGCGTGGCTGTCGTAGTCGGTGAGGATGAGGCGGGCGATGCCCATCAGCTCGGCATGCGCGTCGGCCGGCAAGGTGTCGGGGTAGCGCTCCGCAAAGTCGCTCATGATCTTGTGCACGACGCTGCCGCGCAGCGCGGCATCGGGATCCTTGCCGAGCATCGGCAGCTTTTCGAGCTTGAGGATGTCGCGTGCAAAAATCTCGTACGGGTTCTTCAGCCAGGCTTCGATGCGCGTGACGCTCATCTTGCGCGGGCGCAGCTCGATCGGCGGACATGGCGCGGGCGCGCGGATGCGTGGCAGGCGTTCCGCGTTGTCGCGCATGCGGGCCCAGCTGAGCCACGGCTCGTCGGATTTCAGGGCATCGATTACGCCGACGCCGGCGAGCAGCGCCTGCAACCGCATCAGCCAGCGCGACGGCACGGTCGGCACGCCGTTGATCTTCTCGGCGCGGGTGATGTAGACGCGGCTGGCGCCGAGCAGCGATGTGAAATCGTGGGCCGCGTAGCCGATCTCCTGCTCTGGCGAGGGCAGCCCCAGCTCCTTGCGCATCGGCCGGTTGAGCCAGGGTCCGGGATCGGCGGCTTCCGGCCACGTGCCGTCGTTGAGCGAGCCGAGGACGATCACGTCGGTCTGCTGCAGACGCGCCTCGAACGGGCCCCAGATGGAAAGGCGCGGGTGCACGGCGACGCGCGGGCGCACGTTCTGTCCGACGATGAGGCTGCGGTAGAGATCGGCATAGTCGCCGGCGGCTATCTGCAGCGGCGGCAACTGCGGGTCGATGAGCCCTGAGAAGAAGCTCGTGGCCGCGGTGCCCGCTTCGCCCTGCCACAGCGGCGCGCCGGCCTCCGTCACCTCGGCTTCCGGCAGGCCGCTCAGTGCTTCGGCGACGGCGACGTGAGCGGCGGCAATGGCCTGCAACGGCTGCTCGCCGCGCTGCGCGAAGATCGCCAGCAGCGGCGCGTAGGCCGCCTTCAGCCGCACGACGAGATCTTCCGCCGCGCGCCAGTCCTCGGGCCACAGCCGTCCGACGGCGCGGTGGCGGCGGCGTCCGCCGGTGATGGATTCTTCGGCGCGGGCCAGCGCTTCGGCGATGCCGTCGATGCCGCGGCCGAGGTAGATGTCGCGGAACGCGGCAATCTCCAGCGCGCGCGCACTGCGGCGCACGGCGAAGGCGTCGAGCCCGAGGCGAGCCAGCGGATGCTTCAGCAGCGCCATGACGGCGGCGGGCGCAAAGTCTTCGGCCGCCGCGGCGATGACGAGATCGAGGAAGGTCCCGGGCGGCGTCTTGGCGAACGGACGGCCGGCAGAATCGTCGACGCGGATGCCCCAGGCTTCGAGGCGCACGGCAACGCGGCGCGCCAGCAGCCGGTCGGGCGACACCAGCGCGGCGGTGCGGCCGGGTGTCTCGGCGGCCTCGCGCAGGATAAGAGCGACGGTTTCAGCTTCGTCCTGCGCCGACGGTGTCTCGATCAGGCTAACGCCCGCAAGCGAGCGGCGCACCGCAGCGGGGTCAGCCGCCTCGACGTAGTGCAGCCAGCGACCCGTCATGCCGGAAGGGCGCATTGCTTCGGTGATGATCGCTTCGCGGCCGGCGCGATCCCGATCGAGTGCCGCGCCGGGGAGAAGCTGCACGCTGCTACGCTCGACACCGAGCGCGGCGAGCAGCTTGGCGAAGCCGAACTGCGGATGCTCGGGATGCTCGGTGATCGCCGCCCAGCTTTCCGCATCGAGATGCAAATCGAGGCCCGGCAGCACGAGAGCCCCTTGCGGCAGCCGCGCGACCGCCGCCATGAGTTCCACTGTCGCCGGCACCGAGCCCGTGACGCCCGCGACGATGACCGGGCCCGACGGCGGCGAGCGGGTCAGCCGCTCGGCTTCGGTGAGGATGGCGCGGTTGCGCCGCGACGCCGGCGACAGCAGCTTCTTCTCTGCGAGATACGCCGGCCAGAACGCCGTGATGATCTCAAGGAACTTGAGCGTGTCCTTCCAGTGCTCCGAGTATTCGTCGGGCACCAAGCCGGCTAACCCGTCGAGCGGCACGTTCTCCGTTTCGACCATGTCCATGAGCCGCGCCAGCTCGGCGGCGAGATGTGCTGCCTGCGCCGGCGTATTGGCGCCAGCTGCCGCGGCGCGTTCGCCGAGGTGGGCGGTATCGCTCGTGTCGCGGCGGATGGTCTGCGACCAGCGCTGCACCAGCATGGTGAGCACCAGGCGCCGCTCGATCTCGCTGACTGCCGGGGGCAGGTCGAGCGCGTCGGTGCCGAGCGTGCCGGGGCTGGCCAGCCCCGAGAGCAGCGTCAGATCTTCATCGCCCGCCGAGATCGGACGGATCTGCGGCAGCGTCATGGCGCGACCGCCGGACGCGTTGAGGAAAGCTTCCTGCATGGCGCGCGTGGCGCGGCGGGTCGGCAGCAGCAGCGTGACGTCGGGAAGCTCGAGGGGGCTTGGCGGCGTACCGCCGGCCGCGGGCAGATCGCCCTTCAGGATCGCGGCGGCGACGGCTTCCAGGAACGGCCGTCCGGCCGGGACAGTGAAGACGCGCGCGCTACTAG
>JBDTOR010000255.1:0-3101 GCA_039933175.1 Hyphomicrobium sp. | reverse complement strand
AGGCGCACAGGAACGCGGCACGCGTTGCCGGATAGACGGCGGCGTCGCTGGCGACCACCTGTTCGAACGGCACCTCGCGCAGCGGCACCGTGGCGTCGGGCGCGCCGCCCCGCAGCGGCACGCCGCCGTAGCGGAAGTTGGTGTGGGCCAACACGAAGCCGGACTTGCGGTAGTTGGCCTGCTGCGCCACGACGCCGTCGAGCCCGACTGTGCGGCTGCCGGCGTGCGCCATCCCCGCCTGCCAGATCCGCATGCCGAAGCCGCGGCCGCGCAGGTCGGGGCGCACGATGTAGAAGCCGAGGAAGGCGAAGCGCTCGTCGTAGACGACGGTCGAGATCGTCGCCGCCGGCTTGCCCTCGAATTCGCCGACGAGGAAGCCGGCGGGGTCGACGGCCGCGAAACACGACGCGTCGGCCAGCCCCGGGTTCCAACCCTCGGCCGCCGCCCAATCGAGGACGAGACCGATCTCGTCGGCCCGCATGGTGCGGACGCGGAATTCGCCGCTCGCTCGATGGCCCATGGTGCCGCTCCCGTTTGCCCGACCGTATCGAGGTTCTCGATCTATCCCCTTAACGCGGCGTTTCGCGCCCGTTACGGTGCGCCTCCGAGAATGTAGGGAAACCGCCCAACAGCGGCCCCACAGCTAGCGTAGGAGGCTCATAACCTTCCGTCGTCGGCGGAGTCGCGCGCGTGAACAGAGCAGGCCAGTACCCGACAGTCTCCAAAGTGGCGGAAGTCACGTTGGCCTTTTGGGTCATGAAGGTGCTCGCGACTACGCTCGGCGAGACGGCCGGCGACTTCATCTCCATGACCCTCGGCCTGGGCTACTACGCGGGGCTCGCCATCACATTTGCGATACTCGCCGTCGTGCTGACGCTGCAGATCGCCGCGAAAGACTATCGTCCACTGTTGTTCTGGACCGCGATTGTCGCCACTACGACCGCGGGCACGGAAGTCTCCGACTTCATGGATCGGTCATTGGGTCTCGGCTACGCGTTGGGCTCGCTGATCCTGGTCGCCGGCCTCGCCGGGACACTTGCCGTCTGGTACGCGCGCGAGCGCGATCTGAGCGTCTATCCCATCGTGCGGCGGGACGTGGAGATTATGTTCTGGGTGGCCGTCTTGTTTTCCAACAGTCTTGGTACCGCGTTCGGCGACTTCCTGGTCGACGACCTCGGCCTCAGCTTCATCGAGGGCGCGCTGGTCACGGCCGGGGTGATCGGCATCGTGGCCGCTTTGCACTACTTCACGCGCCTTAACCACGTGCTGCTGTTCTGGATCGCCTTCATCTTCACGCGCCCATTCGGAGCGACGTTCGGCGATTTCCTCACCAAGCCCGTCGCAAGCGGCGGCCTCAACCTGCCGCGCGAGTACGCTTCCCTGATCACCCTGGCGCTGCTGGCGTCCGTACTGGCCGTGTCGACGCGGATGAGCCGCCAACAGGCCGGGCAGGGATCCTGACATCGTCGACTTTCGCAGACTTCATTGATCGCCAAGGAAGGCGTCGAGAACTATCTGGAGATCGTCGTCATTGCGCTGTTCGCGCTCGGCTCGCTGCTGCCCGGCCTCGGCCGCGCGCTGGAGATGTCCGCCGCCCGCCGCGTCGCGGGGGACTGATCAACGAGTAACTGCGGTTGGAACCATGCAAGAAATCATCATCATTGCGGGACCCAACGGTGCCGGCAAGACAAGCTTTGCGAACGCTTATTTTCCCTATGCGCGCGAAGGGCTGCTGTTCGTTAACGCCGACGAGATTGCTCGAGAGATGCCGGGCGGCCTTCCTGCCACTCACCGCGACCTGCGTGCGGGCCGGGAGATGCTCCGCCGCATAGAGCAGCTTGTCTCAGATAACGTAGAGTTTATGTTTGAAACAACATTGGCGTCTCTTACCTACGCCCGTAGAATTCGCCGTTGGCAGAGCAGCGGCTATCATGTCTCCCTGATTTTTCTTCGACTTCCGAACGCCGATGCCGCTGTCGAGCGGGTGAGGACACGGGTGCGGGCAGGCGGGCACGGCATACCAGAGGAGATCGTCCGCCAGAGGTTTGAAAAGAGCATCCGGTATCTTGAGGAAATCTACAAACCGTTGGTCAACGATTGGACAGTCTGGGATAGTCTGGATGGTAATTTCGAGGTTGCTGAAGTGTGGAATGACTGATGGGCAAGAACGACAACGTCCGAGACATCGAGGCCGCGCTCAAGCGCGCTGCTGAAGCTGCCAAAAAGGGGGGCCGCGACGCCCGGTCTGGCCGGTTCCTCGACACCACGCGGCTGGCGTCGGCGTCCAAGCGTTCAGATCACAACGCCGCAAAAAAATAGCAACGCAACTTTATCCAGTGCCAAACCTAACGGCGTTGCGAGCGCGGGCTTTTTCAGCTTCCACGTCACGGTCGCGGGGTGGGGCCATGGTGACGAGCGAAGCCAGCAGATCCTCCGCCGCCCTGGCCACCTGATCGACGGCGCGGTTGAACGCCGCCTCATTAGCCTTCGACGGCGCGTTCATGCCCGACAGCTTGCGCACGAACTGGACGGCCGAGGCACGGATCTCGTCCCCCGTCGCCGGCGGCGAAAAGTTGTACAGCGTCTTGATGTTGCGGCACATCGATCTTCCTCCTGCGCGTGAGGCTCGCGATATCGCCCGGTTGGCGCTACTCTCACACCATAAATCTAGGCATGGGCCATACAGATTTCAGCCCAGCCGATTTTGCCGAGTAACGGAGGCATTGCCAATGAAAGCGTTGCGCATCATCGGCTACATCGTCGGCGGCCTGCTTATTACCCTCGTCATGCTTATCACCGTCGGCTCATACCTCGGCGGTGACAATACGTCCTCGCCCGGCATAACCCAGAGCATGTCGGCCGGCGGCAAGACGGTGCACTTCGTCGCCAAGGGTGCGGCCTCCTACACCGCTTCCAACGAGGGCGACACGATCCTCATCAACGGTAAGCCGCTCGACCTGTCGGGCGGCGACGTGTTCACGGTGGACATCGCCGAGGACGGCTCCACCAGCATGCGCCCGGGCAAACCCTGACCGGGCGCGCCGCTACGCCATCGCCGGCGGATGGAAGCGCTTCACCGCGCGCCAGCCGAACCACACGAA
>JBDTOR010000254.1:0-3104 GCA_039933175.1 Hyphomicrobium sp. | reverse complement strand
AAGGTCCACTTCACCGACGGCAGCGTCGGCGAGTTCGATCTCGTCGTCGCGGCGACGGGGTTCAACAATTCGATCCCGTTCCTTCCCAAGAGCATCGTGCGCGTCGAGAACGACATCGTGCAGGTTTATGGGGGAGCCTTCCCCGACACGGTGAAGAACCTCTACGTCGTCGGCTGGGCGCAGCCGCGAAATGGCTTCGGCGCCATCATCTCACCGGCGGCGAAGCTTTACGCCGAGATGATCGCCCTGCAGGACGAGATCGATTTGCCGATAGGCTACGTGTTGAAATGGCGCGGGCTGAAGGTGCCGACCACGCACCTCGTCGATCCGGCTGCGACGCGGCGCGTGATCTGGATCGCGCACAGGGTGCTGCCATTGCTGAAGCGGCGCGCGCGCATCATTGGCGACCAATATCCGCGCCCGCAGTTCGACCCATCGCTGCACGTCTTCGATGGGGCTGACGGCGCGGTCGCCGTCAACGCCTGATCAATGCAGAACTGCCGGGGCGCTCAGCGGTGCACGCGCTCGCGGTGCGGGACGTCGGTCGGGAGCAGTTCGCCGGTGCGCTCGCGGTAGGCCAGGCCCGAAACATAGGGATAGGCGTAGCCGCGATAATAGAAGTAGTTCACGCCGTTGGCGTTCGGGTCGCGGTAGCGATACTTCACCTCGCCGCCAGGCGTGCGATAGAACTCGGCCTGGGCAGGCGACTGGGAAACGGCAAGCAGGGTCAGCGCCGCAACGGCAGCCGAACCCAGAGCGATCGTGGTCCGCATTTTCTTCCTCGTTGAACGATGAGGACCGCGGATCATCTCGAATCCCCCCCGGGTCCGCCTCATTTCGGGAAGGTAACAACGGTCGCTTAACTAAGGGTGACTGCAATGCAACGCCGCCGCTTTAATGCGTGCGGGCACAGCCGTCACACGGGCTTGGGGGATATCCCAGTCGCTCTCTCCCGGCCGGGAAGGTGAGGGGAAGGACGTGGGCGGCCGCGCGACGATCGCCCCTCGTACTCACCAGGCGCTCAGATCTCTCCCCCGACGAGCGGATGCGGGTAGGCACGTTCCGGCCTCTGACGGTTTCATCCGCTTGATCGCCGACGCTGACGGCCGGAGCGGCCGGCTTGTCGCCGTCGGGCTCAGCTGTATTGGCAATGGCGGCGCACGGAGCTTTCCTACTGCTGCAGGAACTTTTTTGTTATGATTGGCGTCCTAAGGTGGAGGCAGCATCCCCTAGAGTTGCGGAGCATACAATGGCCGCGCGTGCTTACTGGAAGGGCTTCCTGCGCCTCTCCCTCGTCTCGATTGCCGTCGAGATCTACAACGCCGTCGAGAGCAAGTCGGAAATCTCCTTCCGCCAGATCCACAAGCCCTCCGGCCGGCGCATCAATTACACCAAGACCGTGCAGGGCATCGGCGAGGTGAAGAGTTCCGATATCGTCAAGGGCTACGAGGTCGACAACGACACGTACGTGACGCTCGACCCGGACGAGATCGACGCGGTCAAGCTGGAGAGCAAGAAGACCATCGACCTCGTCAAGTTCGTCGACGAGGCGGAGATCGACCCGCGCTATTTCGAGCGCCCCTATTTCATCGCCCCGGCCGACAAGCATTCCGGCGAAGGCTATGTCGTCATTCGCGAAGCCCTGAAGAAAACCGGCAAGGCCGGCCTCGCCCAGCTGACCATCGGCGGGCGCGAGTGGCTGGTCGCCATTACCGCGCTTGGCGACGGCCTGCTGATGGAGATGCTGCGCTACGCCGATGAGCTGAAGGCGCCGGCCGAATTTTTTGACGAGGTGCCGACCGGCAAGCCCGACAAGGAGATGGTCGATCTCGCCGTCGAACTGATCGAGCGCAAGGCCGGCAAGTTCACGCCCGACCAGTTCGAGGATCACTACGCCACGGCGCTGCGCGAGCTGGTGCAGAAGAAGCTGAAGGGCCACAAAATCAAAGCCCCGCACGAGGAAGCTTCCCCCGGCGGCGCCAAAGTCATCGACCTCATGTCGGCGTTGAAGAAGTCGATCGGCGAGGGCAGCGGCAAGGCGAAGGCGACGCGTACGACGACACGGCGCGCACCGGCACCGCGGCGCAGCGGCACGAAGAAGCGCGCCTGACGCGCCCCGGCTAAGCGGCGTGCGCTGAGAGGCTCGCGATGGCGAAAAAGCCCCCTGCCAAGAAAGCGGCGCGTCCGGTGCGCTTGACCGGCACTGCCGTGGTCGAAGACGGCGGCCCGCGCAAGCTCGTCGCGTTCGATCCTTCGACGTTGCAAGCGCTGGAGCTGCTGGGCCGCGACTCCATGAAGGATCTGCAGGACCTCGCCGACGAAGCTTTCCGCGACCTGTTGAAGAAGCACGGGCGCCCGACCGGACTCAAGGAAGCGCTGCGACAGTCGACGCGCCAAGCTCCCGCCAACGACGACAACGGCGCACGCACAGGCCGTCGCAAAGCACGCTGAAAAATCTTCAGCTCGCGTCGCGGGGGGGCCCCTTCACCCAGCTGCATGGTTGACGTTTGCGGTTAACGTGCCGCGGCAGATTGCTGCGCGCGAACAGGCACACCCGCGCCAACGCTCGCGTTTATCGACCGCAAATTGGTTAAGAAAAAATGTGTGTCCGCCCGTTTCAACCCTTTGAAGGAACACGGCATTCCACGTTCGAGTTGAGCATGCAAAAGAGCCCCCACCCGAAACAAGGTTGGAGTGATCATGCAAGCCCTCAGAACCCTCGCCGCCGCCCTTGCAGCCAGTGCACTGCTCCCCGTCGTAGCCCAAGCACAAAGCGGCGTCGCCTCGCACTACTCGGACCTGTCGGTCACCGCCAGCGGACGCTCCTACAGCTCCGGCGCCATGGTTGCGGCTCACCGCACCCTGCCGTTCGGCACCAAAGTTCGCGTCCACAACCCGCGCAACGGCCGCTCGGTCGTCGTGACCATCGTCGACCGCGGCCCGTTCATCAAAGGGCGCATCATCGACCTCTCCAAGGGCGCCGCCAGCGCGCTCGGGTTTTCCGGCCTGCAGCGCGTGAACCTCACCGTGCACGGCAAGGGCTCCGGCAAGAAGGACAAAGGCTGAGCAAGGCGCTCGGCAACGGCGCGTTAAGGCGTGTTAAG
>JBDTOR010000253.1:0-3106 GCA_039933175.1 Hyphomicrobium sp. | reverse complement strand
AGGCCGCGGACATGAAAGCCCGCGGCAGCTTGTTGGTTCCCTGCCTTCCCGGGGCGCGCAGTTACTCGACGGTGATGGTGATCACGTCCGACTGCACCGGCGGCTCGTGCGGGATGTGGTTCTTGTCCGCGAACACGTCCTGCAGCGTGTGCTTGCCGGGCGAAAGCTCAATCGTTCCCTCGGTCTGCGCCTTGCCGTAGTGGATGTGCTGGGCGTCAGCCGGAATGGGGGCGTTGTAGTCCTCAAGCTTCGTGTCGATCAGCAGGTGGTGATGCCCGCTATCGGGCTCATCGGTGCCGGCGGGCACGAGTTTCATACCTTCGACGCCGAATTTCACGGTGATCGGGTTTTTGACCGTTGCCCCGTCTTTCGGCTCGATGATGAACACCTTGGCGCCCGGCGGCGACGGCGTGCGGGCGGCGCCATCGGCGGCAGGCGGATGAGCATCGTGCGTGGCGGGCGTGCTATTGTCGCCGCAGCCGGCGAGCGACAGAACCAAGACAGTAGCGGCAAGGGCGCGGCGCATGTACGTCTCCAAAAAGAGTTCGCGCAGAAATTGCACGTCGGCCGCGAAGATATCGTAAATCCGAGCCTATGCGAAAGAGATTGGATCTTGTCCTCGTCGAACGCGGCCTCGCGGCATCGCGCTCGCGCGCCCGCGATCTCATTCGCTCGGGGCATGTGCGCGTCGGTGCCGACGTTTGCACCAAGGCCGGCTTCGAAGTCGCTGAGACGGCGGCGTTGTCGCTCGACGATCCCGGCGTCGCGCAGGCGGTATCGCGGGGCGGTCAGAAGCTCGTCGCCGCACTTGCCGCTTTCGAGTTCGATCCCGCGGGGCGCATCGCCCTCGACGTCGGCGCCTCGACCGGCGGTTTCACGCAGGTGCTGCTCGATCGCGGTGCCACGAAAGTTTACGCGGCCGATGTCGGGCACGGCCAGCTGCACGCCAGCTTGAAGTCCGACCCGCGCGTCGTGTCGCTCGAAGGGCTCGACGCGCGGCGGCTGACGCGCGAGACGGTGCCCGAGCCGGTTGGCGCCATGACCGCTGACGTCAGCTTCATCTCCCTGATCAAGGCGCTGGGGCCAGCGTTGGAACTCGCCGCTCCCGGCGCGTTTCTCGTGGCGCTCGTCAAACCGCAGTTCGAGGTAGGCCCCGAGCGCATCGGCAAGGGCGGCATCGTACGCGACGCCGGCCACCGCGACGGCGCGTTGCAATCGGTTACCGCTTGGCTCGCCGCGCAGCCAGGTTGGCGGGTTGCCGGCAGCATTCCTTCCCCTGTCAAAGGCGGATCGGGCAATGTCGAATTTCTGATCGGTGCGCTGCGCGATGGGTGACACGCAAGCTCTCGACATCGCGCGCCTCGGCGCGCAAGGCGACGGCGTCGCCGACCTGTCGTCGGGGCAGGTGTTCGTGCCCTATGCGCTTCCCGGCGAGCGCGTGCAGGCCGACGTGCGCGGCGAGCGCGCGCGTCTCATCGCCGTCATCGACGCGAGCCCCGATCGCATTGCGCCGGTGTGCCGCCATTTCACCCATTGCGGCGGCTGCGCCGTGCAGAACATGCGCATGCCGGCGTATCTCGCTTGGAAGCGCGATCTCGTCGCTGCGGCGTTCGCGGCGCGAGGCATCGACGCGCCGATCGGCAATGTGGCGACGGTCGGGCCCGGCGCGCGCCGGCGCGCGTCGTTCTCGGGCCGCCGGACCGGGCGCGGCGTCGTGCTCGGATATCACGAGGCGAAGGGCGTCGAACTCGTCGACGTGCAGGAATGCCCGGTCACCGCGTCGGCTATCGTGCGCGCGCTGCCGGGTCTGCGCCGCCTGGTCGAACCGTTGATGTCGCGCCGCGCCCCGGGGCGTGTCGTCGTCACGCTCGCCGCCAACGGGCTCGATGTCGCGATCGAGGATGTGCCCGGCAATCCGCCGCTCGAGGTTCGCGAGTTCCTGGCAACGCAGGCGACGCTCCTCAAGCTCGCGCGGCTGACCCTCGCCGGCGATACGCTCTACCAGGCGACAGTGCCGGCGGTGCGCTTCGGTACCGCCAACGTGGTGCTGCCGGCGCGCTCGTTCCTGCAGGCGGCGCCCGTCGCGGAGGCGGAAATGGTGCGCCTCGTCACCCAGGCGGTGGGCGACGCCAAGCGCGTCGTCGACCTATTTAGCGGCATGGGGACCTTTACCTTCCCCCTGGCGGAGCGTACCGCGGTTCTTGCCGTGGACGGCGACAAGGCGGCAATTACGGCGTTAGACAACGCCGCCAAGCGCACACCCGGCCTGAAACCGATCGAGACGAAGGTGCGCGACCTCTTCCGCGAGCCGCTGTCAGTGAAAGAGCTGCAGCCGTTCGATGCGGCTGTGTTCGATCCCCCGCGTGCGGGAGCTGCAATGCAGGCGACAGCGCTCGCTGCCTCCGGCGTCAAGACCGTCGCCGCCGTGTCATGCAACCCGGCGACGCTCGCGCGCGATGCGCGGATACTGATCGACGCCGGCTTCAAGCTCGAGCGCGTGACGCCGATCGACCAGTTCCTCTACTCGCCTCACATCGAGGCCGTCGCTATTCTCCGGCGGACTTGAGACCACCGATAAATCCGTATGCCTACAATTGGCGGCAACGGCTTTACGTCAACTTATGCCGGTGCCCGCATATTGCCTTGGTTGGTATGCGGAGGATCTTATGCTCAAGCCGAAACTGGCTGTATGCGGTGCGCTCGCTTTCATGGCGATGGCCTCTGCTACCTCGATCGAAGCTTGCACCCGTGGCGTCTATCTCGGCTCTGATGGACTGGTCATTACCGGCCGCTCGATGGACTGGATGGAGGACATTTCCTCCAACATGTGGGTATTCCCGCGCGCCATGCAGCGCGACGGAGCGGCGGGCCCCCAGTCGGCGAAGTGGACCTCGAAGTACGGCAGCCTCACAGTCGCCGGTTACGACAAGGCGACGACCGATGGCATGAACGAGAAGGGCTTCGTCGCCAACTTGCTCTATCTGGCGGACGCAGACTATGGAAAGCCCGACGGCAAACCGCTGATGTCGGTGACCGTGTGGGCTCAGTACATGCTCGACAATTATGCGACCGTGGCCGAAGCCGTGGAAGACTGGAGCAAAGGCTC
>JBDTOR010000252.1:0-3126 GCA_039933175.1 Hyphomicrobium sp. | reverse complement strand
CCGAGCCGCCGTTCGACAGCGGCTCGCCGGAGCGGGCCCCGCCGGCCATCCTCGCAGCGGCGCGGCAAGTGGCCGATGAGATCACCCGCCGGCGCGAGGCGACCGCCCGCCGCATTGCGCGCCGCCTCGGTATCACGACTTGAGGCGCGAGCCGCTGCAGCGCATCTAGCCCAGTCGGAAACGGATAGCGGCGCGCTCCTCGACCTAGAGAAGCGCGCCGCTATCCGTGCGTGCCTTGTGCTTTCCGCCGTTCAACGTCAGCACACGGCGATTACCAGTTGACGATGAAGCCGCCCGAGCCGCGGAACGCATCCGCATCGCCGCCGGTCAGATAGCTTGTGTCTCCGTAGAGGCGCGTTCCCTTGGCGACCTTCAAATCCAAGCCGGCATTGAACTGCGCTGCCGTTTGCGAACCGAAGCCGCCCGCAAAGCTGACATTCTGGCCGCCGGGAAGCGCCACGCTCTGCACGGTGGCGAGGCCGTCTTCATCCAGCAAATCCTTGACCGCGCTAACACCGGCGTAGACGCGCGATCCGCCAAACGCCGGCGAGATCATGTACTCCAACCGTGCACCGGCCCGGCCAATCAGCGAGCTCTCGCCGCCGAAAGCCACGTTGGCCAATCCGAAGTTCATGGCGTCGTAGTCGGAATTGAGGAACAGCAGCGAGGCGTTGGGTACCACACGGACACCCTTGGCCATGTAGAGCGAGGTGCCCACCTCGCCGGAAGCCACGTAGGTGCTGACGTTGGACTTGTCCGTTCCGTTGCCCGGCACGCTGACGTTCCACTCACCCCATGCGTATTCGGGGATGACGTCGACGTAGAGTTCGCGCGTCGCATAGGTGAGGTAGCCACCGGCGCTGTAGCTGTCGAGGTCCGCCGAACCGCCGCTAGAGTCGGCGTCGACTTGGGCGCGGCCGGCCGAAACCGTCAGGCCGAGGCGCAGCGATTCCATGGGCTGGATTACGTCGATGCCGGAGCGCAGGAAGTAGGTTGTCCCGTCGTAGCCGGATGAGTTGGACAGGTCGAACTGACCGGTCGTACCGCCGGCGTATGCCCACACGTAGTCATAGGGCGAGAAGTGTTCGGTCGCTTCCGCGCCGCGCCGCGAGGCAAGATCGCCGACGGAACTGTAGATGTAGAACTTCGTCATATCGGCCACCGCGCCGGTGACCTCGAAGGCTGCCGGATCCTGCTGCATGAGCAGACCGGCGAACACGTTGGCCCAGAATACATCGTACTCGCTGGAGCCGTTATTGTACGAGTTGAGAATGACAGCCTTGAGGTAGCTTGTGGGGTCGGTGCCGATTGCGGTGTTGGTGTAGACGAGGGTCCCGTTGATGAAGAAATCAACAGTGTTTTGGGGGTTATTGGCGTCCGTCGGGTGGAACTCCATCCGCAGCGTGTTCCAGCCACCATAGTTCACAGGGGCGTTGACGAAGACCCAGCCGATATTGTCGTCCCACACCTGGAACCGTCCGGCCGGGCCGCTGTTGGAATTGGAGAAGGCGATGATCGGAAATGCAAATGCATTGGCGGGTGCCGTCGCCAGCACACCCCACATGCCCGCAGATTGAAAGTCGACAGCCTGCTGAGCAGCCCATGACAGCGCAGAAATGCCCAATAATACAGCATAAGTGCGTCGCACGCGCGCAACGAACGATCAGACTCCAGGTGATGTGCAGAGGTTGTGCGCGAGCGCCCGGCGGTTGCCTCGCCTACCCCCCGGCGATGGCCGCCACGATGAGAAGCGGTTGTGCGCCTGTCGCTACCGGCTCCGGCAACGGGCTGTCGGGCGACTGCAGCGAGATGTCGGTCTGGCAGGCGAAAAATCGCAGGAACGGCCGCCGCCGCAGCGTCGTGTGGTCGCGAATGGTTCCGCGTAGCACCGGATAGCGCGCCTCCAATGCGTCCATGACGGATCGCTGCGTGACCGGTCCCTCGACCGCGAGTTGAACCTCACCGTCGATGGCGGCGTGCATCCGCAAATGCGACGGCAGGACGACCCGGATCATGGGAGCGTTTGCACTTCGACCGAAAGCACGGCCGGAAGATCGCGGACGATGGCCGACCAGTTGTCGCCGGCGTCGCTCGAAACGTAGACCTGTCCGCCCGTGGTGCCGAAATAAACCCCGCACTTATCGAGCTTGTCGATGGCCATCGCGTCACGCAGCACGTTCACGTAGCAATCGGACTGCGGCAGGCCGTTGCTCAGGGCTTCCCATTCGCCCCCGCCGCTGCGGCTGCGATAGACGCGCAGCTTGCCCTCCAGCGGATAGTGCTCGGCGTCGCTCTTGATCGGCACGACGTAGATGGTCTCCGGCTCGTGCGCGTGCACGTCGATGACGAAGCCGAAATCGGTCGGCAGATTGCCGCTCACCTCGCGCCAGGACTCGCCGGCGTCGTCGCTGCGCATGACGTCCCAATGCTTTTGCATGAACAGCACGTTCGGCCGCGAGGGATGCATGGCGATGCGGTGGACGCAGTGACCGACCTCGGCCGCCGGGTCGGGAATGTACTCCGAGCGCAGCCCTTGATTGATCGCCCGCCACGTCTTGCCGCCGTCGTCGGTGCGGAAAGCGCCGGCTGCCGAAATGGCGATGAAGATGCGCTGGGGATCGGCCGGGTCGAGCACAATGGTGTGTAGGCACATGCCGCCGGCGCCGGGTTGCCAGCGCGGTCCCGAGCCATGGCCGCGCAGACCCGCCAGCTCCGTCCATGTCTTCCCGGCGTCGGCCGTATGAAACAGCGCCGCGTCCTCGACGCCCGCATAGACGCTGTCAGGATCGGTCAGCGAGGGCTCCAGATGCCAGACCCGTTTGAACTCCCAGGGGTGGGGCGTGCCGTCGTACCATTGATGCGTGCCGGCATCGCCCTCGTAGGTGAACTTGTTGCCGGTCGGCTCCCAGGATTTGCCGCCGTCGCGGGAGCATTGAATTTGCTGCCCGAACCAGCCGCTCGACTGCGACGCATAGATCCGGTCCGGGTCCACCGGAGAGCCCTTCGCGTGATAGATTTCCCAGCCTGGAAAATGCGGGCCGTCGACCGACCATGTTTTGCGTGAGCCATCGGCGCTCAGGATGAACGCGCCCTTACGTGTCCCGACCAATACGCGCACATGGCTCA
>JBDTOR010000251.1:0-3128 GCA_039933175.1 Hyphomicrobium sp. | reverse complement strand
CATTTCGAGTGCGGTGCTTTCAGCCACTCAGCCACCTCTCCAAACCCGTCGAACGGGCGTCGTGCGGCGGTGGACGCCGCCAGGACCCGGAAGTTCGGAACGGTGCTCATAAGAGAAACGCTGCGGCCTGACAAGGGGATGGAAGCAGGCGTGGCGGCCGGCAAGGGCGCTGGCCGGCGGCGCTAAGGAAATCCGCCGCACCTGATGCCTCTGTGGCCTTAGCTTCGTGGCTAGCGGATGCCGATGCCGCGAATAGACCCAAGTAGCCCGAGCGCTTGCAGCAACCAGATCACGACCACGATCACCACGACGATGTTGAGGATCTGCTTTATCTTGCCGTCCATCGGGATGTAGGTGTTGACCAACCAGAGCAGCACTCCGACGACGATTAGAACGACGACGATATTCACTAGGTCCATTGTGCCGGTCCCCATTCAGGTGCTGCTGACGCGTTTGCTCAGCTAATACTCACACTCTGAACAGCCGCCGGATGGGTTTTGTTCCGCACTGGCGTCACGCTGTCCGTGCGATCTTCCGCGCCGGTGCAGCCAGCCCCCCTATCGCGCGCACGCTGCACGTCGTCTTTCGCAAAGACGTGCGCCCCTCTCACTCGCTCTGTTCGAGGTAGATTTCACCCTCGCGCATCGTGACGATGAATTGGTCAGGATTGCTAAGCACCTGCATAATTTCCAGCATATCGAGGGCTCCTGTGCTGCGTGAGCCCCATCAATACTGAGCGCGGACCGCACAGCCTGTTCCGGAGGGAACTCGCGCGACGAAAACATTCGAGCCGCCACCGCGCCTGGCCAGGGGATTGCGGGGATAAGTCAGGACTACAACTGGCCGCTCCGGCCGCCGCGACCCCAGAATGCCTCATTCAGAGTGGGTGGAGCAGTTAGTGGAGGGCAGTCGGATATGCTGAATTCGCAAACTCTCGAATGGCTTATGGCTTGCGAGCGTCTCAAGGATGAGGTCGGTGCCGTCGAAAAGCAATGCGAGAGCATCGTCGGCAGCTTCGCGCACCTCGAGCGCGAGCCGACTGCATCCGAGCGCGATGCGCGGCGCGAGGCCTATCTTGAGAACCAGGCACGTCTGCGCGAACTGAGCGGCGAAATCGCGCTGATCAACGTGCGCTTGCGCGAGTGGGCTCACTAGGCGTCAGATACTCGACTTTGCCCGTCTCAAGGTCATAGTGGGCGGCGAGGATCTTGAGCTTTCCCGCGCTCACCAGCTCGGCAAGCATGCCGCTCGAAGCCAGCCGGCGGGCAGTACGTAGCGCATTCTCCCGCACACTATTGTCAACGAAATCGCCGGACTGGCCGCGCACCGCCAGTGCCGCCGGAATGATGGGGTCGATCATCGGACCGATGGACCCGGGGAACGTCGCATTGTCGGTGATGACCTCGCAGGCTGCCTTGACCGCACCGCAGTGGCTGTGACCGAGCACCACGATGAGCGGCGAGCCGAGCACCGCGGCGCCGTATTCCAGCGTCCCGATCGTAGCGACGTCGGCTAGGTTGCCGGCGTTGCGGGCAACGAAAAGCTCGCCGAGGCCGCGGCCGCCAAACACTAGCTCCGGCGGGACGCGGCTGTCGGCGCAGCTCAAGATCGTCGCCCACGGCGCCTGAGCCCCCGCAACACCGGCACGCTGTTTGACCAGATCCAGCTCGCACAGCTGGGGTTCCGTCACAAAGCGGGTGTTGCCCGTCTTGAGATCGCCGAGCGCCAAGTCGGGCGACCTTGCAGGGCCGGCGGGCGCATCAGCGCTCCGCGACGGCGAGCCGGCAAGAGTTGCCGCAAGGGCGCCGGCCCCGATGGCCAGCAGGCTGCGGCGGTCGAATTTGGAATTACACGAGTTGCACGCCATCCGGGATCTCCCTTGGGTTTTCCCAATAGGAGTAGCCGGCAATCCCCTAAAGAATTGCCAGCCGGACGGATCAGGCCATCGGCACGCCGACGAGGCGCCAGATTTCGCCGATCACGTTGCCGAATAGAAAGGCAGTCCAAAGATAAAGGCCGACGCCGGCCCACCAATGGCGATCATGCGCCCGCGCTACGCTTTCCATCTTGCCCATGCAAGCGGATGCATACTCAGTGGCAACCAGCTTAATTGTCTCGGTCATAGCCCGTCCCTCACGATGTAGAGCAAAGCAGAGTCTCAACCCGACATGGTTAAGGCATTGCAAATACGCGATTTGTTCGAGACTAAAAACTGTTTCTCGGGATGCACATGCTCCCCGAGACGAAAAATACCCGTGGGGAATGGGAGGCAAATCGGCAGCGGTCATGCACAGCCGGCATGTGCATAGCGTGCAAAACCCAAGGCGCGCGTTGTTTGCCCAATGATCGCCATGTAAACGGAAATCGGTGTCGTCGCTTGAATGTAAAGGGGTCGTAAATTGAAAGCGTTTTGTCTCGCTTTTGCATTTGCCCTGGCAGCAGTTCCTGTCAGTGCCGATGAATTGCCGCAGACAAGTAATGCGTGGCGTGCAATCGAGCCGGGTCTTGCCGATCCCGGCACTTTCCACTGGACAGTGGAGGATATTCCTGCGGGCGAAGCGCAAGCTCCGGCCGCGGTCAGCGGGCTCGACGCCCGCGATAAGCAAGCGCCGGCGCGAGCTGCGCTGGCCGAGATCCGCGCCGAAACCGCGCGTGTCTTTTCGGAGGCGCAACAGGCCTCGGCGACGGTCGAGCGCATTCGCTACGACCTGCGCGTCAGTTGCGTCGTCGAGCAGATTTCGTATGAGCCGGATCCGCTCGACAGCGTCTCGCTACCGTGGCTGTGGGACTCCATAAATGAAGAGGAGCGCACGGTGCGGGGTACGGTCGAGATGTGCCAGGTCGACTACTCGCAGAAGGTGAGAACGCAGGCCTCGGCGGAGGCGCAGGTGAAAACCATGCCGAGACCACAGATGCAGAGCTACCAGGTCTCATTTCCGATAGGAGATTGATCGCGATCCCTTGGTCTCTCGGGATAGCGAATGAGAAGCGCGCCGGGGCCCGCGGGGTGTCCCGGCGCGCTGCGTTTCAGCGCCGTTACCGGGGACGCCGGCGCGCCCAATAGATGGCGAAGATGCCCATCCACAGGAGCAGCGCCACGACGTCGAGCAGCGTCGACAGCTCCTGTA
>JBDTOR010000250.1:0-3165 GCA_039933175.1 Hyphomicrobium sp. | reverse complement strand
CATCCCTTAACCTCTCCCCGGTCCATGCGAAGCATGGCTCCGCCATGACGGAGAGGTCGGCGCGACATGCGGGAGCATGAGCGCCGGGTGAGGGGGCGGGACGCCGCGGATGGGCTTAAGCGGCGATGCGGGCGCGCTTCACGTCGCGCATGATCGAGCGGAAAGCTTCGCCGGTGATGTGCACGAGGCTGCGGTGGTCGCCGCCCTCGAGATAGACATCGGGCTGCTTGTCGAAACTTTCGTCGACGAAGGCGTCGACCGCATAGGCCTCCGGAACCGGCGGCACGGCGCCCAAATCGCAATCGGGGAAAATCTCGCTGATCTCGTCCTCGCTGGCGAGTTCAACGTGGCAATGCAGCATCCGCTCGATGACATCGACCCGCACGCGCGCCGTCGCGGGGACCACGGCGATGACGAAGCCTCCTTCGCGCGTCAGCACCACGGCCTTGGCGATGCGCTCACCCGGCACATGGGCGGCGCGCGCGGTGTCGAAGGCGCAGTGCGTGCGCTTGTGCAGCATCACGTCGTAGGAGACGTGGTGGTCATCGAGGTATTCCTGCAGAGTCAGTGCGATACCCATGGAAGCCTCCTGGGCTTTCCTCCCGCCAAATTCGCGGGCTGCGTACTTGAAGCCGCCGGATCAAACGCCTCGCGGCTTGCTGTCAACCCAACTTATGCCTGCCGGGGAACAGCCGCAAGCGGGCCGGCGGGGGATGCCCGGCCCTTGGCTAACCAACGATTTCGGGTGACGCTCGAGTTCGAGCAGTCGTCAGGACTTGGCTTTCGCCTTAGGCGCCAGCGCCGCTACGGCCAGCGGGCTGAGGTTCTCGGCGCCAGCCTCGATGTAGTCCGCGAGCTGCTGGCGCATGCGCGGTGTCCAGGCGTTGCGGATGTGCCCCGCAATGCCATCGATAGCCTCATTGCGCGGGTAAGCCGCGAAGTACGCGGCGATCTGATTGACCATGCGGACGATATCTTCGTTGTTCATCTAGGCGAGCCTGCGCAATCCGTTGAGCTGATCTAGCTGTTGAAGATGACGGCACCCTGCCCGCCGAGCGCCGCGAGGAATAGGCGCGCTTTGCGGGCGATGTCGAGCGCCAGGGCGGTCGGTGCCGAAACGGTGACCAGCGCGCCGATGCCGAACGTCGCCGATTTCTGCACCAGCTCGAAGCTGCAACGGCTGGTCATGATGACAAAGCCGGTGGTGAGATCGGTGCCGGCCTCGGCCAGCGCGCCGATGAGCTTGTCGAGCGCGTTGTGGCGGCCGACATCCTCGCGCACGAGGACGATATCGCCGGCCAGATTGGCCCAGGCGGCGCCGTGCACGGTACGATTGAAACGGTTCATCGTCTGTCGCTTGGGTAATTCGGCGGCAGCTTTCAGGATGGCCTCGGCGGAGGGCTGCACCGTATGCGCCACCGGCTGTGTGACGCGTACGACGTCGGCGATGTTCTCGACGCCGCACAGCCCGCAGCCGGAGCGGCCTTCGAGCGAGCGGCGCGGCATGCGCGCCTCGGCCAGCGCTTCCTCGTCGATGGCGATGTCCACCGCGTGGCCGTTCTCGACCGGCATGGCGAGCACGCCGAGAATGTCGGAACGCTGCTGGATGATGCCTTCGGCGAGCACGAAGCCGATGCCGAAGTCGGTCAGGTTGGCCGGCGTCGCCATCATCACCGTGTAGGGCACGGAGTTGATCAGCACGGCGATCGGCACCTCCTCGGGGAGCTGCCAGGTGACGGGCGTGCGGTTGCCCGCTTCGTCGACGGCGACGCCCTCTTCGGCACGCGAGCACATCGCGGCGCTCGCGTCGAGGACATCGGCGGGATTGGCCATAGCGGTCATAGCAAACACTGCGAAGCGATCATGGCGCGCGAGACCTACACAAATTGAACGCTCGCGCGCCCGCCATTACTCCGCCGCGACCAGCGTCTTGTCGCCGATACGCTTGTTCTCGCGCTCGCGCTCTTCCCACTCGTCCTGCCATTCGGAAGGCTGGTTGGAAGGCAGCACCTGCACCGCCGTCACCTTGTACTCTGGGCAGTTGGTCGCCCAGTCCGAGTTCTCAGTGGTGATGACGTTGGCGCCGCTCGAGGGGAAGTGGAACGTCGAATAGACGACCCCGGGCGGAACGCGGTCGGTGACCCTGACGCGCATCGTCGTGCCGCCGACGCGGCTGGTCAGCGAGGCCAGCGTGCCGTCCTTGATGCCACGCACCTCCGCATCGCTCGGGTGCAGTTCGAGGATGTCCTCAGTGTACCAGGCGTTGTTCTCGGTGCGGCGGGTCTGAGCGCCGACGTTGTACTGGCTGAGAATACGGCCGGTGGTGAGGATGAGCGGGAACTTGCGGTTCGAACGCTCGGTGGTGGCCACGAACTCGGTGAGCATGAAGCGCCCCTTGCCGCGCGTGAACTCCTCGATGTGCATGATCGGAGTGCCTTCCGGCGCCTCGTCATCGCACGGCCACTGGACGCTGCCGAGCTCGTCCAGGCGCTTGAACGAGATGTTCTTGAAGGTCGGCGTCATGTGGGCGATCTCGTCCATGATCGCGGCGGCCGACGTGTACATCATGGGATAGCCCATGGCGGTGGCCAGGCGGCAGACGATCTCCCACTCGGCCATGCCCTGCGCTTCACGCATCACCGGACGCACGCGGTTCACGCGGCGCTCGGCGTTGGTGAAGGTGCCGTCCTTTTCGAGGAACGAGGTGCCCGGGAAGAACACGTGCGCGAAGGCGGCCGTCTCGTTCAGGAACAGGTCCTGTACGACGACGATTTCCAGTGACTCGAGCGCGTGCACGACGTGGTTGGTGTTGGGGTCGGACTGAGCGATGTCCTCGCCGTGCACGAACAGGCCTTTGAAAGTGCCGCCGGCGGCTTCGTCAAACATGTTCGGAATGCGCAGGCCCGGCTCACCACTGAGCTCGACCCTCCACTCCTTCTCGAACAGCTTGCGCGTCGCCTCGTTGGAGACGTGGCGGTAGCCGGGGAACTCGTGCGGGAACGAGCCCATGTCGCACGAGCCCTGCACGTTGTTCTGGCCGCGCAGCGGGTTCACGCCGACGCCCTCATGGCCGATGTTGCCGGTGACCATCGCAAGGTTGGCCATGGCCATCACCATGGTCGAGCCCTGGCTGTGCTCGGTGACGCCGAGGCCGTAGTAGATGGC
>JBDTOR010000249.1:0-3206 GCA_039933175.1 Hyphomicrobium sp. | reverse complement strand
CCGAGACGGCCGCGCTCCTCAACCCGATCGCCTACGCCGCCGCACTCAAGAAGCGCGCCGTCGCCGACAAGACCATCGCCGACCAAGCCGCGAAGGATGCCCTGGCCGTTGCCCAGACTGCCGGCGCCGAAGCGCGTCAGGCCGTCGAGGAAATGCGCAAGGCGGAGGCCGCCGTGACGGCCGCGCAGGCGACGATCGATGCGATCGACGCGCGTATCGCCGCCCCCGTTGCCCAGCCGGTTGCAGCCACACCCGCAGCGACGGGCTCGACCGTCGAGGCCGACAAGGCCGCTGCACAGTCGGAGCTCGCCCGTGCGCAGTCAGCGCTCGAGGAAGCCCGCACGCGCGATGCCGTCAAGTCGCCCGCCGCGTTCAATGCCGTCGAGGCTTGGAAGCGCGCCGTCGCCGCCAGCGAGGCAGCCGCCGACCTCGTCGGGGAAGCCAGCCGCCGCGGCGAGCAGGTGTCGGTCTTCATCAGCAAGAAGGAAGGCCGCATCTTCATCCGCCAGGACTGGAAGGACGTGTGGGAGGCGCCAATCACCTTCCGCGACCCCGACCGTCCCATCGGCACGCACGTGTACACCGCCGTCGAAGCGGCGCCGGACGGCGCGTCGATGCGCTGGACGGCGATGTCGATGCCGCCCGAGGCGCAGTCGGCCGAAACGCGCAGCCGGGGCGCCAAGGACAAGCCGGTCCAGTCGGAAGCCCCCGTCGCCACGCCCGAGACGGCGGCCGGCGCGCTCGATCGCATCGAGCTGCCCGAAGGCGCACGCGAGCGTATCGCCGAACTGCTGTGGACCGGCGGCTCGCTGATCGTGTCCGACAACCCGCGCAGCTACGAAATGAGCGACAACGAGACGGACTTCATCGTCCTGACCCGCTGAGAGTACCGCGCGAGCAGGCGAGCGCCCGAGTTGCAGGCGCCGATCGGGCGCCCACGCAGCGTCGTGGTTACCCGCCGCGCGACGTTTGTAGTCTTTGCAACTAACGCCCCGTTAGAGCTTGAGAGACTACTCTGGCGCCCTCATTAACAGCGTCGTGAGCCCGTGCCGCCATTCAGCAAACTGAGCCGCGCTAGATTTGCGACCGTGAGCGATAGCCCACGCGACCTCACGCGGCTGGAGATGCCGGACGCCAGCATGCCCATGCTGGAAGCGCTCGTTTGCGAGGTGCACTCGGCCGCGCTGCTCACCGCCACCATCGCCAGCGCCATCAACGCCTTCCGGCGCCACGGCGCCGTGCGCAGCGAGGCCGGCCTCAAGCCGTACGTCCCCGGCGAGCCGGCGATCGTTTCGGTGCTGCGCAACGGCATGCTGGAAACCGACCTCAACGAGGACACGGTTCGCCTCGTCATCCAGTTCTTCGACGACCTGGCGCCGGCACGCATCGCGCTCGACCGCTACTTCGCCGACGCCAACCACATCGGCGAGGACCGCGCCGCAGCGCTGCACCTGCTGACGGTATCGACCACCTGGCGCCGGGCTTGCCAGGACGCGCTGCTTGCCGTTCGCCAGCTGCACACGGACCTCGCCCGGCTTCCCCCGCAGTACGCGAGCAACTCCAAGCTGCTCAACAACCTGCTGCAGGACACCATCATCGGCGGCTCGCCGTGCCTTGATGCCGAAGGTCAGATCGCCGTTCCCGATCTGCCGCAGCGCCGCCAGTCGGCGCGCCGCACCGTGTGCCAGCCGTGCATGCTCACTCACAATCGGGTGACCTCGCAGGCCTTCGTGCGTGACGTATCGCCAGGCGGTTTCGGCCTTGAGCGCGTCCCCCAGCTCGTTCCCAAGTCGCAGGTCGAGATCGAGATGCCGAGTGGGCGGCGTTTCACCGGCGTTGTCGCCTGGTGCAGCGGCTCTTCCGCCGGTGTGCGCTTCGCGCGCCCGCTGCTGCCCAACGACCCGCTGCTGACGGGTTGAACGGCTTCGCCCCGTTTCGAGCCAAGCCTAAGATTTGCCGCGGCTTTTGAGCTGTGGCAGGTTCGGCGTCTAGCTTCCGGGCGCCAACCACCAACGACAAAAGCCCGTGGGAGCGGAGGAAACACGTGGCCTCGCACTCCAGGCTGAGCAATTGCGGCATCCGCGTTGCGGCCAGCTCGCACGCATCCTCGCGCCAGGCGGTCGCCGAGATCCGCGCGGAGTTCGGTGGCGGCGACCTCCAGTACATCATCGCCTTTTTCGGAATCGATCACGATGCCGGTGTGCTCGCCGCGGCGCTGAGCGAAGCCTTCCCCGGCATCCCCGTCTCCGGCTGCTCGACGGCGGGCGAGATCGGCCCCTCCGGCATGATGCAGGGCGGGCTGCTGCTGATCGCCTTTCCGCTCACGGGCTTCAGCGTGCACAGCGAGCTGATCACCGACATCGACCGTTTTGGCGTCGAGCACGCGACCGACGCCGTGCGCCGGTTGAAGGGCCGCGTGGAGCGCTCGCCGCGGCGCCTGCAGCCTGACAACATGTTCGCCATGCTGCTGGTCGACGGCCTGTCCAACGCCGAGGAGAACATCGTTGCGGCCATTCACTGGGAGCTCGACGACATCGAGCTGATCGGCGGTTCGGCCGGCGACGGCATTTGCTTCGAGCGCACGGTCATGATCCACAACGGCGCCGTCGTGCATCGCGCCGCCATCCTGATGATGATCGAGAGCGATTTTCCGTTCCGCGTGTTCAAGACGCAGAACTTCGAGCCGACCGCCATCAAGCTCGTCGTTACCGCTGCAGACACCGAGAACCGCATCGTGCACGAGCTCAACGCCGAGCCGGCAGCGCGCGAATACGCCGCCGCCATCGGCCTGCTTCCCGACGACCTCGGCCCGTTCAGCTTTGCGTCGTACCCGCTCGTGGTGAAGGTGGGTGGCGACTACTACTGCCGCTCGATCCGCAACATGAATCCGGACGGCAGCCTCTCGTTTTTTTGTGCCATCGACGAAGGTCTAGTTTTCACCGTGGCACGCCCGCGCGACATTCTCAGCGCCACCGAGAGTACCCTGCAGGAGGTCGACGCGGCGCTCGGCGGCATCGACCTCGTCGTCGGCTTTGATTGCATCCTGCGACGGCTTGACGCCGAGACGCGCCAAATCCGTCATCAGATGGATGCGCTATACAAGAAGTACGCGGTTGCGGGCTTCCACACCTATGGCGAGCAGTACAACGCCATGCACCTCAATCAGACGCTCACGGGGATCGCCTTCGGGCAGCGGACGACGGAGG
>JBDTOR010000248.1:0-3233 GCA_039933175.1 Hyphomicrobium sp. | reverse complement strand
AGGCCCAGCGTCACCGGCTGGCCCGTGGCGAGCCCGATCATCAGCACCAGCGGTACGGTCAGCGCAACCGTCGACAGGGCCGAGCCGAGGCACAGGTTGATCGAGCGCTGAAGCTTGTTGCCCTGCGCCGCCTTCATCGCCGTGATGCTTTCGGGCGCCAGGATCAGCGCCGCGATCAGCGTGCCGCCGACCGATGTCGGCACGTCGAAGGTGTGAATGCCCTGCTCGATCATCACTGCCAGGTATTCGGCGAGCCCGATGACCGGCACCATGGTCAGCAGCAGCAGGACGGCGTGGGTGGCGATGCTCTGGCGCCGCCCATCGGCATCCGGGTTAGCGTCCGCCGACTCGCATGTCCCGCCGTTGTCCGGCTCCTGGAAAAAGCCGCGGTGGCGCATGGTCTGCAGGCCGAGAAAGATTGCATAGAGAACCAGCGTCGCGATCGAGAACAGCATCGCCTGCCAGAAGTTGAGCGTCCCTTCGAGCGACGTCGAGACCGTTCGGTTCGGCAGGATGAGGGCGATGGCCGACAGCGGAATGAGCACGGCGAGATACGCGCGCGCCCCTTCGAGATTGTACTCCTGCTGCACGTGCCGCAGTCCGCCGGAAAGCAAACAGAGACCGACCATGCCGTTCATCATGATCATGATGACCGCGAACATCGTATCGCGCGCCAAGGTCGGGTCGGTGACACCTTCGATCATCACGGCGGCGATGAGCGATATTTCGATCAGGATCACCGCGAGGGTGAGGATGAGGGTGCCAAGCGGCTCGCCCAGCAGCTCGGCCAACGCATCGGCGTGACGGCCGACGCCGAAGATGCACAGCGCTATGGTCGCCAGCAGCCAGACGAACAGGATGCCGCGCTCCGCCATCTGCGCCGGGTCGGCCAGCCAAGCGTGGCCGAACAGGAAGAACAGCAGCAGCGTCGCGGTGCCGACGACCAGCGGCGTCTCGCGGCGGACTAGGCGCTCCCATTGCTGTTGGCCGACCTGCAGCATCTTTAGCTCGCCTCCCCGCGCGAGCTTGACCCCTACTACGGCAATATCCAGGCGGGGAGCCGTGCGGTCGGAAATGCCGCACGAAGCGAATTAGATCAAGTGCCGCGCAACCTCCCGACCCTTCCTTAACGGCGCCCGCGCTAGCAAATCGAGGTGCTCGGAGGAGGTCTCATGTCGCGCTCAAGGCTGATTGCCCTGATGGTTATTTCGCTCGTCGCGGGCCCTGCGTCGGCCAACACCACGATGGAGCCGGCCGCCCCCACGTTGCAGCCCGACGGCACGCTGCAACGTCCCGTGAGCGAGCCCGATACGCCGCCCCCCATGGGTCTCGACTTTTTCGATACGACACTCGACGGCATCAGCGGCCACGAGGAAGCTTGGCCGTGGCCCGTCAATTCCAGCGATCGCTGACGTACGGCGTCAGGCGCGCCGCGGACCGCGCAGCGCCTTGCGCTTGTGGGTGGCGAGAAGTTGCGGAATCTCGCCAGCCGGCACCGGCCGGCTGATATAGAAGCCCTGCGCCTCCGTGCACCCCTCCTCCCGCACGCGATCGAACTGCTCCTTCGTCTCGATGCCTTCCGCCACCGTGGTGATGTTGAGACTGCGGGCGAGCGCCACAACCGAACGCAATACCGCCAGCGAGCTGTTGGGATCGGTGCGAAGCTCGCTAATGAAGTGCTTGTCGATCTTGATCTTGTCGAAGCGGATGCGCGTTAGATAGCTGAGCGAGGAGAACCCGGTGCCGAAGTCGTCGAGCGCCAGCCCGACGCCGATGTCCTGCAACTTGCCTAGAACCTCGGCGACGTCGTGGCTCTCCTGCATCAAAATGGACTCGGTGATTTCGAGTTCGAGACGGCCCGGCGGTATCGCCGAGCCACCCAGCGCAGCGATAACCGACTGACGCACCTGGCCGGAGCGGAACTGCGCGACCGACAGATTGACGGCGACGCGCACCCCCTTCGGCCACGACGATGCCTCCTCGCAGGCCTCGCGCAGGGCCCATTCGCCGAGCGCCACGATGAAGCCGGTCTCCTCCGCCAGCGGTATGAACTCGCCGGGCATGACGAGGCCGCGCTCGGGATGGTTCCAGCGCAGCAGCGCCTCGAAGCCGGCGATCTCCCCGCCCTCCAGATTTAGCTGAGGCTGATAATACAGCTCGAATTGCCCTTCGCGCAGTGCCACCCGCATATCGTGCTCGAGCTTGTGGCGGGCCCGCATGCGCTCGTCCATTTCGCGCTCGAAGAAACGCGCCTTGCCGAGACCGTCGGTCTTGGCGCGCCCGAGCGCCAGATCGGCGTTCTTCAGCAGCTCGTCGGGCTCGCTGCCGTCGGCCGGGCCAATGGCAACACCGGCGCTGACGGTGATTGAAACGGACTGATCGTCGATGTCGAATGAGGTTCCGAGGACGTTGTGCACCCGCTTGACGAGCGCATCGGCCGCCGTCGCCGGGTCGTCGGCCACCTGCAGGACGACGAACTCATCGCCCCCGATACGCGCCACCATGTCGGCGCCCTCGAGGCGGCGGCGCAGGCGTTGCGCGACGCCCAGCAGCAGCGCATCGCCGATCGACGCGCCGTAGCTATCGTTGACCTCTTTGAAGCGGTCGATCTCGAACAGGAGCACCACCAGGAAGCGGCCTTCCAGGGCGTCGCCGGCGAGCACTTGCTCCATGCGCTCGCGCAGCTGCACCCGGTTTGGCAGATCGGTCAGGGCATCGTGGCGCGACATATGCGAAATCTTCGCTTCGATGCGCCGCAGGCGCGTCACGTCGTCGTGCGTAGCCACCCAGCCGCCACCTTCCATGGGCTCATGCGTAATGGCGATGACACGTCCGTCACTCAGCTCGTGCAACCTGGTGTTGCGCACCGCCTCGCGCGCCGAGGCCAACCGCTCATCGAGATACGCTTCGGCGTCGTCACCGGTATAGAGACCCTTGGCGATGCGGCTCTCGACGATTGTGCGGAACGGCGTACCTGGCCTGGAGAGGTCCTGCGACAGGCCGTACATTTCGATATAGCGGTCGTTGCAAACCAAGAGCTTCTGGTCCTGGTCGAACATGCACAGGCCCTGGGACATCTTCGCCAGAGCCACATTGAACAGGCGGTTCTGCTCGCTCAGCTCCGCGTCGCGCACGTCAAGCGCGGCCAGCGCGCTTTCTGCACGGTCGCGCGCTTGCACCGACTGCTCGAGGTGTACTTGCGCCGCTTCTAAAGCTTCGCCGTAGTCCGATAC
>JBDTOR010000247.1:0-3233 GCA_039933175.1 Hyphomicrobium sp. | reverse complement strand
CCGATGCCGGCCGTCACGCCGGGCGACAACGCCGCCGTCAAATTCTCGCCGAGCGATATCATCAGCAGCCCCGACTGGCCGTGCGTTCAACGCAAGGTGGGGATCATTTCGGCGGCCCAGGTGTGGGACGGCCCGCCGGTCGACGGCATCAAGGAGTTCGATCCCGCTATTCGCGACCTGACGCAAATCCTCGAAAGCCGCCGCGTCTCGGCAGAGGACGCGGAGAAGGCGATCAAGGAATATGCAGCAAAGCAGCCCGAAGCCGAGCGCGACAAGAAGCTGACCGAGCTGTTCGCGAGCTTGCTGAGCGAGATCAACACCGATCGGCAGTTCGTGATGTCGAAGGTCGAGGAGTTCCAGAAGCGGCAGAAGGGTCGGGCTGCCGAGCTCGAGCGCGAGGGCGAGAAGCTGGCCGAGAAAGGCATCGCGGCCACCGACGAGCTGCTGCCCACCGAGACCAAGCTGACGCCCGAGCAGCAGGAGTACAACTGGAACGCCCGCATCTTCCAGGAGCGCCAGCAGAACCTGACGATGGCGTGCGAGATCCCGGCGCTGATCGAGCAGCGGGTATACGAGATCGCCCGCTTGATCCGGGCGCAGATGAAGAGCTGACGTTGTGCCCGTCATCCTGCCGGGATGCCGCTCTCACACCGTCATGGCCGCGCAGGCGGCCATCCACGCCAGTGTTGGGTAGTGCTACTGGCGAACCCTGTCCGACAGCCGACGAGAGAAACTGCTGCAGCTGGCGTGGATGCTCGCCTACGCGAGCATGACGAAGTAGAGGAGCAATCGGACTCGTGAAGCTCGGCCCCATAGCCGTGAGGCATCTAACTTACGATGCCTCAAGGAAGCTTCTTCACGTCGACGAGCGGGTAGCCTAGCTCCTGCCAGCCATCGGTTCCGTCACGGAACCACATGACGTTGCCGTAGCCGTACTCGAGCGCGCGCTTGGCCGCGTTCCACGACATCCAGCAGTCCTTGAGGCAGAAGAAGACGAGCGGCGCGGCGCGCTTGCCCTTCGACAGCGCTTCGAGCCGGGCCCGGAAGAATTCCTCCATGGTCACCGACAGCGCGCCGTAGCCGACGTTGGGCAACCATTGCGCGCCCTCGATGCTGCGATGAGCCGGCTCGCGCCAGAAGGTGCCGGCCGGCAGGTTCGGCGGCTTGGGCGCCTGCGGATAGACGTCGATGAACACGGCGCCGTTCTTGTTCCAAATGTCGGCGGCTTCGTCCGCGGTCAGCACGCGAGCGCCTTTTAGCGTCGCCGGCACGGGCGTGCGGAAATCTTGCACGCGGTACCCTGCGGGCTCCGGGACGGGCCCTGACGGCTTCGCCTCGGCGTCCGCAGGCGGCACGGTGTCTGGATGCCCTCCACCGGAGGCGGGAGCCACGCCTTGCGCCGTCGCTGGAGCGGCGCCGTCCGCGGCGTGCGTATCGGCGAGGGGATAGAGCAACGTCATTGCCGCCGCCGCGATCAACGCGAAAAGCGCGGCGCCTGGGCGCCGCGCCGACGCGCGCGAGGTCGTGGAGGGCAGCCGCGCAGGCTTAGCTGCGCGGGCTGGTGATTGGCTTGCTGTCTTCATCGATCATCGGCACGCCGTACTCGAGCAGAACCTTGTCGATGTCCGCCTGGCGTTTGCGGATGACGTCATTGAGCTGCCGTTTCCACAGGTCGTCGCCCTGGCGCACGCCCATGGTGATGCGGAAATCGAGACGGCCGGCCTTGTCGACGTCCTTCGTCAGCGGCACGACCGTGAGCTTATCGCCGCCGCGCGTGGCGTAGTAGCCGGCGATCGGCCCCCACATCACGCCGCCCTGGATCTCGCCGGAGCGGATATCCTTGACCATGTCGGCCGACGGATCGTCGTAACGCCGGTCGACCATCAGGCGATAGGGACGCGCCTTGTCCATCAAACCGGCCTTGGCAATGAGATTAGCGGACGGCGTGCCCTGCACGACGCCAAACGCCTTGCCCTTCAGCTTGGGGTCGAAAATGCTGTCCACGCCGTCGAGGCCGGTACCCGGCTTGTAGATGAGCGCGTAGGCCGAGCGATAGATGGCATTGGTGTTGAGGACGAGGTCGTCACCCTGGCCGGTGCCGATGATCACGTCGCAGCGCTTGGCGAGCAGCGTGTTGCGCGTGAAGCCGGTAGCCTGGGGGAACCACGTATATTCGACTGGGACGCCGAGCTCGTTGCCGAGGATGTCGGCAATCTTGTTCTCGAAGCCCTCCTTCTTCTCGTTGGAGAAGGGAAGGTTCGCCGGGTCGGCGCACACGCGCAGAACCTTGCGGTTGACGAGATCGGAGCGATGTCCTTCGACCGCGAGAGCCGGCATCGCCAGCATGCAGAAAAGACCGAGGCCGCCGAGGGCGGCCCCGACCTGTGACGTGAAACGTGGAACGTTAGCTACCAAGGCAGGATTTCTCTTCTTCTTTGGCCTGCTCCGGCTTCTCGTCGCGGTTGCGACCGCCGAGCTGACCAGCCGGCAGGGCACCGGTTGAACGAGCCTTCAGGTATACGTAGAGGTCGTTGATGAAGCACATCACGTTCTTGTTGTCGCCGAACGCGGGCATGACGAACTTGGTGCCGGCTTCATCGCGCACGCGGCCTGAAGCAACGGTCCCAAGAAAGGTGCCGTAATCCATCGTCTTCAGCGAGTCCGCCAGAGCCGGAGCGTAGGTCGAGCCGAGACCGTTCGGGCCATGACAGACGTGGCATTCGCCGTGATAGCGGCGGTAGCCGTTATAGGTTGCCCAATCGACGACGAAGGTGCCGCCCTCTTTGTGGCAAACGCGGAAGGTCGGGGTACCATCCGGGAGGACCCACTTGCCGTCTTTGAACTCGGCGCCTTCCTGGGATTTGCAGCCGTCGCCCAAGTCGACTTCTTTTTGCAGGCCGGGCGCCACTTCTTGCGCCATCGCCGAACCGAACACGCCACCGAGGGCGATGGCCGCGACGACCGCGAAACAGATCCTTCTCACGCGTATCCCCTTATTGCTTCTGACTGCAGCTGCTGCAGACACTGATACATGGCCTTTTGGGCGGCTCTTTGGAAGTGCGCAACGGGCAAAATGTCATACGGTTCCGCATGTTGCGGTGCAACCATTAGACAATGCAGTGCACAAGCGCCCATGAGTAGGGCCGGTCCATTCACAAGGAAGACCGGCGCGGGAAATCCCGCGCCGGTCCTTATTGACGTGACGTCAGCTTATGGCAGCGTCCAGACCGTCA
>JBDTOR010000246.1:0-3239 GCA_039933175.1 Hyphomicrobium sp. | reverse complement strand
CTTCAAAGCCCTTTCTGGCGGCAGCTGAAGCCGCGGTGCGGCACTGATTGCCTTGACGGCAGGGCCAGTTATTCTGCAACGCAACACTAGTGTGATGATCGGGAAGTCCGCTACATCATGCTCGGCTGGGTAATGAGGCGGACTTCTCGATCTGAATCACACTAGCGATCATTGGCTTGGCTAGTGTCCTTCAGATCGCGAAATTCGTTCTACTCCCTGCCGCACACTGAGACGAATTGCGCGATCAGGACACTAGCGCGTCGCCGGCACCGGCGGCCGCGTTCCGATTTCCCAGGAGGGCACGATGTCGACTGCGGTGAAGACGGCCGAGCAGGATTTCCTTTCAGCCGGCCCGGAAGCGCTGCTGCAGCGCGCCGAACGTGCCGTCGCCGCGGCCGATAAGGTTCTGCTCGCCGCAAAGGCCGGGGTACGCGCCAAGGTCGCCGAAGCCGGCGGCATCGACAACGCCCAGCACCCCGCCCATGGCCTTGCCTGGCTCGCCACCGCGGTCGAAGGCCTGCGCCAAATGCACGTGTGGGGCACGCGTCTTTCCGGCGAAGGCCGCTTCGGCGAGTTCGAGCAGTTGATCCTCGCCGCCGCCTTTGCCGAATACCTGGCGCAGATCTCCGGCGGCATACCCATGAGCCAGCTGGAGTTCGTACGTCCCGAGGCGCTGGGTGTGCCGCGCGCCGACGTCCGCCGGTTCGAGGACGAAGTTGCCGACATGATCGCAGTAGGCAGCACGCAGGACATCAAGGCGCGCCTTGCCGATCTCATTGCCGCGCAGCCCAACGCCGCCACCTTCGGCGATAGCGGCCTCGATGAAACGCACGCCGCCATTCACGACCAGATGCGCAAGTTCTCGCAGGCCGAGGTCGTACCGCACGCCCACGAGTGGCACCTGAAGAACGAGTACATACCGCTGGAGGTGATCGGCAAGGTCGCCGAACTCGGCGTGTTCGGCCTGACGCTGCCGGAGGAATACGGCGGACTTGCTCTCGGCAAAGAGGCGATGTGCGTCGTCTCCGAGGAGCTGTCGCGCGGCTACATCGGCGTCGGCTCGCTCGGCACCCGCTCGGAGATTGCCGGCGAGCTCATCCTCAACAACGGCACCGACGCGCAGAAGGCGAAGTACCTGCCGTTGATCGCCACCGGCGAGCTGCTGCCCACCGCCGTGTTCACCGAGCCGAACACCGGCTCCGACCTCGCCTCGCTCAAGACGCGCGCCGTGAAGGACGGGGACACCTACAAGGTTACCGGCCAGAAGACGTGGATCACCCATCCCGTGCGCGCCGATCTGATGACGCTGCTGGTGCGCACCAACCCGGAGGAGAAGGGCTACAAGGGCCTCTCCATGCTGCTGGCGGAAAAGCCGCGCGGCTCGGACGCCGATCCGTTCCCGGCGCCGGGGATGAAGGGCGGCGAGATCGAGGTGCTCGGCTATCGCGGCATGAAGGAGTACGACATCTCCTTCGACGCTTTCGAGGTTCCGGCCGACCAGTTGCTCGGCGGTATCGAGGGCCAGGGCTTCAAGCAGCTGATGAACACCTTCGAGGCGGCGCGCATCCAGACGGCGGCACGCGCGGTAGGCGTCGCCCAGGCGGCGATGGATCTCGGCCTCAAGTATGCGCTGGACCGTCAGCAGTTCGGCAAGCCGATCTACGCCTTCCCGCGCGTTTACAACAAGATCGTCATGATGGCGGTCGAGACGATGGTTGCACGCCAGCTCACCTATTTCGCCGCCCGCGAGAAGGATCAAGGCCACCGCTGCGACCTCGAAGCCGGCATGGCCAAGCTGCTGGGTGCGCGCGTCGCTTGGGCCAACGCCGACAACGCGCTGCAGATCCACGGCGGCAACGGCTTTGCGCTCGAATACCCGATCAGCCGCGTGCTGTGCGACTCGCGCATCCTGAACATTTTCGAAGGCGCGGCGGAAATTCAGGCGCAGGTGATCGCCCGGCGTCTGCTCGAAGGCGCCAACTGACGTCGGAGCGTTTCGTACTTTGGTCTAGTGGCGACCCGGCGGAAGCGCTGGGTCGCTTTATTTAGAGGGCTCGCTCGGAGGCTATTTCAGAAAATTTTAAGCGACTTAGTTAAAAGCGGAATTGATCAGACATCGGCGTTAACCGGCCGTCGGCTAACTATCTGCCCACGTTTGAAAAATAGGCAGCCAAGACGTGGGCACGTCGCCCGCGGCGTTGCCTCTGTATGAGTGAGCGGATTCTGCAATGTCGATGTCGCAGCCGACCCCGAGGCAAGCTCCAGCACCAACGGACCTAGAAGTAGAGACGCCGGGCGGCGGGATGCACGCGCCCGATCACGATCCCGATCACGATCATGATCCCGTCGAGCGCCTCAAGCGCCTCGATGAGGAACTGCGTAACCGCCAGCTGCGCCAGCCGGGCGAAGCCCCGCACGAAGCGCCCCCCGCACCGGCCAAGCCGGGAATGCTCGACAGGCTGAAATCCCTGAAGGGACGCCAGGGCATAAAATCGCTGATCGCCATTGCCGTCGCGCTAGCGCTGGGCTGGATTCCGCTGCAACGGCTGCTGGCCACGACCAGTGCCGAGGCGACCGTCAACGCGCGTCTCATCAATCTGCGCGCGCCCATCGACGGAAAGGTCCACATAACCCCCTATTCGCTCGCCGTCGGCACCGAGGTCTCGCCCGACGAGGAACTCCTGCAGATCACCAACCTGCGCTCAGACCGCGCCCGCCTCGACGATTTGCGCCGGACCATCAACGGCTTGAAGTCCGAGATGAGCGCGATGACGCAGCGCGCCGCACAGCTAAAGGACAGCGAAGCCAATCTGCTGGCGCAGCGCAATGCGTTCCAGGCAGGTCGCATCAGTCAGCTCGAGGCCCGTGCGGCCGAGCTCACCGTGCAGATCACCTCCGCCGAGGCCATGCATGCCGATGCGAACGAAGCCATGGAGCGCTCGAAAAAACTCCGCGAAACCGGTTCGCAGACGATCGCCACGCTGCTGCATGCAGAACGCGACTTCAAGACGACGCAGCTGGGCATCGAGGCGGCGCGTATCCGGCTCGAGGGTAACAAGATCGAGCTCGAAGCTGCCAAGAAGGGCCTATTCGTCGGCGACAGCTACAACGACCTGCCGCGCTCGGCGCAACGGCTCGACGAGGTTCGCCAGCAGATACTCGACGCGACGGCGACGCTCGACGAGAACAAGGGGCGGCTGGAGTACTTGCAAAAGGAGCTGGCGGCCGAAAGCCAAATC
>JBDTOR010000245.1:0-3245 GCA_039933175.1 Hyphomicrobium sp. | reverse complement strand
GCCGAGCGCACCGCATCGCGCACCACCTGCTCGGGCAGCGCGGTCGAATCCACGATCATGGCATTGAGACCGCCGGTCTCGGCGATGAACGGCACGATGGCGCCGCGCCGATCGGCGAGCGCCTTCTGGATCGCCCAGCCGGTCTCGTTCGACCCGGTGAAGGAGATGCCCTTGATGCGCGTATCCTTGACCAGCGCCTCGCCGAGACGTCCGCTGCCGGGCAAAAGGTGCAGCGCGTTAGGTGGCACGCCCGCTTCGTGCAGCAGCTTCGTCGCCAGGAAGGCGGTGATCGGCGTCTGCTCGGCGGGCTTGGCGACGACGGCGTTGCCGGCGGCGAGTGCGGCGGCGACCTGGCCGGTGAAGATGGCGAGCGGGAAATTCCACGGCGAGATGCAGGCGAAGACGCCCCGGCCGTTAAGGGTCAGCGTGTTGCGCTCGCCGGTCGGGCCAGGAAGTGTGACGGGCCCGGCGAACAGTCGCCGCGCCTGCGCCGAATAATAGCGCAGAAAATCGATGGCCTCGCGCACGTCGCCCTGCGCGTCCTCCAGCGTCTTGCCGGCTTCGCGCACGATGACCGCCATGAGGCGCGCCTTGTCGCGCTCGAACAAGTCGGCCGCGGCGGCGAGCACCTGCGCGCGCCGGGCGCCGCCCTGCTTGTTCCAGTCGTGTGCGGCCTTGACCGCGCGTTCGATCGCGGCATCGGCTTGCGCCGGCGTCGTGACGCGCACCGTTCCGATGCGCTCGCGCCGGTCGTGCGGACAGGTGACGAGGCTGGAGGAATCGCCGGCCGTGCTGGCGATGCCGCCAATGATCGGGCCGGCTTCGAATACGTCGTCGAGCGCATTGCCCATCTGCGCGAACAGCTCGAGACGCACCGAAGGCTCGGTCAGCGCCATGCCGCTCGCCGCCTGCCGCTCGGGAAGGTAGATCTCGCGCGGACGCACGAAGGCGCGCAACGGCTCGGCCGTGCCGCCGCGTTCCGCCTCGGCCGTGCCGACCGGATCGCGAATGATGTCCGACACCGGCGCCTCGTCGTCGGCCAGCCGGTTGATGAAGGAGGTGTTGGCGCCGTTCTCGAGCAGGCGCCGCACCAGATAGGCGAGCAAGTCCTCGTGACCGCCGACCGGCGCATAGATGCGGCACGGCCGCTTGATCAAGCCGTTTTCGCCGACGACCTCGTTGTGCAACGGCTCGCCCATACCGTGCAGGCGCTGGAACTCGAACGTCGCCGGCCCGCCGGCGACGTGCGCCGCGGCGATGGCGTAGGCGTTGTGCGTGGCGAACTGCGAATAGAACGACTTCTGGTCGCTGAGCATGAGCCGTACGCAGGCGAGGAACGACACATCGGTGTGCAGCTTGCGCGTAAACACCGGATAGTCGCTGAGGGCGCGCTCCTGCGCCCATTTGATCTCGCTGTCCCAGTAGGCGCCCTTGACGAGACGCAGGGGGATGCGTTTGCCGGAGCGCTCGGCGAGGCGGCGCAGCCAGCGCAAGGTCGGGATGGCGCGCTTGCCGTAGGCCTGCACGGCGATGCCAAGCCCGCTCCAGTTGTCGAGCACGGGGTTGGTGAAGGTCGCGCCGAATATCTCCAGGGTGGGATCGAGGCGATCCTGCTCCTCGGCATCGATGGTGAGCGTCAGGCCGCGTGAGCGCGCGGCGCGGGCCAGCGTCAGCATGCGCGGGCCGAGCTCGGCGGCGAGGTGCTCCTCCTTGCCTGGCTCGAAGCGCGGGTGCAGCGCCGACAGCTTCACCGACAGTCCCGGGCGCGTGTAGAGCGCATCGGAATGCATGGTGCTGAACGGACCCGCCGCCTGGCCGACGGCGTCGATGGCCGCCAGATAGCGCTCGAAGTAGACGTCGGCGTCCTTCTGGGTTCGCGCCGCCTCGCCGAGCATGTCGTAGGAGAAGGAGTAGCCCTTCTCCTCGTATTCCTTGGCGCGCTCAAGGGCCTCGCGGATCGTGCGCCCCAGCACGAACTGATCACCCAGCACCTTCACCGCGCGGCGCACCGCTTGGCGGATGACCGGTTCGCCCGAGCGCGCCACGAGCCGCTTCAAGGCGTCGATGGGGTTGGCGCCGCGTGCATCGCGCAGCTTGACGACGCGACCCGTGAGCATCAGCGCCCAGGTTGAGGCGTTGACCAGCAGGCTGTCGGAATGGCCGCGGTGTTTTTCCCAATGCCCTTCGGAGAGCTTCTCGGCGATCAGCTCGTCGGCCGTCTCCGTGTCGGGGATGCGTAGCAGCGCCTCGGCGATGCACATCAGGATGACGCCTTCCTCGCTGGAAAGGCCATATTCACGCATGAACGCGTCGACGCCGGCGTGCTTGCCGCGGTCGGCGCGCGCCGCGTAGACCAGCCTGCGCGCCAGTTCGGTCGAGCGGCGGCGCTCGTCCTCCGAGAACACGGCGCGCTCGATCAGCCGGTCGACCAGCCGCTGCTCGTCGATGAGATGGTGGGCGGCGATCTCCTCGCGCGGCGGCAGCTGCGCAAATTCGATCACTTCGCGAGTGGTCTCGGCGTTCTTCACTGCGACCATTCTGTCCTCGTGAGGCGCGCCCGCGGCGCGATTCGCTTTAAACCCACTCTAGCAAATCGGCAGCGAGGGTGCCTCAAGCAGGCTGGGGACGACGCACGGGCTTGACGGGAACCGTATGCCCCGCCAGAGCTTGCCGCCGCTAGAGATGCGAGGCTTATCAGTGCCCAACAAGCTTCAGGTCGTGCGCAGCATCGCCGAATTGCGCGGCGTCGTTGCCCTGTGGCGCAACAACGGCCGCCGGATCGGGCTCGTTCCCACCATGGGTGCCCTGCATAGCGGACACCTGGAGCTGGTGCGGCGCGCCGCGCAGCTTGCTGACCGTACGCTCGTGTCGATCTTCGTCAACCCGGGCCAATTCGCCCCGCACGAGGATCTTTCCCGCTATCCGCGCGATGAGGCCGGCGATCTCGCCAAGCTCAGCGCCGAAAGCTGCCATCTGGTGTGGGCACCAACCGCTGCCGAGATGTATCCGGACGGATTTGCCACCCGCATTATGCCGGCGGGCACGGCGCAGGGGCTAGAAAGCGATTTCCGCCCGCACTTCTTCGGCGGCGTCGCCACGGTGTGCGCCAAGCTGTTCGGCGCCACGACGCCCGACGTCGCCGTGTTCGGCGAGAAGGACTATCAACAGCTTTGCGTCGTGCGGCAGATGGTGCGCGATCTCAACATGCCGATCGACATCGTCGGCGTGCCGACGACGCGTGAAGC
>JBDTOR010000244.1:0-3308 GCA_039933175.1 Hyphomicrobium sp. | reverse complement strand
GAAGACGTTCGCGCCAGTGTACGCAAGCTGCTCGCTTAGGGCTTTGGCGGCGTCGGAGCGGGAGCTATCGCGCCGGTAAGCGGTGCCGTTGCCGGAGGCTCGGGCGGCCGCGTGCAATTGGCCTTGATGTTGATCTCCGCCAGCCGTTTGCGCTCGGCCTTGGCGTTGGAGAACGGCGAGAACGACAAGCGCGTGAGCTTGTACAGCTCGTCGGTGAACGTCGCCCCGCAATCGAGAACGAACTGATGCAGCTGCGGCATCCGGCAGGCATCGAGTATGGGCGCGACCTCCTCGCCTGCGAGCTTGCGGTCGTAAGCCTTGGTGAGGCAGCGGTCGACGTCGGCCATCGAAGCTACGAGATCGTCCTCGAACGCCTTCTCGAGCCCCGCGAACTTCATGTCCCCGCCCACCTCGCGGATGACGAACAGGTTGAGCAGGATGTTCTTGTTCCAGTCGACGTACGCTTCGTCGTAGGCCCGCTTGCGAAACTGGATCTCGTCGGCGGGCGCGTTGCGACGCATCGACGAGACGACCATGCCCGCGCGCGTGCGGCGCTCGTAGATGAGATTGGCTAGGGCCTCGACCGATTTGCGGCGGGATTGCTGGGTCGCGTACGTCTGCGCCAGCCAGGCGCCGACGCAAGCGGTGACGATGCCGTTGATGACGGCCGACATGAGCGCAAAGGTGATCAGCTGCCGCCGCGTCAGGCGCGCGGCGCGTATGAGACCCAGGCCGTATTTGGACACGTGCTCCCCTCCCGCCACCCACGGGTGACAGGAGCATAGCAGACTACCCGCCCGTGACGCTCATATGGCGTGCGACAGCCGGCCGCCCGGCGCGCCGATCGATGACGAAGTCGTGGCCTTTCGGCTTCAGCAGCATCGCCTCGTCGATGGCCGCCTGCAGGGCCGCGTCGTTGGATCCGGCGCGCAGTGGCTCGCGCAGATCGACCGAGTCTTCCTGACCGAGGCACATGAACAGGGTGCCGGTGCACGTGAGACGGACCCGGTTGCAGCTTTCGCAGAAATTATGCGTCATCGGCGTGATGAAGCCGAGGCGGCCGCCGGTCTCGGCGACGCGCACGTAGCGGGCCGGTCCGCCCGTGCGATGCGGGATATCCTCCAGCGTCCAGCTATCGAGCAGCCGCGCGCGGACGATGGAGAGCGGCAAGTACTGGTCGAGCCGCTCGCCGTCGATCTCGCCCAGCGGCATGGTCTCGATCAGCGTCAGGTCGTAGCCGCGGCCGTGCGCGAAGCGGATCAGATCGTCGATCTCGTCCTCGTTCGTGCCCTTCAGCGCCACGGCATTGATCTTCACTTTGAGGCCGGCGGCGTCGGCCGCGTCGAGCCCTTGCATCACGGCCGAGAAGTCACCCCAGCGGGTGATGGCGCGGAAGCGATCAGGCTGCAGCGTGTCGAGCGAGACGTTGATTCGCTCGACGCCGGCACTTTTGAGATCGCGGGCGAAGCGCTTCAGCTGGCTGCCGTTGGTGGTCACCGTCAGCTCGTCGAGATCGCCGGCGGAGATATGCCGCGACAGCGCCTGGAACAGCCACATGATGTTCTTGCGGACCAGCGGCTCGCCGCCGGTGATGCGCAGCTTGCGCACGCCGCGGCTGACGAAGGCCGTGCAGATACGGTCGAGTTCCTCAAGTGTCAGCAGCTCCCGCCGCGGCAGGAAGCTCATGTGCTCGGACATGCAGTAGACGCACCGGAAGTCGCACCGGTCGGTCACCGACACCCTCAGGTAGGTGATCGAGCGGCCGTAGCGGTCTACGAGGGCCGGCAGCGACTGCGTTTTGATGTAATCACCCACGAGTGGCGACGAGCTCCTTGAAGGCGGTGCGAAAGGCCTGACTTAGCTTACCATCCATAGATGGTGTCGCGGTCGCCCGTAAGCTACCGACAGGCGCCGGGCGTTCAAGGCCTTTTATCTCGTTTGGCGCCGCGTCAACCGTGCGGGTGCGGAGTGTGTCGCCAATCGGCCAGTGGCGTGTTTTCCCTGTGAGGACACGCGGAAAGCAGTAATGCGTGCGCTCATAGGCTTAATAGCGTGGCTGGCCGCGCGCGCCGGTGCCAACGTCGGCACCGCCGACGCGGGCGTGCCGCTGGTGCCGTGGGGCGACGCGACCACTGCCGACCGGGCCGGCCGCTTGGTTCCCGTTCCGCAGGATGCGCTGGAGCCGGAGGTCACCCGGTCGCTAGGAGCACATTGGGCGCTTTGGCTCTCGGTGGGCCTTATCCTGCTGGTCCTCGCCGTCGGTTACGCCCGCCGCAAGTGGCGGTCACAGGGGGGAGAGCGCCCCGCCTGGCTCACCTGGCGCGGACCGCGATGAAGTCGGCGATCGCCTCGGCGTCGTCGAGATCGAACAGCGGTTGGCCGGAGGTCTCCGTGGGGTGATCGGTAGCGATGGCGATCACATGATGATCGCGCACGGCCAGCGGCTCCTGCGTCGGCGAAGCCCGGCGCCGCACCTCGATCTTGGATATGGGCGCGCTCTTAAAGCCTTCCACAAGGACGATGTCCACCCCCGCCAGGTGAGCGGCGAGATCGCCGAAGGCCGGAGGCGCGTCCTCTTGGCGATGCCCGTCGATTTCCCAGGCCGTTGGCGCCAAGACGATGGTCGTGATCGCGCCGGCGCGCGCGTGCCGTTCGCCATCCGTGGCGCCGTCAGGCGGTCGCAGTTCGTGGTGCGTGTGCTTGACCGTCGCCACCTTGAGACCGCGCGCCGTGAGCAAGGGAATGAGGCGCTCGACCAGCGTCGTCTTGCCGGAGTTTTTCCAGCCAACCACGCCGATGAGCAGCGGGCCATCAGCCACGCGCGTGCTCCGTCGAGAACAAGGCGCGGGCCTTCTCGAGGTCGGCGGGTGCGTTGACGTTAAAGAACGGATCGACGTGCGCCCCGCCGATCTCGACGGGGCCAAAGTCGGCAACGGCGCAGCCCTGCGAATCCGCGAACCGGTGCAACGCACGCACGTTACTTTTAAGCGAGTCGGCCAGCGCCTCGGCGAGATCGACGCGCCACAGCCCCGCGACGGGATGGCGTTCCCCGTTCGAAGCGGCGATGGCGCATGGCGCGTTCTTTGCCAGAAGCGCCGCCTTGAGGCGGGAAACGAGGTCGAGCGGCAGGAACGGGCAGTCTATCGGCACGCTGGCGATGAACTGCGCATCCGGCGTCTCGGCCCGTGCCCATTCGATGCCGGCGTGCAGACCGGCGAGCGGGCCGGCGTAACCCTCGATGCTGTCGGCGATAACCGGCAGGCAATGGCCCGAGAAGCGCGCCGGATCGCCGTTGGCGTTGATGACGA
>JBDTOR010000243.1:0-3308 GCA_039933175.1 Hyphomicrobium sp. | reverse complement strand
CGCGCCAGACGGCTGCCGGGGTGGGGGCATTACATGTGGTCGCAGGTTTACGATCCCTTCGGCAGCATGACCGTGTCGACGGCGGTTGCGGCGCTGCCGGTCGTCGTCCTGCTCGGCAGCATCGCGGTGCTCGAGGTGCGCGCGCATCTTGCCGCGATCCTGGGGCTCGCCACGGCGCTCGCCATCGCCATTTTCGCCTACGGCATGCCGGCGCCGATGGCCGGGTTCGCGGCGGTATACGGGGCGGCGTTCGGCCTGCTGCCTATCGGCTGGATCATCCTCAACGTCATCTTCCTCTATCAGCTCGCCAACGAGCGGGGCGACTTCGCGGTGCTGCAGCGCTCGATCATCGCCGTCAGCGATGACCGCCGGCTGCAGGTGCTGTTCATCGCCTTTTGCCTCGGCGCCTTCTTCGAGGGCGCCGCCGGGTTCGGCACGCCGGTGGCGGTCACCGCCGCCATTCTGATGGGGCTGGGCTTTCGCCCGCTCGCCGCCTCGGGCCTGTCGCTGATCGCCAACACCGCGCCGGTTGCCTTCGGCGCGCTCGGCACGCCCATCATCGCGCTATCCGCGGTGACCGGCCTCGACCTGCACGAGCTCAGCGGCATGGTCGGGCGGCAGCTGCCGTTCTTTTCGCTGGTGGTGCCGTTCTGGCTTGTCGCCGCCTTCGCCGGGCTGCGCCGCACGGTGGAGATCTGGCCGCCGATCCTCGTCGCCGGCGTCGCCTTCGCGCTGCCGCAGTATCTCGTCTCCAACTTCCATGGGCCGTGGCTGGTCGACATCATCGCCGCGCTCTGCTCGATGCTGTGCTTAGCGCTGTTCCTGCGCGTGTGGCGGCCGGCGAACCCGATGACGGCGATGCCTGACGCACATGCGGCCGAGCCCGAGAGCGCGATCACTCCGCAGCCGGGCGACGCCGCCGACTCCGCCGCTGCAATCCGCCGGGCGTGGACGCCGTGGCTCATCCTGTGCGCGTTCGTGTTCGTCTGGGGAACGCCGCAAGTGCGCGCCGCACTCGACACCCTGTGGGTGGCGAAGATCCCCGTCGCCGGCCTGCACGAGCTGGTACAGAAGATGCCCCCGGTCGTGGTGCAGCCGTCAATCGAGGCGGCGATCTACAATTTCAACATTCTCTCCGCGACGGGCACCGGCATCCTACTGGCGGCGCTCGTCTCCGGGCTGTTTCTCGGCTATGGCCCGCGCGATCTCGTGCGCACCTACGCGCGCACCTTCTATCTCGTGCGCTATTCGCTGCTGACCATCGCCTGCATGCTGGCGATCGGCTTCGTGACGCGCTACTCGGGCGCCGACGCGACGCTCGGCCTCGCCCTGGCGAGCACGGGTTGGCTATATCCGCTGTTCGGCACCTACATCGGCTGGCTCGGCGTGGCGCTCACCGGCTCGGACACGTCCTCGAACGTGTTGTTCGGCGGTCTGCAGCGCGTCACGGCCGAGCAGCTCGGGCTTAATCCGATACTGATGGCTGCCGCCAACAGCTCCGGCGGCGTCATGGGCAAGATGATCGACGCGCAATCGATCGTCGTCGCCTCGACGGCGACGCGCTGGTACGGGCACGAGGGATCGATCCTGCGCTTCGTCTTTTTCCACTCCGTGGCGCTGGCGACGCTGGTCGGCATTCTGGTGATGGGCCAGGCGTACGTGTGGCCGCTGACGTTGCTGGCGCCGCGCTAGCCGTTAGACCCACGTTGTGTAGATCGCGTTCAAAGTTGCAGCGGCGCCTTGCCGCAGAGCGCAAAAAAGCTGTTGCTTCGCCTCACCGTTCCCCATTTGCCCTTGCTCATCGAGGGAACGGACCCGGCAACGGCTCGTTGTGCACGCCATGGATCATCAGTCTATGCATTCGGCCTCGGTCCTCGTCGTCGAGGATGAGCCGCTGGTACTCGCGTACGTCTCCGATATCCTCGGCCAGTCCGGCTTCGATGTAATCGCCGCCACGAGTGGGGAAGAGGCGCTGGTGCGCATCGCCAAGGGCGGCGTATGCGCCGTCGTCAGCGACGTTGCCATGCCCGGAAGCGTCGACGGCTTCGAACTCGCCCGCCGCGTGCGCGAGAAATGCCCGCGCACCGGCGTCGTGCTGGTGTCGGGCGTGCTGGAGCCCACCGCCGCCAACTTGCCCGGCGGGGTGCGCTTCGTGGCCAAGCCGGTGAAGGCGTCGACCCTGTTGCGCCTCGTGCGCGAGGTTGCCGATCCCCGCGCCCGCCTTCCGGACGGCGCCATTACCAGGGTTTAAACGGAACTTTAGCGCCGGCGTGCGCTTTATGCTGCTCGTTTTGCAGCGCTATTCTGCTGCGTCCGCGTGCTGGCCCGACTGGGCAACGCACGCCTCGGGAGCCGCGCCGGATGGCCCGCCTGAAGCCGCATTCGAAGGCGCTCGGCACGTCGGCCGCCAAGCGCACCTCCGTGCGCTCCGCAATGCCTCTTCCTGCGTTCGTTCCGCCGCAACTTGCGACGCTGGCGAGCGCGCCGCCCGAAGGCGCCGGCTGGCTGCACGAGATCAAGTACGACGGCTATCGCGCCATCGGTGCCGTCGCCGGCGGCCGCACACGCCTCTACACGCGCTCGGGCCAGGATTGGACCGACAAGTTCGCTTTCATCGCCGGTCCGCTGGCCGAGCTGAAAGTCGGCAGCGCCCTGCTCGACGGCGAGATCGTCGCGCTCGACGAGGATGGACGCTCGCGCTTCCAGCTGCTGCAGCACGGCCTCAAGGCCGGCGCGCCGCTCACCTACTACGTGTTCGATATTCTCGAATTGGACGGCCGCGATCTGCGCGATGAGCCGCTGAGCCGCCGTAAGGAGATCCTCAAGAAGGTGCTGGCCGGCGCCCCCGACGCCATCCGCTACAGCGAGGACGTCGCCGGTCATGGCGACAGGGTTCTCGCCAAAGCCTGCCAGCTCGGCCTCGAAGGCATCGTCTCCAAGGAGGCCGACAAGCCGTACGTGTCGCGCCGCACGCAAAGCTGGCTGAAGGTAAAATGCCTCGGCAACGATGAGTTTGTCATCGGCGGCTACCGCGTCTCCGACAAGAAAGGCCGCCCGTTCGCTTCGCTGCTGCTCGGCGAGTTCGCCGACGGCAAGCTGCACTATCGCGGCCGCGTCGGCACCGGATTTGACGGCGCCGATCTCGACGATCTCGGCGCACAGTTTGCCAAGCTGCGGCGCAAGTCGAGCCCGTTCGTCGACATCCCGCGCGCCATCGCGCGTGACGCGCATTGGGTCGAGCCCAAGCTCGTGGCGCAAATCGCCTTCACCGAGCGGACATCGGACGGCCTGCTGCGCCATCCCGCGTT
>JBDTOR010000242.1:0-3314 GCA_039933175.1 Hyphomicrobium sp. | reverse complement strand
TCGAGGTTGGCGACGGTGAGGGCGTTTTCCTGGATGAACTCGCGGCGCGGCTCGACCACGTCGCCCATCAGCTTGGAGAAGATCTCGTCGGCCTCCGAGACCTCGCCGACCTTCACCTGCAGCAGCGTGCGCACATCCGGATTGAGCGTCGTCTCCCACAGCTGGTCGGGGTTCATCTCGCCCAGACCTTTGTAGCGCTGCATCGAGATGCCCTTCTTGCCGGCCTCGTAGATGGCGTCGAGCAGCGTGCGCGGCCCGTACACCGGGATGGTCTCCGACTTGCGGCGCAGCTTGGCCGGGGTCGCGTAGACCTCGGCCAGATACTTGTGGCGCTCGTTCAAGCGGCGCGCGTCGAGCGAGCCGAGCAGGGCAAGGTCGAGCGTGTGCGTCTCGGTGACGCCGCGCACTTCGCGCTTGAAGTGGAAGCCGTCGTTGCCGTAGCGGCCTTCCCAGCCCTTCTCCGTCTCCTCGGAAATGGAATCGAGCCGCTCGGCGATGAGGTCGGCCGTGCTGTTGGCCTGCGCCGCCGACTGCACCAGCTTGGCGTCGAAAGCGCCGGCGATGGCCGCCTGCTCGACGACGCTGTGCGAATAGCGCGAATGCAGCCCGTCGATCAGCGCGACGACGCCGCGCGCCTGATTGGCAATGGCGCGCAAGTCCTGGCCGGCGCGCTCCTCGCCCGAGCCGGTGACCAGCACCGCTTCCTCGAGGCCGGAGTGGATGAGAAACTCCTCCAGCGCCGGCTGGTCCTTGAGGTAGGTCTCCGACTTGCCGCGCGCCACCTTGTAGAGCGGCGGCTGGGCGATATAGACGTGCCCCTTCTCCACCAGCTCGACCATCTGCCTGTAGAAGAACGTCAGCAGCAGCGTGCGGATGTGGGCGCCGTCGACGTCGGCGTCGGTCATGATGATGATCTTGTGGTAGCGCAGCTTCGATACATCGAAGTCGTCTCTGATGCCGGTGCCGAGCGCGGCGATGATGTTGGTCACCTGCTCCGACGACAGCATCTTGTCGAGGCGCGCGCGCTCGACGTTGAGGATCTTACCTCGGATCGGTAGCACGGCCTGGAACTCGCGCTTGCGGCCCTGCTTGGCGGAGCCGCCGGCCGAGTCGCCCTCGACGATGAACAGCTCGGTCTTCGAAGCGTCGCGGTCCTGGCATTCGGCGAGACCGCCCGGCAATCTCAAGTTATCGAGCGCGCCCTTGCGGCGTGTCAGCTCGCGCGCCTTGCGCGCCGCCTCGCGCGCGAGAGCCGCCTCGACGATCTTGCCGACGATGACCTTGGCTTCCTTCGGGTGTTCCTCGAACCAGGCCATCAGCTGATCGCCGATGATGCTCTCGACCACGGGCTTCACCTCCGAGGAGACGAGCTTGTCCTTCGTCTGGCTGGAGAACTTCGGGTCCGGCACCTTGACGGAGAGCACGCAGGTAAGGCCCTCGCGCGCGTCCTCGCCCGAAAGGTCGACCTTCTCCTTCTTGGCGATGCCGCTTTCGCCCGCGTACTTGTTAATGATGCGCGTCAGCGCGGCGCGGAAGCCGGCGAGATGCGTGCCGCCGTCCCGCTGCGGGATGTTGTTCGTGAACAGCAGCACGTTCTCGTGGTAGCTGTCGTTCCACCACAGCGCCGCCTCGACGATGACCTTGTCGCGCTCGCCCGTCAGCATGATGGGCTCGCTGATCAGCGACTGCTTGGAGCGATCGAGGTAGCGCACGAACGCGGCCGTGCCGCCGTCGTAGCACATCTCCTCGCGCCTTATGTCGGCGTGGCGCGCATCGGTCAGTACGATCTTGGCGCCGGAGTTGAGGAACGCGAGCTCGCGCAGGCGATGCTCCAGCGTGGCGAAATCGAACTCCGTCTTGGTGAAAGTGTTGGTGCTGGGCAGGAACGATACTTCCGTGCCGCGCTCGCCGTTGCCGTCGGCGACCACCTTCAGGGGCGCCACCGGCACGCCGTCGTGGAACTCGATGAAGTGCTCTTTGCCCTCGCGCCAGATGCGCGCGCGCAGCCACGACGACAGCGCGTTGACGACCGACACGCCGACGCCGTGCAGGCCGCCGGAGACCTTGTAAGAATTCTGGTCAAACTTGCCGCCGGCGTGCAGCTCGGTGAACACGATCTCGGCGGCCGAGCGCTTGGGATCGTTGTCGTCGTCGTTCTTGATGCCGGTCGGGATGCCGCGGCCGTCATCGCGCACGGTGCACGAGCCGTCGGGGTTCAACGTCACGGTGCACGCCTTGGCGTGGCCGGCCAAAACCTCGTCGACGGCATTGTCGACGACCTCGTAGATCATGTGGTGCAGACCCGACCCGTCATCGGTGTCGCCGATGTACATGCCGGGGCGCTTGCGGACGGCGTCGAGGCCCTTCAGCATCTTGATTGAATCGGCGCCGTAATCGTCGGCGGCCGTCATTTTCTTCGCGGGCGAAGCGCTCATTTCCGGATTGTCCCAGGGGTCGGTCTATGTCGTTTTGATGTATATCACAAAAGCCCGCGAAAAGCAGCTTTTCGCCGCCGCGGGCCTGTACAAAAGTAGGAATAATTTCCGCTAGTTAGAAGGCTCTGCGGCACCATGTGCGGGGAGCCCTTCGAAAGCGCTCAAGCGGCCGTCGTCGACGGCCCAGAATCGGGCCTTTCCCGACAGCCATGAGAAGGCCTGCGCGTCGGTTCCCGTCATCCAAGCTTGCGCCTTGAGACGCAGGATTTCCTCGAACAGCGCACCCCGCCTTGCGGCGTCCAAATGAGCGGTCACCTCGTCGAGCAACAGGATGGGCGCGCCATCACGGCGGCGGGCGACGAGCTCGGCGTGAGCGAGGATCAAGCCGATCAGCAGAGCCTTCTGCTCGCCGGTCGAGCACAGCCGCGCCGGCATCGACTTCGGCGCATGGGCGACCAGCAGATCGGAGCGGTGCGGACCATCGAGGGTGCGTCCGGCGGCACGGTCGCGCTCGCGCCCATCGCGCAGCCGCTGCGCGTAAATGTCTTCCACGTCCACTGCCGGCAGGCGCTCGAGGTCGGCTTCGAGCGCGCCCTCCAAAGCGAGTCCAGCGGCGGGAAACGGCGAGTGCGGATCGCGCGCCGTGCGCTCGGCCATGATGGTTGCCAACGCCGCAACGGCCTCGGCGCGCGCCGCCGCGACGGCGACGCCGGTTTCGGCCATGAGCATCTCAAGCCCCTCGAAGCGCGCGCCATCGCGAACGCCATCCGACAGCAGGCGGTTGCGCTGCTGCATGGCGCGCTCGAAGCGGCCGGCGATGGTGCGATAGCCGGGGTCGAAGCAGAGGATCAGCCGGTCGAGAAAGCGGCGACGCTCGGT
>JBDTOR010000241.1:0-3349 GCA_039933175.1 Hyphomicrobium sp. | reverse complement strand
TGTAAAGGCGTATCGAGGGTTCGAATCCCTCCGGCTCCGCCATTCCCCTTGCTCGATCAAGATTCAATTCCATCGTGCGATTCAGAGCCAATTGCGCCCTGTGCGGTTTAGCTTTTCCCCGCCCCAAGGGGCCGCCCCCCGACAATCAAATGTGATCGCGGCGGGTTGGACGGCGTCGTTCGTCTAACCATATGATGAGGGACGGGGCGAGGCGTACGCGTTCAGGAGTAGCGAACATGAGCAAGATGACATGGGCGGCGCTCGGTTTAGCCGCGATGGCACTAGCAGCCCCCACGGCGGTTTCGGCAGACTCGTATTGGGAAGTCGAGGCGGCGCGCGCCAATGCGCGGGCCGGCGGCCCCACAAATGCCCGTGATGCCGAGCTGCTTGAGCGTTACGGCTGCCTGAGCGGCACGCGTAGCGCCTTCTGCGAGCGCCAGTCTGGGCAGACAACTCCGCGCCGCTATTATCGGGCGCAGCGCCGCTACACGCGCTGAGGCGCTAGCAGCCCACCGATCACCGAAAACCCGCCTCAACCCGGCGGAGTCTTTTTCGTTGCAACGTTGATGATCGCGATCCTAGGCCGGCAGGGCGTCCGCCAGTTGGCGTGCCGGTTCTAACTTTTGAGTCGCTGCCGCGCGCACGCGGACGGGGATCGACTTGTAAGCCGGGGTGCCGCTGCGCGCGTCGTAGCTCTGCAACGCAACGAGCGGATTTGCTTCCGGGTAGTACGCGGCTGCCGAATTGCGCGCGATCTCGAACTCGACGGCGGTGAGGCCGCGCAATACGCGCGAGCGCCAAGTGTCGTCACCTTCGGCGATTGCTTCGACATCGACGAGATCGCCGTGGCTCAGCCCGCGGGCCTTGAGATCATCCGCATGCATGAAGATAACGTCGCGGCGGCCTGTGATACCGCGATAGCGATCATTGAAGCCGTAGATCGTCGTATTGTACTGATCGTGGCTGCGGATGGTGGCGAGCATCAGCGCTTCGGCCTCGCCGGCGCGCGTATCGCAGTCGAGCCCGTCGAACACGATGAAGTTGGCCTTTCCGTTCGGTGTCAGCCACTCGCGCTCGGAGGCGGCGATGTAGAGGCGGAAGCCGCCCGGCTCACGCACGCGCGCATTGAAGTCGGCAAAGGCCGGGAACACCTTCTCGATGGCGTCGCGGATGGTGTTGTAGTCGGCGACGAAGCCGTTCCAATCCACTTTCGTGTTAGGCAGCGCCGCCTTGGCGATGCCGGCGACAATGGCCGGTTCCGACTTGAGGTCGTCGGAAGCGGGCTTCAGCCGTCCGGCCGAGGCGTGCACGACCGACATGGAATCCTCGACCGTCACCGACTGCGGGCCGGTCTCCTGCTCGTCGAGCTCCGTGCGCCCGAGGCACGGAAGAATGATCGATGTCTTGGCCAGCAGTAGATGCGAGCGGTTCAGTTTGGTGGCGATGTGAACGGCGAGGTCTAGCTTGCGCATGGCCGCAAAGCACACCTGCGGATCGGACATCGCCACCGGCAGGTTGCCGCCCATGCAGACGATGGCTTTGGATTTTCCTTCACTGATGGCTTGGATTGCCTGCACGGCGCCGTGGCCATGCTCGCGCGGCGGCTTGAAGCCGAACGTCTTCTCCAGGTTGTCGAGTAGCTCGTCGTTGGGGATCTCGGTGATGCCGACGGTGCGATCGCCCTGCACGTTGGAGTGGCCGCGTAACGGGCAAATGCCGGCGCCTTCACGGCCGATCTGACCGCGCATCAGCATGAGGTTGGCGAGTTGTTGCACGACTTGCGTGCCGTGCCGGTGTTGCGTCAGGCCCATGCCGTAGCAGAAGATGACGTTCTTGGCGTTGGCGTAGATTTCCGCCGTGCTTTCCATTTCGCGCCGCGTCAGACCCGAGCAACGCTCGATCTCCTTCCACTTCGTCGCCTTGATGTCGCGAACGAGGGCTTCGTAACCGGCGGTGTGGTCGGAGATGAAGGCGCGGTCGATAACCTGGCGGCCGTTCTTGCCGTCGAGCGCCAGCAGCGCCTTCATCAGGCCCTTCATGACCGCCGCGTCGCCGCCGACGCGCACCTGATGGTAGACCGAGGCTATTTTCGTCGCCCGCCCGGTGAGCATTTCCACCGGGTGCTGCGGCGACAAGAAGCGTTCGAGCCCGCGCTCCTTCAGCGGGTTGAACACGACGATGGTGCCGCCGCGCTTGGACACCTCGCGCAGCGTCGACAGCATGCGCGGATGGTTGGTGCCGGGGTTGTGGCCCATGCAGAAGACGAGGTCGGCATGGTCGAAGTCTTCGAGCGTGACCGTGCCTTTGCCGACGCCGATGGAATCCGGCAGGCCGACGCTGGTCGCCTCGTGACACATGTTGGAGCAGTCGGGGAAGTTGTTGGTGCCGAACTCGCGTACGAACACCTGGTACATGAACGCCGCTTCGTTCGAAGTGCGCCCGGAGGTGTAGAACTCCGCCATGTTCGGATCGGGGAGCTTGCGCAGCTCCTCGCCGATGCGGGCGAACGCATCCTCCCAGGCGATGGGCACGAAGCGGTCGGTTGCCGCGTCGTAGATCATCGGGTGCGCCAGGCGCCCGGCATCTTCGAGCGCGAAGTCCGTCCAGTTCCACAGCTCGGAAACGGTGTGCGCGGCGAAGAAGTCGAGATCGGCACGCTTGCGCGTCGCCTCCCATGCCACGGCCTTGGCGCCATTTTCGCAGAACTCGAACGACGAGGCGTGGCGCGGATCGGGCCAGGCGCAGCCGGGGCAGTCGAAGCCTTGCGGCTGATTTACGCGGCGAAGGGCCCGCGTCTCCCGGTTGAGCGCCATCTGTGCACGCAGAGCGCGCGCCACGGCTTGCAGCGCACCCCAGCCCCCGGCCGGACCTCCATAGGCGCCAACGCCAGGAACTTTCTCGAGTTTACCCATCGATCGCTTCCGGTTCCGATTGCGTATGAAAGTTCAACAGGTCCGACTTAAGAACCGTTCCAGCTGAGGCTTCTAGGAGAGCGGACAACTTTAGGAAAAGCCGCTGGGCGCGGGGCACCTATGCAAAAGGTGGGAACCACCCCACTTTGAGTGAGTTGCCCCTTCGGAGTTCCCACCCGCGAGTACCGGCCATGTATGTGTCCATTCTCTCCAGTGAAGATATCGAGGCGCTGCAAATCGCTATCGAAACGGCATTGGATGAGGCGGTCGAGCGCGGCATGAACCTGTCGCTGAGCGACATTACCGTACGCCTTTTCGAGGCTTATGTGATGGGTGAGCGCGATCCAGACAAGCTCGCCGACGCCGTCGTGTTCGATAGCGCCAGGCGTCTCATCCACTAAATCGCCCCGGGCGCTCAGCCCCCTGGTGCCGGACGG
>JBDTOR010000240.1:0-3352 GCA_039933175.1 Hyphomicrobium sp. | reverse complement strand
TTGTAGGAGCCGTAGTAGAGGCCGCGGAAGATATGGACGTAGGCGGCGAGGAAGAACATCGAGGCGCCGACCGCATGCAGGTTGCGGAGCAGCCAGCCGAAATTCACGTCGCGGCGGATGCGCTCGATGGAATCGAAGGCAGCTTCGGCGCTCGGCTGGTAGTGCATGGCCAGCACGATGCCGGTGACGATCTGCGCAACGAGCATGAAGGTCAGGATGCCGCCGAACGTCCACCAATAATTGAGGTTGCGCGGCGTCGGGAAGTCGACGGCCTGCGCGTGGATCATCCGCGCGATCGGCAGTCGCACATCCATCCACTTGCCGAATTTCGTCGTGGGCTCGTAAGTCGATCCGTGTCCAGACATGGGGTACTGCCCGCCCTCAGCCGATCTTGATCTTGGTGTCGGTCAGGAAACCGTAGACCGGCACCTCGAGGTTGCGCGGCGCAGGGCCCTTACGGATGCGTCCGGCCGTGTCGTAATGCGAACCGTGGCAGGGGCAGAGCCAACCGCCGAAGTCGCCCTTGCTGTCGCCGAGCGACTGCCCCTTGGGGATGCAGCCGAGATGCGTGCAGATGCCGACCATGATCAGCCAGTTCTCGTGGCCGGTCTTGGTGCGGTTGGGATCCGTCGCCAGCGCGTCGTCGGGCAGCGCATCGTTGCGCGCCAACTCGTCGACCAGATCCTTCAGCGGGACGGCGTTGGCCGCGGCGATCTCCTCGGCGGTGCGATGCCGGATGAACACCGGCTTGCCGCGCCATAGCACGGTGATCGCCTGACCGACCTTCACCGGCGCGATGTCGACCTCGATCGATGCCAGGGCCTGGGCGCCGGCGTCGGGGTTCATCTGCTGGATGAACGGCCACAGCGTCACCGCTCCACCGACGGCAACGAAGGCGCTGGCCGCGAGGACGAGGAAGTCCCTGCGGTCCGGTTCTTCGGCGTCAATTGCCACGGGTGCCTCCGCTAGGTCCGATGTTCTGAGACGTCACGCGCTGAAGTTTAGAAGTCGTCGTCTGCCGCCGGCAGAAACAACGCCCGCACCACGAAGGCTGATGCCAACGGGCCGGGCGCGGTCAACGCGATTGGCCTATAGAACCGGGCGATTTGCCATGCGGTTTATTGACATCGTTCTAAAGAGCGCTCAACCCCGCCGACGCAGAAACCGGTAGGCAATTTGGCGCATGCGGCCGCCGGCGCCCTAACGATCGCGCCAATGCCTGACCGAGGTCACTCGGCCGCGTCCTGTGCGAGGAAGCCGCCCGACTGACGCGTCCACAGCTCGGCATAGAGTCCGCCGCGGCGCAGCAGCTCCGCGTGGCTGCCCTGTTCGACGATCCGCCCCTCGTCCATGATGACCAGACGGTCCATGGCGGCGATGGTCGACAGGCGGTGCGCGATGGCGATGACTGTCTTACCTTTCATGAGGTTGACCAGCTGCTCCTGGATCGCCGCCTCGACCTCCGAGTCGAGCGCGCTCGTCGCCTCATCGAGCACCAGGATGGGCGCATCCTTCAGCAGCACGCGCGCGATGGCGACGCGCTGACGCTGCCCGCCCGAGAGCTTCACGCCGCGTTCGCCGACGTGCGCGTCATAGCCCTTGCGGCCCTTCAAGTCCTCAAGGTTGCTGATGAAATCATGCGCGGCGGCCTGCTTGGCCGCGGCCATGGCATCGACCTCGCCGGAGCCGGACTGGCCGTCGTCGGACCTGCCGTAGAGAATGTTGTCGATCACCGAGCGATGCAGCAGCGAGGTGTCCTGCGTCACCATGCCGATCTGCGCGCGCAGGCTGTCCTGCGTCACGTGCGCGATATCCTGCCCGTCGATCAGGACGCGGCCGCCGTCGAGGTCATAAAAGCGCATCAACAGGCTGACGAGCGTCGACTTGCCGGCGCCGGAGCGGCCGACGAGACCAACCTTCTCGCCCGGCGCGATGCGCAGGCTGAGATCCTGGATCACGCTGCCGCGCCCGCTGGCATTGCGGCCGTAGTTGAAGCGGATGTGATCGAACTGGATCTCGCCCCTCGGCACGACGAGCGGCTTGGCGTCCGGAACGTCGACGACGCTGCGCTCGCGCGCGATCGTCTCGAGACCGTCCTGGACGACGCCGACGTTCTCGAAGAGGCCCGCGACCTCCCACATGATCCAGTGCGACATACCCTGCAGGCGCAGCACCAGGCCGACGGAAAGCGCGATGGCGCCGGTGGTGACCACCCCGATCGACCACAGCCATAGGGACGTGCCGGCCACCGAGAACAGCAGCAGGCCGTTGAGGCAGTTGAGCGCGACGGTGAGCAGCGTCACCAGCCGCAGCTGCTGGTGCACGGTGTCGAGGAAGTGGCTCATGCTTTCGCGCGCGTAGCCGTCTTCGCGGTCGGCGTGCGCGAACATCTTGACGGTCGAGATGTTCGTATACGTGTCGACGATGCGGCCCGTCATGATCGAGCGGGCGTCCGACTGAGCATGCGAGATGCGGCCGAGGCGCGGAATGAAATAGCGCATGGTGACGAGGTAGCCGGCGAGCCACAGCAGAAGCGGCGCCGACAGACGTAGATCGGTCGCCGCGAACAGGAACACCGCGCCGGTGAAGTAGATGCACACGTAGAGCAGCACCTCGGCGATCTTCATGACCACCTCGCGCACCGCCATGGCGGTCTGCATCACCTTGGTGGCGACGCGGCCGGCGAAGTCGTCGTTGAAGAAGGCCATGGACTGGCGCAGCACGTAGCGGTGCGCCTGCCAGCGCGTGCGCATGGCAAAGCTGCCGAGCAGCCCCTGGTGCACCACGGCCTCGTAGAAGAATTTCAGCACCGGCAGGGCGACCAGCACGATAGCGCCCATAGCGATGAGGAACGGACCGTGCGTCGACCAGAAGGTCGCGCGGTCCGCTTTCGACAGCCAGTCGACGAGATTGCCGAGGAAACCGAACAGCGAAACTTCGATCAGCGCGATGGCGGCCGACAGCACCGACGACACGATGATCGTCGGCACGAACGGCCGAGTGTAGTAGGCGATGAAGCCCCAGAAACTCGGCGGCGGCATCCCGGCCTGTTCGGGCGGGAATGATTCGACACGCTTTTCGAGCCAGCTGAAGAAGCGGGCGATCATAATGAACTCCGGGCGCACGACGGCGCTGACATTGTTGCGCCGCGCGCGTGCTCCTGCCGAGCACACGGGCGCAGATTGTTATGTTTTTCCTGGTCTTGGGAGCCCTGTGGGAGATGCGCCCCTAGACATCGCTGCAGGGGATATATAGGGGAAATTGCGCCAACAAAAGGGTTCGAGGGTAAGCGGGCATGGCCGAGCTGCAAGAGGCAACGGGCGGCGCGGGCGAACTCGCCCGCCACAAACAG
>JBDTOR010000239.1:0-3369 GCA_039933175.1 Hyphomicrobium sp. | reverse complement strand
TGCCGGCTTCGGCACGCCGCGGCAGCTTCCAGTTCGGCCGGACGAAATGGCACGTGTAGCCGTTCGGCACGCGCTCCAGATAGTCCTGGTGCTCGGGCTCGGCCTGCCAGAAGTCGCTGGCGGGCGTCACGTCTGTCACCACCTTGCCCGGCCACAGCCCCGAGGCATCGACATCCGCGATGGTGTCTTCGGCCACCCGCTTCTGCTCGGCATTCGTATAGAAGATCGCCGAACGATAACTCGCTCCCATGTCGTTGCCCTGGCGATTGCGCGTCGTCGGGTCGTGGATCTGGAAGAAGAACTCAAGCAGACTGCGATAGCTGATCGTCTGCGGATCGAACTCAATCTCGATGGCCTCAGCGTGCGACCCGTGATTGCGATAGGTGGCATTGGGCACCTCGCCGCCCGTGTAGCCGACGCGCGTGGAGATCACGCCCGGCATCCGGCGGATTAGGTCCTGCATGCCCCAGAAGCAGCCTCCAGCGAGGATTGCGTGTTCGGTAGCCGCGGTCATATTCGACTCCTTCCTCGTTGATCAGCCGTTGATATCGGCATCCGGCAAATGTGCCACAAGGGGATGTGTGGCGCCGATAGGATTGTATCTCGTTAATCCCGCAGTTTAATGGCCGATCTGGCCCCAACGACGAGGCACCGATGCGACACCTGCCCCGATCCATCGTCATTACGGGGGCGAGTTCCGGCTTGGGACGGGCATTGGCACTGCAGTATGGCGGCACGGCGCACTCACTTGGTCTGCTCGGCAGGGATCGGACCCGCTTGCAAGCCGTCGCTGCAGAGTGCCGCGCGCTCGGTACCGACGCTTCAATCGGCGCCTTCGACCTGTCGGATACAGCCGCCTTGAACGCCTGGATGCAGGCTTTCGATGCCGCGCATACGATCGACCTGCTGATCGTCAATGCCGGGGCATTCTCGGGCAATGGCAGCGCGACGGCCATGGAGACGAGCGAGACGTCCATCGCGACGTTGCGCGTCAACCTCGAGGCCGCCATCCGCACGGTGCAGGCCGCAGTGCCGATGCTGCGCTCCCGGCGCTCCGGCCACGTCGCCATCGTCGGATCCTTGGCGGCCCTACAGCCTCTTGCTGACGCGCCTACCTATAGCGCGAGCAAGGCCGGCTTGATGAGCTACGGCGAAGCGCTCCGCGAGTGGCTGGCGCCCGACAACGTCGCCGTGTCGCTCGTTTACCCCGGCCACATTGCGACAGGCCAAACCCGCGGGCACATCGGCAGTCTGCCGTTGATGTTGACGGCCGATGAAGCTGCTGCCCGCATCAAGCGCGGGCTTGATCGCCGGCAGTCGTTCATCGCCTTCCCGCGACGGCTCCTTTGGTTGATCCGAGCAGGCCGGCTCCTCCCTTGGCGGACACGCAGCTGGTTCGGCCGCGGCCTGCGCTTCCACGTCGACGAGGACGCCAACCGGCATCGTTGATCGTGCGCCGCCTGCGCACGCGGTGCATTCGCCGCCAAGACAACGTCGCCGTCTTTCCGCGCGCGGCTCCTGGTGCGTGCAAGCCGCGCAGCAAAATTTGCGCTTCGTAAACCATGCGCGCGGCTCGACGCAGCGCACTTCATCGCATGCACCGAAGCATTCACCCACCGGTCTTAGGTTTGAGAGACGAGGAGTGCCAACCCGAGGATGCCCCATGCCTGAGACGCCGGCGACGCACACGCGAAAGCTTGAGGCTTGCTTCGACGCCAACCTCGATTTCCCACTCGACGACGCGGCGTGGGCTGCATTTTCCCAGCGCACGAACTGCGCGATCACGAGTTACACCGACCTCGACGTCCTGACGACGGCATTGCGCCAGCAGCTATTCGACTTTTCATACCTGCCGTCGTCCAACTGCTTCTTTCTGCGCGACGCGCCTTATCGCGGCATCGTCAGCGCGATGACGCCGATCACCAAGCGCGCCGCGCAAAGCAGCGTCTTCGTCGTTGCCAAAGAAAACCCGGCAACGAGCTGGCACGAGTTGCGTGGCAAACGGCTGGGCTACATCAACACCTACTGCACGACGAGCTACTTCTCCCCCTCTATACTGCTCGGTCGCGAGGGATTTGTGCTCAAGGATTTCTTCGATGCCTTCCCGGTGGCCGCGTGGCAGGGGCAGATCGACACAATGCTCTCCGGCGGCATCGATGCCACGATGGTTTACGAGGACGTCTGGCTCGCTCAGCCGAGCAATGCCGAACGCACGAAGGTATTGGCCCGGCTCGACGACCTGCCGACGCCCCCCTTCATCGTACGGGCGGACATGGATGAGACTCTTGTCAGCCAGCTGAAAGCGACGCTGCTAGGGCTCACTGCACACGGCACAGATCCGCTCTATGCAGGCTTCGCCGAATTCCAGGACGCGCGCATGCAGCGCTGGTTCGCCGACTTAGCGGCGCTACCGGGCCTCGCCCACGCCGCCTAGCGTTCGGGGCGCACTCCGCAACGGCGTGGCTTGCGCCTCACGTCTTGGCGTAGCGGCCCGCGCGGCGGCACGTCCACTTCATGATTTTGTAACCGGGATGTTCGCCGACCCAGCGCGCCATATGCGGCGGCGCCTGCATCAAGCATTGCATCGGCGTGAGATTCTCCGCCGAGTACGTCAGGCCCACGTCGTGGCAGCTGTCCGGCTTGTCCACGAGGCAGGCGAGGAGAACGAGTTCGATCATGTTGACACCTTCATTGGATCGCAGGTCATCCAGGCGTCATCCCTTCGTCGTTTCTTTTTGGAGCCGGTGTTGGCACGGCCCAGATGCTAGTTGCCCCCCGCACAGCGGGGACAAGTTTGACTCGCACACCGCCAACGGCAGTAGGGCGTGCGATACGGCGATGGATGGAAAGCAGTCGGTGGCTTAGCGGGCGCGGATCGGGTTGCGGCCCAACGCGGCCATACACATGCGCGCCATCGACTCAGCACTGAGGATGAGGCCCAAGCAGGTGGTCAGCGCGACGATCGACATTTGCAGCCCTTCGGCTTCGATGGACGCTGAAGCTAAAATGCGCCAACGACACGCCAAACCAATTTAATCAGCAAACGTTATTACCCCCGCCGAAAAGCGCGGCGCCCACCGCACAATCTGGCCTCCGGCTTCGGAGCGAATGCGAATCGCGGCATATCTCCCATGGGATTGTCGGGAGGCGCAGAATGTGGCGTCGCAAGCTCACGTCATTTGGTGCGTGCGTTTTGGCGTTGCAGACCGTCTGCGCTGCGCGCGCGCAGGAGCCCAAATATTCGTGGGGAGGCTTCTACGTAGGTGCCCACCTCGGCGGCGCGCTCGATCTCACCGACGTCGCCGACCCATTTGGCGCTTCCATTTACGGCGACACGGTGCGCGCGCCGGGCCCGCTCGCCGGCGGACA
>JBDTOR010000238.1:0-3397 GCA_039933175.1 Hyphomicrobium sp. | reverse complement strand
ACGTGGGATCCAGCGCCGAAGTACCCGGCGAGCGCTAAGGTTACCCCGTCCGTACTCGTCCTTTTTCAACTTCTCTGTGCTCTAATCTGCTTGTCCCTTCATCAACTCCCCCCCGATGATGGTGATGAGGCCGTCGTCCACCCCCCCGTGGCGACGGCCCTTTTTTTGATGCCTCCCGCACCGGCGTGCTGCCGTCAGCATCGAGTCAGAAGCCATCACCGCGATCTACGCGACGACCGGATGGGGATGACGCCGGTGTGAGTTGATTGAAGCAGCTCAGATCGCCTGATGCCCGTCGCCCGATTATCGCAGGCTGGCCAGACCCGCAGCCAGGCCGCTCAAGCTGATCGGCACGCCGAGCCCAGCTTCAGGCGTTTGGAAGATGACGAAAATCGCTTTCTTGCCGGCCTCGAGCTTCTTCAGCAGTGCGCCGTCGATTTCGACCTCCGCCACACACCCGTAATCGCTGCACCGAACAAAACCCGTTTTGCCCACGGTCTCTTCGTCAATTCGCAAGCCGAGACCTCCTGACAGCAATACGCCCGAGGGAACGATCACCCTCATCAGCAGCTGCCCTCGGTCTCCGTGGAGTAGCAAAGCCGTCAGGCCGAAGTCCTGATCCTCGGCCTGTACGCTTTGCACCAGCGCGCATTGGTCGGCCGATCCAACCCGTCGGCAGTAGACGGCCCAATCCTCGTGCAGACTTATGGGCGTGCCGAGATCGAGCGTCTGTGGCTTCGTCACGGTCCGAGGAGGCGATGGCGTCGAGGCTTGGTTCGGGTCCGGCTCCGACCCTTGAGCTGGAACCAGCGCGATGATGTCTCCGCCGAGGGAGCCATAGACGTACGGTTCCTGCTCGTCGTTGGTCTTCTTCAACACTTCGTCGCGCACGCGTCCTAAAGCGATGCGAACGTCGAGGCCCGGCGTGGCGAGATGGTCGATCAGCGCCTGGGCGAAGGGACTGTGGTTCTCATCGGTGCTGCTGTCGTCGGCCGTTGAGCCCGCGCGTGCCGCAAAGGCGACGTAAGTATCGCTCGTATGCACTTCGACACGTGCAAGACCAGCCTCGCCCATAGCCCGCGTAGAACGCGACCGCCGCATGCCGCGGACGAGCGGATTATTGCGGCACGCATCGAGAATAATCAGCCGCAGGCGTTTGGCGGTATCCACAGCGAGCAGCACGCGGTCGAGCGATACGGTCTCGTCGGCGACCGCCGTATCGGTCGTCAGCCGTGCGTCGACGGGGACGAGATAATTGACGCCGCCCATCTCCATGCCGTGGCCGGCGTAATAGATGACTACGACGTCGGCCTCCACGCTTTTGTCGGCGAACTCGCGCAGGGCCACCAAAAACTGCTCTCTGGAGAGATCGAGTTTAGTCTCCACCACGTCAAACTTGGCATCTTTGAAGAGCTTGGCCAGTGCGGTCGCATCGTTGCGCGGGTTCGGCAAAGCGTTCGCGGCCACGTACGCCGAGTTGCCAATGACGAGAGCCATTCTCGTCATGGCCGCAGCCTTGCCCGGCAGCATCATTGCTGAGACTGCGAGAATGGCTGTGACCAAACGGTTCATCGCATTATTCGGGCTGCGGTGTCGTACTACCGGTTGCGCCCTTGCGAGGCAGATACCGCCAGTAATCGCCCTTTGCAGATTTGACCGGGAGCATAGAGCCCGACCGTACTTCCGGCGGGTGCACGCCATGCTCAACGAGTGCTTCGACGTCGCCCAGCAGATCGCTGTTCTCCGCGTAGCTCGAGTGGTTCAGAGCAAACACTTCCGTGCTGGCGGCGGTGACATCGATCGTTTCTACTCCCGGTGTCAGCGCAGGACCGGCCGGTGAAACGTCGCCGATCCTGTAGCTGCCCCAGAAGCTGCGCGAGGCCTCCAGCGCTCGATCATTGGAGGATGCGTAGAGCGTCACGCCTTTCGAGATGCCCTTGATGCTCTTAGCGAGCCCGGCGAAATCGTCGATGCTCACATCGGGTGCGGCGAGGATAATCTGGTTGATGACCACGCCGGCCGGCTTGTCGCGGTTCATTTCCCGCAGCACGTCGAGGAGAGCGATATTGCCCATGCTGTGAGCAATGATGCTGATCGATTTCGCGTTGGTCTCTTTGGTCACGACGTCGAGGAACTCGCGCAGCTGCGGGCGCGCTCCTTCCGCGCTTTCCCGGTCCCAGCCATAGGTAGCGATGGCTCCGCCCGAGGGCCAACTGTACACAAACGGCGCGCCGTCGAAGTGCAGATCGTTGGCGATCTGCGCTGTGCGATAAAGAGCGTTGTCGAAGGAGGTGTTGTAGCCATGCACGAACACGATGGCGTGGTTCTTGAAGCGGCTGGAGGCCGCCAGGCGCTCGCGAACAAGCGCTAAGAATCCCCCCTTCGAGAGCGCTTTTACCTCCTGCAGCGTGAAGTGCTCTTTCGGATCTTCTGTTCCTTCGAAGACGTCTCCGAAATACCAAAGATGCAGTGCCCAGGGGCGCTCGATATTCGGAACTTCGTGGTTCTTCGGTATCGTGACGAGGGCCCGGCCAAGCTCAAGCCGGTGCGCGCGCAGCTCGTTGTAGTCGGCGCGTTTCTCGTTTGGAATCCGCTCGCGGTCCGTTCCATAGAAGACCGGGACAACCTGCCACTCGGTGGGCTTTTCTGTCGCCGCGGGGGCAGCGTCGTTCGGCGATTGCTCTCCGCCACGCTGTTTGGAGTGGAACGACCGGCGCGCCGGGCGCCTTGGTTCGGTCGCTTGAATTTCGGCCGGCGTGGCCGTGCCGCTCTGCAATTCGGCGACCTGGGTAAGTCGACTGCGCGCCGCTTCGGCGTCACTCTGGTTGCCCTTCGTCTCGTAGATTTGCAGGGCGCGCCTCAGCAACGGTTCCGCTTCGCCATAGTTGTGCAAGTCCACATAGATGCTCGCCACCAGCGTCAGGGCACGTGCCGCCGCAAGGCTATCTGGATCCGCGCCTTCCTCGAGGGTGATCGCGAGCGCTTCGCGAGCCAGCGTCAGCGCTTCTGCGCCCTGCCCGGCTTTGCGCAAATCTTCCGCGCCGCGGATGAGGCGATCGACTTCGGGTTGCTTTGGCGTAGCGGCTTGCTCAGCAGGTGCTTGGGTTGCCGCGCTGTCCTGCGCCTCAACCGGGCAATACGGCAGTAGGATCAAGAGGAAAACGACGGAAAGAAGCCCTGATCCGAACGCCCGGCTTCGGCGCATGGCAGCCCCCTAAATGTCTTATGGCAATATCTGGACGGTAAACCGAAGTGATCGGCGCGACAACAACCGGTTTCCGGTCGGCATGCCCCTTCCTACATCCGGCGCATAATGGCGCGCGTGCGCCAGAGCCAAGGCATTGAGAGGCTTGGTGGGTGATGTAGGATTCGAACCTACGACCCGCTGATTAAGAGT
>JBDTOR010000237.1:0-3402 GCA_039933175.1 Hyphomicrobium sp. | reverse complement strand
CAACGCGCCGGTCAACGCGCCGGTCAACGCGCCGATGCAAATACCAATGAACCTCGTACCGGGCACCACGGTCGAGATCGCGGCCACACCGCCCAAGCTCGACGAGAAAGACGAAATAGCGGCCCTCGAACGCATTCAGTACGCCTTGTCGGAAGTCAGTGACGGCAAGACTTACGTGTGGCGCCGGTGGCACGGAAGACTGTCCGGCATCGTGCAGCCGACCGCCTCATTCAAGGACACCAGCGGCAAAGTCTGCCGGCATCTGATCGTTCTGATGACGACCGGGCAAACGACTAAGAAACAAGAGGGTGTCGCCTGCCGGCTGCCTAGCGGCCGCTGGCAGCTCGATGGCTGAAGCAGCGGTCCCCTTCCCGCATCGACTTCGGCGAAAGGCCGGCCGCATGGCCGGCCTTTTCCTGTTACACCTACCGATTACACGAGCCGCAGGGGCGCATCTGGACCCAACAGGCCATTTGTGTAGGATGCGCCCGCAACGACCGGACTGCTTTTAGGAATAGCGAGAAACCCATGACGGAGCCCATGCCGACCACAGGGGTTGCAAAAGGCAACCTGTTGGCTGGCAAACGCGGTCTAATCATGGGCTTAGCGAACAACCGGTCTATAGCCTGGGGCATCGCGCGGGCCGCCGCGGCGCAGGGAGCGGAGCTCGCCTTCACCTATCAGGGTGATGCGATCAAGAAGCGGGTCGAGCCGCTCGCCGCCGAATTGGGCTCGAAGATCGTGCTGCCCTGCGACGTGGTGGACGCCGGGTCCATGGATGCCGTCTTCGCCGAGTTGCAGCGCGCCTGGGGGCGCCTCGACTTCCTCGTCCACTGCATTGCCTTCTCCGACAAGACCGAGCTCGACGGCCGTTACGTCGATACCAGCGAGAAGAACTTCACGCAGACGATGCTCGTCTCCTGCTACTCGTTCACTGCGCTTGCCGCGCGTGCCGAGAAGCTCATGCCGCCAGGCGGGTCGATGCTGACCCTGACCTACTACGGCGCCGAAAAAGTGATGCCGCATTATAACGTGATGGGCGTCGCCAAGGCCGCACTCGAAGCGTCCGTTCGCTATCTCGCCGCCGATCTCGGCAAGAAGAGCATCCGCGTCAACGCCATCTCGGCGGGCCCGATCAAGACTCTCGCCGCCTCCGGCATCGCGGACTTCCGCTACATCCTGCGATGGAACGAGTACAATTCGCCTCTCCGCCGCACCGTGACCATCGAAGAGGTGGGCGGGGCTGGCCTCTACCTGCTGTCGGATTTGTCGCGCGGCGTCACCGGCGAAGTGCACCACGTCGATTCCGGCTATCACGTGCAGGGCATGAAGAACGAGGACGCGCCCGACATCACCGTGGCCAAGGCCGAAGACGCCTGAGCCGAGCGGAGCGTATCGGAGCGATGCGCGCCGGCGTCACCATCTACTTCATTCGGCACGGCGAGACCGACTGGAACGCGCAATCGCGCTACCAGGGTCAGGCCGACATCCCCATGAACGAGACGGGGCGAGCGCAGGCACGGCGCAACGGCGAAGCCCTGCGCTCGCTGCTCCCCGGCATCACCCACTGCAGCTACGTTGCCAGCCCCTTGCTGCGCGCCCGCGAGACCATGGAGATCGTGCGCGGCGTCATCGGGCTGGAGCTCTCCTCCTACGCCCTCGACCCGCGCCTGAAGGAAATCCACTACGGCGACTGGCAAGGCATATTAGCCGAGGACCTGCCCGGCATAGACGCGGCCGGACTCGAGGCGCGCGCGCGCGACACCTTCCGCTGGCGGCCCACGGGCGGCGAAAGCTACGAGGATCTGATGGCGCGGTCGGTCGGCTGGCTCGACGGCGTGGCGCAGGACACGGTCGTCTCCGGCCACGGCGGCATCAGTCGCGTGTTGCGCGGTCATATCTATGGGCTCGACGCGGCAACCGTGCCCGAGCTGCCGGTGCCCCAGGACCGCATCCTGGTCCTCCAGCGCGAAGGCATGCATTGGTTGTAGGGACGCGCGCAAAAGAAAGAGCCGGAGCAGCGGCTGCTCCGGCTCTTCCCAGTGACGTCCAATGTCCGCTCGGTGACGGTTGCTCAGGCCGGCAAGGAGCGGCACAGATGTCGGGCACGACCAGAAGCCGGCCCGTGACGCTTACCTTGCTTGCGACACGCGACCGGCGGATCTAGCGCCCCTTAAGCATCAGAAACATGCAAGACCTGTGGTCCCAAGGCGAAGCCTGTGGTGACCGGCGGTCCCCGCCAAATGGCGGTATTGCAGAGAGATCGCGCATCACCCGATGCGTCCTCTATCGTGCTGTCTCCTGGCAGCTTGTCGCGTATCGCGACGCAGTACTGACCCCAGATAAACTGCATCGATTGAGTCTGTCACGGGCTTTGCCGCCCTCGGCCCTTGCGAGCGTGCGCTTGCACTTCTAAGACTGGCACAACTGCCACGGCGCTAGGTTGCACGCGCATCCGCGCCACCGTCCCTCACCCCGGCAACAGGCGATGTCGCACAACACCTTCGGCCATCTGTTTCGTGTCACCACCTGGGGCGAGAGCCATGGGCCCGCGCTCGGCTGCGTGGTCGACGGCTGCCCGCCGGGATTGCCGCTGGTGGCCGCCGATATCCAGGGCTACCTCGATAAGCGGCGCCCCGGCCAGTCGCGCTTCACCACGCAGCGTCAGGAGCCCGACGCGGTCGAGATCCTGTCGGGTGTCTTTGCCGACGCCGATGGCCAGCAGGTGACGACGGGAACGCCGATCTCGCTGATGATCCGCAACGTCGATCAGCGCTCGAAGGACTACGGCGATATCGTCGAGAAATTCCGTCCGGGCCACGCCGACTACACCTATTGGAAGAAGTACGGCATCCGCGACTATCGCGGTGGCGGCCGCTCGTCAGCGCGCGAGACGGCAGCGCGCGTTGCCGCCGGCGCCGTCGCTCGCAAGGTGCTCGAAGGCGTCACCATCCGCGGCGCGCTCGTGCAGATCGGCAATATCCCCGTCGACCGCTCGCTGTGGGACTGGGATGCGGTCGGAGCCAATCCGTTCTTCTGCCCCGACCCCGCGACGGCCGTGCATTGGGCCGACTACCTCGACAGCATTCGCAAGTCGGGCTCTTCCATCGGCGCCATCGTCGAGGTCGTCGCCGAGGGGGTGCCGGCCGGCTGGGGAGCGCCGATCTACGCCAAGCTCGATCAGGACATCGCCTCGGCGATGATGAGCATCAACGCCGTGAAGGGTGTCGAGATCGGCGCCGGAATGGGTGCTGCCGAACTCACCGGCGAGCAGAACGCCGACGAGATCCGCATCGGCCGCGACGGGCAGCCGTGCTTCCTGTCGAACCACGCCGGCGGCATCCTCGGCGGCATCTCCACCGGGCAGCCGGTCGTCTGCCGCTTCGCGGTGAAGCCGACGTC
>JBDTOR010000236.1:0-3418 GCA_039933175.1 Hyphomicrobium sp. | reverse complement strand
CGCGGCCATGACGGTTGTCGGAGCTATCGTCGATCACCACATCTACCTATCCGCCTTAGGTCTTAGCGGCGCTTTAGCGACTTTCCGGCAATCTCCATCGTTTCGCGAGCCTCCCGCCGATGGAGTTGCCGATGCGCTGCCGTCAATTCATTCTCGCTGCTGGGGTGCTGTTTTCGCCCGCCGCCGTGCTCGCCGATGAAGATCTCGAAATCACGTTCAACGATCACTGCCGCGAGTGCCATTCGTTCTTGAAGGACGACAACCGGCTCGGCCCGTCATTGTACGGCGTCGTCGGCCGCAAGGCCGGCACGGAGCCGGGTTACGCCTATACGCAATCTTTGAAAGATTCCGGCGTGACCTGGGACGAGCCGACGCTCGACAAGTGGATCGCCAATCCCGGCGCGGTGATTCCCGGCAACGGCATGAGCCCGCCGTACGGCGGCGTCGCCGATCCGGCAATACGCCAACGCATCATCGCGTTTTTGAAGACGCTGGGGCCCTAAAGCAAACGGCGGCCCGTGAGGACCGCCGCTTGCCATCGTAAGACAGAATCGACAGTTAGATAATGTCGATCTCGGCAGGCATGTAAGAAGTGACCTCGAGGCCAACTTCCTGCTCGCGAACTGCCGGCTTGGTCCAAACCTTCATGGTTCTTTCCTCCTCTAGCGGACGGGCGACATTCGCCCGGCCTGTGGTGACTATGTAGGCATCGGCCTGCATAAGCGCCAATCGCATTTCCTTGGCTGAGACATAAGCGTGCCTGATAGAGTTATAATGTTCGCTACGCGCTAATGCGCGGCTTCCCAGTTATCGGCCGCTTTGGCGTCGACGTGGATCGGCACCGCCAGCGCGATGACTGGAAGCGCGGCGCCCTCCATCACATTCTTGACCGTACTCAGAGCTTTGGGCACGTCGGCCTCGCCCACCTCGAACACCAGCTCGTCGTGGACTTGCAGCAGCATGCGCGCCGACGTTAGTCCCTCGCTCGCGAGTGCGCCCGGCATACGCACCATGGCGCGGCGGATGATGTCGGCGGCCGAGCCCTGGATGGGTGCGTTGATCGCCGCGCGCTCGAGATTGCCGCGCACGCCGGGGTTCCTGGTGTTGATCTCCGGATAGTGGATGCGCCGGCCGAACACCGTCTCGACGAAGCCGCGCTCGCGCGCCTTTCGCTTGGTGTCCTCCATATAGGCTCGGATACCTGGAAAGCGCTCGAAGTAGGTTTTGATGTAGGCGCCCGCCTCGTCCTTGGGGATGCCGAGCTGGTTGGCTAATCCAAATGCGGAGATGCCATAGATGATGCCGAAGTTGATTGCCTTGGCGCGGCGGCGAACGTCGGCCGGCATGCCTTCGACCGGCACGCCGAACATCTCCGACGCCGTCATGGCGTGGATGTCGAGACCTTCGTCGAAAGCCTTTCGTAGCTGCGGAATATCGGCCATGTGCGCCAGCACGCGCAGCTCGATCTGACTGTAGTCGGCGGAGATCAACTTTTTGCCAGCGGCGGCGACGAAAGCCGTGCGGATCTCACGGCCCTCCTTGGTGCGGATGGGGATGTTCTGCAGATTGGGTTCCGACGAGGCGAGACGACCCGTCGTGGTGGCGCCGAGCGCGTAGCTCGTATGGATGCGTCCCGTGCCGCCGTGCACGTAAGCCGGCAGCGCGTCGGTGTAGGTAGAGCGCAGCTTGGTCAGCTGTCGCCATTCGAGCATGGTGTTGATGAGCTTGCGCGCGTCGTCGGGCAGCTCCTCGTTGGCGGCGAGGTCGTCGAGCAGACCGGCGCGCGTCTCCCACTGGCCGCTCTTGGTGCGTTTGCCGCCGGGCAGCTGCAGGCGGTCGAACAGTAATTCACCGAGCTGGCGCGGCGAGCCGAGGTTGAACTTATGACCGACGAGGCGGTTGACCTCTTCTTCAAGCCGCGCAACGCCCTGCGCGAAGGTCGACGAGAGGCGCGAAAGAATGGCGCCGTCGACGAGAATACCGCAGCGCTCCATCTCGGCGATCACGCCGATGAGCGGCCGCTCCAACGTCTCATACACCGTCATCAGGCGCTCGGCGGCGAGGCGCGGCTTCAGCACCATCCACAAGCGCAGCGTGACGTCCGCGTCCTCGGCGGCGTACTCCGTCGCCTTGTCCAGCGGCACCTGGCCGAACGTGCGCTCGGACTTCTTGCCCGGCACGTGCGCGATGACCTGATCGAAGGAGATGCACGCATGGCCCAGGTGCCGCATGGCGAGATCGTCCATGCCGTGTGAGCCCTTGCCGGCATCGAGCGCGTACGACATCAGCATCGTGTCGTCGAGCGGCGCCGCCTTGATGCCGTGCTGCGCCAGCACGTTGAGATCGTACTTGATGTTCTGGCCGATCTTGAGGATCGACGGCTCCTCGAGCAGCGGCTTCAACAGCGCCAGGGCTTCGCCAACGGGGATCTGCACGATGCCGTCGTGCGTGCCGAAATCGAAGCTGCCCGAGCTGGCGCGATGACCGAGCGGCACATAGCACGCTTCACCCGGCGCGACCGCTATGGAGAACCCGACCAGTTCAGCAACCATCGGGTCGATAGATGTGGTCTCGGTGTCGAAGGCGAAGCGCCCGGCCGCGTACGCCTTCATGATCCACACTTCGAGGCGCTCGCGCGTCGTCACCGTCTCGTATTTCGAACGGTCGAACGGCGCTCTGGCCGCCGCGGCAGCCTCCGCGGCGCCCGCCGCCGGCGACTCGGAAACAACGGCCTCGCCATTGGCTTTCTCGACACCCGGTTGCGCTCGTCCCTTGGTCGGCACGGTCGAGCCGACGGACACCTCGACCGGCGCCGGCGGTTCGGCACCCAAGCCTTCGGCGATGCGCCGCGTCAGCGTGTTGAACTCCATGACGCGCAGGAATCCGAGCAGCTCGGCGGGATCGGGATCGTGCACGCCCAGCGCATCGGCCGGAATCATGTCCGGCACGTCATCCTTGAGACGCACCAGCTCGCGCGACACCCGCGCCTTATCTGCGTGCTGTCGAACGAGAGCGAGGCGACTTGTCAGAATTTGTCGGACATCGCGCGCGCGGACGATCGTCTTGCAGAATAAGTTGCCTCCTTCTGCCAACCGCTCAATCGTTGCGGTATCTGCACTGATATTTCCGGTCTTATCCTTCTTGAGCTCGTGCAGTTCAACGCCAAACGTATCCATGAGGACTTTTGCTATCTGTGCTCCCGCGCCGATCTTGACGGGTTCTCCCGCGGCCGAGTCGAGTTCCTCCTGAAGTTCCCTGAGGCGATCAGCGAGTTCAAGTTCGACGTCGTCGGACTCGGTCGCCAGCGCGCGGTCTAGGTCCCCTACCTCGCGGATCAGCGCGCCCGCGGTCTTCAAACCCATGCCCGGCACGCCCGGCACGTTGTCGGTCGAATCTCCGGCGAGCGACTGCACGTCGA
>JBDTOR010000235.1:0-3465 GCA_039933175.1 Hyphomicrobium sp. | reverse complement strand
CCGGGACGCCCGATGGGCGTCAACATCCTCACCGACGAGATTGCCTTTTTCCCGGTGCTGTACTGGCCGGTGCTGCCCGACGCCAAGGCGCTGCCGGAAGAGACTCTGGCCAAGATCGACGCCTACATGAAGCAGGGCGGCCTCATCATTTTCGATACGCAGGATTACGGCACGGGCGCCGGAGCAGCGCCCGGACAGGGCGAGTCGGCGCTGCAGCGGATCATCGGCAAGCTCGACGTGCCGCGCCTCGAGCCGGTGCCGGAGAACCACGTGCTCACCAAAGCCTTCTACCTTTTGCGCAACTTCCCCGGCCGTTGGGACGGCGGCCAGCTGTGGGTCGAGGCGTTGGAGGGATCGAGCCAGGATCAGGCGCGCCGCGCCCGCGTTTCCGACGGCGTCACGTCGATCATCGTCACGCCGAACGATCTCGCCGCAGCATGGGCGCTGGATGAAAGCGGGCGTCCGCTGTATCCGACCGTCGGCGGCGGCGAGGACCAGCGCGAGATGGCCTTCCGCACCGGCATCAACATCGTCATGCACGCCCTCACCGGCAACTACAAAGCCGACCAGGTGCACGTGCCGGCACTGCTCGAACGGCTCGGGCAATGAGGCATAGCGCATGAACTGGTCGATCGATTTCGCACCGATGCTGCCGGCCCCGTTCTTCTGGGCCGCGGGCGCGCTGGCCGCGCTGCTCATCGGTTATCTGCTGTATCGCCGTTCGCGCGGTGCGCTGCTGCGCGCCGCCGCCATCGCCGCCGTGCTCGCCGCGCTCGCCAACCCGACGTTGCGCGAGGAGCAACGCGAGAGCCTGGCTAACGTCGCCATCGTCATCGTTGACGAGAGCGCCAGCCAGACGCTGGGCGACCGCAAGGCGCAGACGGCCGCTGTCAAAGCCGACCTCGAAGCTAAGCTCGGCAAGATCCCCAACCTGCAGGTCAAGTGGGTGTCGGCCTCGCGCCCCGGCGACATGACCGCGCCCGGCACGCATTTGTTCGCCGATCTCAACAAGGCGCTGGCCGATACGCCGCCCGACCGCCTCGCCGGTGTCGTCATGATTACCGACGGCGAGGTGCACGACGTGCCGAAGACGGCGGCGCAGCTCGGCTTTGACGCCCCTGTGCACGCGCTGCTGACCGGCGCGCCCGACGAGTTCGACCGGCGCATCGAGGTGCTGTCGGCGCCGCGCTACGGCATCGTCGGCCAATCGCGCGACATCGAGGTTGCCGTGCGGGAAGCCGGCAAGAAGGTCGACGCCGGCGCTCCTCTGACCTTGAAGGTGCGCCGCGAGGGCCGCGCCGACGAGCTGATCACCACGGTTGTCGGTGAGCCCGTCAAGATCGACATGCCGTTCCCCCACGCCGGCCAAAACATCGTCGAGGTCGAGCTCGACACCGCGCCGGGCGAGCTGACGCCCGCCAACAACCGCGCCGTCATCGCCGCCGAGGGCGTGCGCGAGAACCTGCGCGTGCTGCTCGTCTCCGGTGAACCGCACGCCGGCGAACGCACCTGGCGCAATCTCTTGAAGTCCGATGCCGCCGTCGACCTCGTCCACTTTACGATTTTGCGCCCGCCCGAAAAGCACGACGGCACGCCGATCAACCAGCTGTCGCTCATCGCCTTCCCGACGCGCGAATTGTTCTCGGAGAAGATCAACGATTTCGACCTGATCATCTTCGATCGCTACCAGCATCGCGGCCTGCTGCAGCTGCCGTACTACGACAACATCGCACGCTACGTCGAAGAGCATGGCGGCGCGCTGCTGGTTGCCGCCGGCGACGACTATGCCGGCAGCCTCAGCCTTTTCCGCACGCCGCTGTCGCCGGTGCTTCCCGCCGTGCCGACGGGCCGCGTGCTGTCCGAACCCTTTAAGGCCAAGCTCACCGCCGAGGGCCGCAAGCACCCGGTGACGCAAGGCCTCACCGGCGCCGGCCCGGCGAACGGCCAGCCGACGTGGGGCCGCTGGTTCCGCCAGGTCGAGGTGCAGCCCGAGCACGGCCGCACCCTCATGGACGGCGCCCAGAACGAACCGCTGCTGGTGCTCGACCACAAAGGCAAAGGTCGCGTCGCGCTGTTGACGTCGGACCAGGCATGGCTGTGGGCGCGCGGCTATGAAGGCGGCGGCCCGCATAGCGATCTTCTGCGGCGCCTGTCGCACTGGCTCATGAAGGAGCCCGACCTGGAGGAAGAGCGCCTCATCGCGTCGGCGCGCGGCTTGCACGTCACGCTCGAGCGCCGCTCGATGGAAGACAAGGTCGGTCCCGTGACGCTATCGGGCCCTGGTGGTGAGGCAACGCAGGTGACGCTCGAGCCGGCCGGCAACGGCGTCTGGCGCGGCGACGTCGACGTGAAAATCCCCGGCCTCTACAAAGCCCAGACGCGCATGGACGACGGCGAGCTGCAGGCCGTCGCCCACGCCGGCATCGACGATCCGATCGAGATGAGCGAAGTGACGGCGACCGACGCCAAGCTGCAGCCGATCGCCGACGCCACCGGCGGCGGCACGTTCTGGATGAGCGCATCGGCGGAAGGCACGCGCGCCAACCCGTCATCGGTCAGCGTACCGCGCGTCTCGATGCTGTCGAACGCCAAGGTGCTGGCCGGCTCCGGCTGGATGGGTCTCAAGGACCGCGAGGCGTTCGTCACCCGCGGCGTCAAGCTGACGCCGATGTTCACCGGCCTGTCGGCGCTGGCGATGCTGCTGCTGCTCGTCTCGCTCGCCTGGTGGCGCGAAGGCCGCTGAGGCTCGGCGTTGCCTCGTATCAGGCTAAGGTTCACAGTCCCTCGCATTGATTCGAAAAGCTTTGGGAGGGCCCTATGGATACCTCGATATTCCTCGCCCGTCTGCTCGGCCCCATATTGGTCGTGCTGGCTATCGGGCTGCTGGTGCGCCAGGACAGCTGGCGCGCCATGGCCAGCGACTTCATCAGCAGCAAACCGTTGGTGTTCCTCACCGGATTCCTGACGCTGCTTGGCGGCCTCGCGCTGGTCAACACGCACAACGTCTGGGAGCCGGGCTGGCCGCTGATCATCACCATCTTCGGCTGGCTCGCGGTCATCGGCGGAATAGCGCGCATGCTGTTCCCGGAAACCGTGATGGGCGTCGGGCAGAAAATGCTCGACAACAAGACGTATCTGACCATCGGCGGAGTGGGCGAAGGCCTCCTCGGCCTGTGGCTGTGCTACGCGGGCTACCTCGCCTAAAACGGAACGGCAAACCGCTGCTATCCCCGCTGGAGTTGCCGATACGGGCCCGGCTCCGTAGGCGCGCCGCCGCGACTCGCTTAGCGTCGCCACTCGATCGAGCCTTGGCACGCGGAGCGCCGGCATGAGCCTTCTTTATCGCATCGTCTACGCCGCCCACGCGAACGGCACGCACCACAAGCTGGCGCTTGATGCGCTCGCCCTGTTGCAGGGTACCGACGCCCCGCGCTGGCAGAACCTCTTTCTGAAGCACGCCGCGGT
>JBDTOR010000234.1:0-3510 GCA_039933175.1 Hyphomicrobium sp. | reverse complement strand
GGTCGCCGGAATGCTGGCGACCATCCCCGGCGTTACCGAAGTTTTAGAAATCTGAACGTACCTTCAGCCCTAGCACCTAATCGATACAATTTGTGCAAAGGGCTCCCGATCATGCTTCGCTCCCTTTTCGGCGCCGCGCTGCTACTCGCGCCCCTCGCCCCGCAAGCTCTGGCCACTTCGTCGTCGTCGCAGGCCGCAGTTATCTCCACCCCGCAGTCAATTGCCACATACTGCCCGCGCGCGCTGCACCGGGCGACGCGGCTGATCATCGTCACCGTGCCAGCCATGACGTCGGTGAAGGGCACGCTGCATACCTTCGAGCGCAGGACGCCGGCGAACGCCGCCTGGCAGCGCTCCGGGCCGCCAGAGGCGGTCGTGGTCGGCGCTTCCGGTATCGGCTGGGCTGAAGATTTCGACTACCTCGCCAAGAAGGACGAGCCGGTGAAGCATGAGGGCGACAAGCGCACGCCCTCGGGGATATTCCGCGTCGCCGGACCGTTCGGCTTCGAGCCAAACAAGATCCGTGGCTACACCAAGCTCGAGTCTGGCCGCAGCTTCTGCGTCGACGATCCGACGTCGCTGCTCTACGGCCGGATCGTCAGCAAGCAGCTCGCCACCAAAGTGAAGAGCAGCGAGGACATGTCGAGCGTGCCGGGCCTGAAGCGCGCATTGATGGTGGATTATCCGGCGCGCCGCGGCGCCAAGGCCGGCTCTTGCATCTTCGTGCACGTGTGGGACGGCGCCGACAAGGGCACTAACGCGCGCATCGGCATGCCGGAGGAGCGCGTAGCGGTGCTGCAGAAGTGGAGCGCCGAGGGCTTCACGGCCATCGCCATCGTCAGCGAAGCGGCGGCGCCGCGCTTCAGGAGCTGCCTGCCGCTCAACGGCGCCATGAGCAAGAACGAGCAGCCGGCAACGGTTCCAGAGCCCAATCCGCGCCGCGTCAAGGACCAGCGCGCCGAACTGACGCGCTGAGCTATCCTCGTTCCGCGGCTTCTCAAAACGACAATCAATTTCCCGCAGTCGGTAGCAAGAGTCGTAAGGCAGCCCCGCCGTCGGCTTGCGCGCTGCCGTACTCGCCACTCATCGATGCGCCGATCGACGCCCGCAGAGGTTGAACGCTGCGACGGTCCATTGCTACAATAGTGCCCATTGCTCGACACATCGCTATTCGATCAGTTGTTTTGGGGGACGCAATGCTCCACCAATTGTGGTCGGCCAGAGTGGCTCTGGCGTTGTCGCTCATCTATTCCATCATCCTCTTCGCGCTCCCGCAGTCCATCGAGTTCCTGCGATTTACGCTGACCGAAGGACATTCGCTCGCATGGCTGATCGTTCTATTGGGATGGCCGAGCCTGGTCGCGTCGCTGTCCTTCAGCGCGTCGGTGCGACTGACGAACTCGGGAACCGAGGGCGATGTCGCGTATGGCCGGCCGTTGGCGCTGACCGTCGCCGTCCTGCCGTTTCTGGCGATCGTCGCAGCAACGTGGCTCGCCGCGACGCGCGTTCCCGATGCGGTGCAGATGCGCCCCTACCTGACGCTGGCACTACTGGCGCTAGCAACGCTCTCGGCATGGGTCGCCTATGCATCGTTCTGGCCGAAGGCGGCCGACAATAACGACCGCTTCGTCGACTCCGGTCACGCGTCGATCGCGGTGCCCATCCTTGCCATCCTCGTATTCGCGGGCATGGCGAGCGCTGCGCTGTTTCTCGACCCACCGTCGCTGGTGGCCTTCTCGCGAGCCATCGGCCCGGCGGGCCTCGTGGCGATCTTCTTCGGGCTCTTGTCCTTGATGCTCTCCGGCATCGTGCTTGCCACGCGCGGGACGCGCATACCCGGAATCGCCCTGCTGGTGCTGGTTGCAGTCGTCCTCGGATGGGCGGGACGGACCGACAATCACGCGATCCGCGTCAGCGAGACATCGTCGGTGAACCAAATCCAAGTTCTCGACCTGACCAAGCTCCAGGCCTGGTTCGACAGCCGCAGCGACAAGGCCAAGTTCGAAGGCAAGCCCTACCCCATCTTTATTGTCGCGGCGCAGGGCGGAGGCATTTACGCGGCATATCACGCAGCGGCGGTGCTGTCGGAGATTCAAGGGCAATGGCCCGAGTTCTCGCACCACCTATTCGCCATCAGCAGCGTGTCGGGAGGCAGTTTTGGCGCCGCATTTCATGTGACTCTGATGCGCGCCTTGAAAGGCGCGCAAGCCACAGACTGCAACGGGCAACAGCTTAAGGCGCGGCTTCTGGCCGACCGCTTCTTCGCCAAGGATTTCCTGTCGCCCCTGCTGTTCATGGCCTTGTTCCCCGATATCGCGCAGCGCTTCTTACTGTGGGACGTCGCCAAATTTGATCGCGCCCTGGGGCTCGAGTATGCGGTCGAGCAGGCATGGGACGATTTAAGCAGAGAGCTGACGCGTGAATGCGGTTGGCCAGCAGATAATGCCTTCGTGCGCGGCAACGCCTTTGCCAATTGGCTGAGCGAGCTGCGCTGGACGGCGGAGGGCGATGTACCGATGCTGTTCCTCAATGCTACGCATGAGGAAAGCGGGCGGCCTATTGCGCTCAGCACGGTCCGCAAGACTCTACACGTAACCTCCATCTGGGACATGGGCTTTAAGGGCGACTTGCGCCTCAGCACCGCCGCCGTACTCAGTGCGCGCTTCCCTTACATAACGCCGTTCGGCTGGTTCGAGGGCGAGCAGCTGAACTGGTACGCCCAGCCGCAGAAGGTGCGCATCTACCTCGGCGATGGCGGGTATTTCGACAACTCGGGCGCCGAGTTGCTGACCAATCTCACTTTGATCCTGAAAAACCTGGCAATCAGGGCCAACATCGATACTGACGTGTATGCGATCGTGATCGGCGACGCGGGTTTCGCGGCCGAGAATTTCATCATATCGCTGCGCAACCTCGATAACCCGCAGCGCACATCGCCGCAGGTTGCGCGTACGATCAGGAGCCAGCTGCAAACCTTCAAGGTAGAGGCGGAGCCGATCGGGTCGACGAAAATCCTCGCCGAAACGTGGGCGCCGATTGCCGCGTTGATGGGCAGCAGAGAGTTTCGCAGCAAAGAGTCGGTGAAGTCGCTGCTGCGCGTGAATGGCGTGCATGCCTGGCGTTATGGCGAACGGCCAGAGCAGATCCCCGCCTACACGATCTACAACGCTCGCGGTCTCGTCTTTCCTCTGGGGAGCACTACGCCTGACATGCCGTTGGGGTGGCTATTGTCGCGCTACACGCGCGACCGCTTGGGGCTGCGAGTAGGAGTAGCCAATGATTGCTTTGGGCAAAACTATGCGGATGCGCTCTTGCCGGTGGTCAACAAGCTCGGGGAGTTCATGGCCAAGCATGGCGAGGACCTGGCGGCCGCCATCGACAACAATGCCGCCAACTGCTCTCTCAGTCGGTTGCTGGAGCTGAAGCCCAGCGGATAAGCACCAGTGCAACTGCGACTACTTCAAAAATCGGTCGTAGAGGCTGAGGCCGATCTCGATCGCGATCAGCGCG
>JBDTOR010000233.1:0-3535 GCA_039933175.1 Hyphomicrobium sp. | reverse complement strand
GCTGGTGAGACGACGCGAGTTCGGCGACGTCAATATATCGACGCTGCTTTCACTCGCCGTGCTAGGCGGACTTCTTCTGGTGGCGAATCTCGGATGAAGTGTGGGCCGCAGGATAGAGCAGCGCGCCATCCGCATTACCGCTGTTGGGCCTGAGCTGACATTCGTAGCGATGCGCTCGTTGACCGCAACTGACCCCAAGCTAACGCCGCGTTCGTGGCTGGTCACCCTCGCCCACCGCACCAAAAGCTGTCACAGCTAACTGGAGTTTGTCAGGCGAGTTGAAGTGCGGCAGCGCAGGTTGGCCTCTCCGGTGGGTCCGCACTCAGTAGACGCCTCCCAGGCTCAACAGCAGATTGTGGCGGGGCGTGCCGGAGCCTCCGTGCCGGTAGCTTCGGGCGCGCCGTGGAGCTGCAGCGCCCGCGAAACGACGACTGTGATTACGAGCCGAGCGCCGGCTGCTGCTCGACCGGCGCACCACCTTCGGAGTAACTGTCACCGGCGCCTCCACGACGGTTGCCTCGAGTGCGGTCATCTCGAGTGCGGCGGTCTCAGTTCGCAGGGGGGTGGCCGCGGCTGCCGGCGCGACGGACGGCGCGCCCTGTAGCGCGTCGACCGATGTCGGGAATGGCCCGCCGATCGCCATGCGGCCTGGCAACGGTGCGGCAGAGAGCACCGCCCTCGGCACCGGCTTGAACAGCGCCTCGGCCTTCCAGGGGAGCACCTCATTCTGCCGTGCGGCAACGGTTCTCGCCGTACCGGGAAGCCCCACGCAGCGTCCCGATGCCGCTAGCGCTTGACCGACGGGGCATGCGCCGCAAACCACTTCGCGTTGCGACTGAATCAGCGCGAGCTGGATGTAGTCTGGCTGATCGAGCGGTAGCGTAGCATTGACCTGGTTAGTGAACGCCTTCATCGCGTTTTTGAGGGCGTAATTCCACGAGCCGTCCATGCGGCCCCGGTAGCAGCCGACGCGGCGCAGCTCCTGCTGAATTTCGAGGACAAGCTTATAGCGGGCACTAGGCGAGCGTGGCGAAAGATCGATAGGAGCCGGCGTTGTCGTCGACACGATCGTCTGCCAACCCATCTGAGCGTCGCTGGCAAGGGGCGCGGGTGACGGCTCCGTTACCGGTGCAGGAGCTTCCTCGGTCTCGAGGCCTGCACGACGCGGCTCGTGGCGGGCAGTCATCGAAAGAGCGATGGAAGGCGAGAAAGCGCCCAGGCGGGAGACGAGAGTGACTTTGGCACGTGGCACCTGCGCAAAGTGCAAGGCCACTACGCGCTGCAGACTGTCAAGCAAGGCAGCGCTGTCGACGGGCGTCGGCAGATAGACGAACAGCGCCACGCCAATTCCTGTCAGCAGTGTCAGCAGTGTCAAACCGCCGAGGCTGCGCATCGACTTCACTCCTTCCCTTCGAGACAAGAGCGCAAGGTCAGAGCGATTATTGCGACGATACCGATTGCATAGATGAGCAGCTGTCCGTCGGAGCCGTCGCGATAGTATGACGGCTGTCTCCGCTACTCCAGATTAGGAGCTTCTGAAAAGTTCTACCAGAGGATTCACCCCGCGCCGCGCACGATCGTTGAGCGGACGTGCCATTGGCACAGATCGAGGTCCGCTTCTGACTGACAGCGATCGTGCAAAGGCTCCGTTCGTCGCAAACGACTTGCGCTTCGCTGATGACTCGACCAGGCAAAGACCAATTAGATTTTGACCGCTGCATGCCTCTTCAGCCGCCATGAAAAGCCGACGAGAAGCGCCCCGTACAGGATCGCAAACCAGCCGATGGCGAAAGCGATGCCGAGTGCCCCCACGCCGGGGAATATGAGGATCAGCATACCAAACAAGACCGATAGGATGCCCGTTGCGACAAGCCACCACTCACCCTCGATCTCCTTGCGTAGCTTAAGCGCCCCAACGATCTCAAACACTCCCGCTGCTATCGCCCAGCCCGCGATGAACAAGAGAAGAATGAAGCCAGTGATGCCAGGCCACAGAAGCGTAACCGCTCCGGCCGCAATGCCCAGAACGCCGACCAGCGCCAGCCACCAGCGCGGCTGCGGCGTGCCCCCCATGATCGCCGCTCCAATCGCGAGCCCGCCGTCAAAGAGTGTGAACGCACCAAAGAGTACAACGAGCGTCAGCAGTGACAGCCCCGGCCACATGATGGTGAGCAAGCCGAAGATGATCGCGCCAATGCCGCGCAAAAGGACAAGCCACCCGTTGCGCGCCAACCAGCCCCGGTCGCGGGAAGCTTACCTGATCGCCCATTGACGATGCGGTTTTTTTCTTCAGGAAGCTCTGGAAACGCACCCTCGGATCAGGCGGCCAGCATTTTCAAAGGGAGTGAGTTGTGCGGATCCAGTTAGTCATCCGCCGCTCTGTTCAAGCTCGCGCAGAGCCTCCGCACGGAACCGAAGCATTTCGTCTAGGGAGTGTTGAAGTTGGGTGAGCGGCTTGTGGGCGTCCTCGGTGCTTTCACCCTCCTGCTCCATGAGGCGCATGAGCGAACGCCGCGTGTCGATGGCGAGTCGAGCATGCTCGATCTGGCGATTGAAGACGGCGAGACGTTCGTCCACGGTCGGCATGCTTCACACTGTGGTGTTTCGGCGCGCATAGGCATGGCTGATCTCGGCCCCAAACAGCACAATCTGCGCGGCGTAATAAACCCAAATGAGCAGCACAACGAGCGAAGCTGCCGCCCCATAGGTAGACTCAAGTCCTTGGCTGCCGATGTACCAGGTGATCGCGAGCTTGCCGACTTCAAACAGCACCGCTGATGCCAGCGCTCCCAGCCACACGTCGCGCCAGCGAACGGGAACATCGGGGAACCACTTGAACAGCATGGCGAAGAGGCCGGTCATCACGCCTAGCGAAACGGCAAAGTTCACCGCCTGCCACAGCACGGCTTGCGACCCTGCTGTGCCAACCCATGTCGATATGGCGGTCAGCGCAGCGCTAATTACCAACGACACCATCAACAGAAAGCCAAGCGCCATGACGCCGGCCAGCGAGATCAGGTAAGTCCGCACGTACCACCAAATGCCGCTCCCCTCGGGCTCCGGGGCGTCCCAGATGGTATTGAGCGCGTCCTTGAGCTGAGCCACGACCCCGAGTGCTGCTACGACCAACAACACGACGCCGACAACGGTTGCGATCCCACCGCTTTGGGGAGATGCCGCGCCTTTGAGCATCGCCTCGACGGCCTGAGCCCCATCAGGGCCGAGCAAGCTGCGAAACTGCGCTGTCAGCGATCCGCGTACGGCGTCCTGGCCAAACATGATGCCAGCTATACCGATGACGATGAGGAGCAGAGGTCCGAGCGAGAAGACGGAGTAGTAGGCGAGCGCGGCGCCGAGCCGCGCGCGCCGGTGCCGCGACCAGTTGTTATACGCGTCGGTCAGGACATTCGACAAGATGCGCTCGCTTCCATCTGAATTGGCCGCCGGTGTGTTAGGCACGCGCAGGACCTTCCCGACCAGTTACATTAACGCCGTCAGCCGCCCCCGCTTCGCCGCGTCGCCGCACGTCATCCTA
>JBDTOR010000232.1:0-3542 GCA_039933175.1 Hyphomicrobium sp. | reverse complement strand
CTCGCCAAAGAGCCACGCGTTCCTCAACTCGTGCTACGCCAACGAGCCGCACAAGATCAAAATCCAAGGCGAGCAGTTCGTGATGATCTCGCCGACAGACGCGGCAAACCGGAACATCCGCGAAGGTGATCCGGTGCGCGTGCGCAACGCACGTGGCGATTTCGAGGGTGTGGCGCGCGTCACCGAGGACGTGAACCCCGGCATCGTGGTCGCGACGCTCGGCTACTGGCGCTCGCTCAATCGCTCCGACGGATCGGTGAACTCGATCTCGTCGGATGCCTGGTCGGGCCTCGGCCGCGCACCGACCTTCTCCGACAACCTAGTCGAGGTCGTGCGCGTCAACTGAGGCGCCGGCGACACTTCTGATGTCAAATCGCACCGCGGCCAACGCCGCGGTGCTTTCTTTTGCACCGCTCCATCGCTGCCATTCGGGCCAAGCGTACCGATTCGTTCGGCGCACGCCGTTGTGCCGGCCACGCGAATCTGACGATGAGAGAGAGCTTTTCTGGAAGTTGACATAAGTCATCCCCGTGCGTTCGGCTCTCCAATCAGGTGACGCCTTGCACGCCCTGCGAAAAATTCTTGCCGCCGCATGTCTGGCGCCCCTGTTGCTGGGCACGCCGCAGGTCAGCGGCGGCGAGCTGCCCGCCGTGTCGGGCCCTAACGGCAAGTTCAGCGTCGAGGGAGGCAGCAGCGTCGACGACGGCGAAGGCGTCGCCACGGGCAGCTTCGCGATGCCCCTGGCGCCGTGGCTCGGCCTGCAAGCAGACGGCGCGGTCGGGACGTTCGACAACGAAATCCTCGGCGGCGGCGCGCTGCATCTTTTCACCCGCGACCCATCGAGCTACCTGCTCGGCGTCTACGGCAGCTATCACACCTGGGATCAGGTCAACATCTGGCGAGCGGCGCTCGAGGGTGAGTTGTACATCGGCCGCGTCACGCTCGAAGGTCTCGGCGGCTATGAAACACTGGACGCGCCGGAGCTCGTCGATGGCCTGAACGTGCTGACGATCGACGACAATCATTTCTTCGGCCAAGCCGATGCGGCCTATTACATCACTGACAATTTCAAGGTGAATATCGGCTATCGCTACATCAACGAGGCGAGCTTCGGCGCGGCCGGCGTCGAATATCTGATCCGCGGGTTTGAGGTTCCTATGTCGCTGTTCGCCCGAGGCGACTTCGGCGACGAAAACATTACCAACGTCACGGGCGGCCTGCGGATCTACCTCAGCGACGACCCGGGAAGATCGCTGATCGACCGCCACCGCCGCGACGACCCCAAGGTCTACGCTCCGACATTCCCGGTGCTTGCCGCCCCCAAGAAGCCAACGCCCGCGGCGGGCCCGGCGGCGGTGCCGCAGTGCTCCGTCAACGGGTTCAACAAGGTCACGAGCCCGGCGGACGGCAACTGCACCTGCCCTTCCGGGCCGTTTACCGGACAGAAGCCCAATCTTGGCGGTGACGGCTACTATTGCCAAAACCTTTAGCCTTGAACTACGCCGAGCCGCCGTCGCGACTTGACCCCGCACGCGTAGCTTGACCTACTCGTTCGGAAAACTGACGGCGAAAGTAATCCGTGATGTGGGTGATGAATTGGGGTTTGGTCGGTGACATCGGCGCCACCAACGCGCGCTTTGCGCTGGTCACGCCCACCGGCGAGCTGACCCCACCGCGAAATTATCTTTGCAGCGACTACGCGACGATCGGCGAGGCGATCGCGGCTTTTCTCGCTACTTCCGACGGTGGTCGCCCCGAGCGCGCCGTGTTGGCGGTGGCGGCGTCGCTGCATGGCGATAACGTCACCTTCACCAACAACCCCTGGTCATTCTCGATCGCGGAGCTGCGGCACGGTCTCGGCCTCGATCGGCTGCGCATCATCAACGACTTCCACGCCAACGCGCTGGCGGTGCCGCAACTTGCCGCCGACGACCTGCGCAAAGTGGGCGGCGGCGAGGCCGTCCCGGACATGCCGATGGCTATTCTCGGACCCGGCTCTGGCCTCGGCGTCAGCGCTGTAGTGCCGTCGCCCGGCGGGTATCTGCCGATTTCTGGAGAAGGCGGCCACGTCACCATGGCAGCGGCCGACGACGAGGAAAGCGCGGTGCTGGCGTTGATGCGGCGGCGCTACGACCACGTCTCCGCCGAGCGCGTGCTGTCCGGGCCCGGTCTCGTCAACCTCTACAATGCGCTCTGCGAGCTGGGCGGCGCCCCCGCCACGGCACTGACCGCAGCGCAGATTTCGGACCCGGCAACAGGCGCCCGCGATGCCTTTGCCAGCCGAGCCTTGTCGATGTTCTGCGCCATGCTGGGCACCGTCGCCGGCAACCTGGCGCTTACGCTCGGCGCGCGCGGCGGCGTTTACATCGCCGGCGGTATCGTGCCGAAATTGGGTGAAGCCTTCGCCCAGTCGAATTTCCGCGCACGCTTTGAGGACAAGGGCCGCTTCCGCGGCTACCTCGCGGCCATTCCGACGTATGTCGTGATCCGCCCCGAGGCGGCACTGCGCGGCGCCGCCCAACTCCTCGCCGACGGCTGAGCCGTTAGGCCGAAATGGCGTCGACTTCGCTTTCGGGATCCAGCGTATCGGTGACGAGCAACGGCGGCTCGTGCAGATAGCGCGTCGCCTTGCGCTTGGCCTCGATATCCTGCCAGACCAGCGCCACCTGCTCCGGCGTCAGGCCGGCGGCGAGCGCCACCTCCGCCGCCGAGATGCGGTTTTCCAACCCGTAGAGACACAGGTCCATCTGCGCGGTGGGCAGCGCGAAGTAGAACTCTTCCTGCGTCTGCGCCATCGACCACGTATCGGTGGTCGGGGGCCGCGCGCAGATCTCGCTCGGCACGCCGAGCTCCCTGGCGAGCTGGTACACCTGCGTCTTGTAAAGGTGCGCGATCGGCTTGAAGTCGGCGGCGCCGTCGCCGTTCTTTACGAAGAAGCCCTGATCGTATTCAAGGCGGTTGGGCGTACCCGAGACGGCATAGTTCAGCCGATCGGCGTGGTAGTATTCCAGCTGCTTGCGCGTGCGCTGCTTCATGTTCGTGGCGGCGACCACAGCCTGGTAGACGGCAAGCGGCATGCGCGCCTCACGACGCTCGCCCGTCGGCGTCTGCACGACGAGCTTGGTCAGATTGTAGCGCTGGCCTTGCAGGGAGTTCGAGAGCACCACCTTGCAGCTCCAGTCGGCGCCGTAGTCCGGGAACAACTCACGGATGGCGCCGTCGCGGCGCAGGTAGCAGCCGGCCGCCGACAGCGTCGGCGCGATGTCCTCGACTGCGTAGCGGATGCCGAAGGTGTCGGCGATCAGACGGCCGAGACGAAGGCTGTCGGGGTCGGAGTCCTTTTCCGGCATCAGGAGCCCAAACACGTTGGCGGGGCCCAGGGCCGCAACGCACAGAGCCGCGGTGACACTGGAATCGATGCCCCCCGAAAGGCCGACGACGGCGCCGCGACGGCGAAGGCGGCGCAACACCTGATCGCGGATGGCGTGCGTGACTTGGCGCAGTGCAGCCGGACCGTCGAGACGCAGCGCGTCGGGAGTGAA
>JBDTOR010000231.1:0-3569 GCA_039933175.1 Hyphomicrobium sp. | reverse complement strand
GGCCAGCCGTTCGATGACCGGCTTGGCGAAACGGTCGCGGGTGCGGGTCGCGGCGATGTCGAGCTCGCGCGCCAGAAGCTGCAACGCGGCGGCTTCTTCCTGCAGTTCATCGCAGCGCGCTGCCGCCACGGCACTGGCATCGAGCAGCTCGGCGAGGCGCGCGGCGACATCGTCGGCACGGTCGGATCGGAGCTCGCCCTCGAGGCCGGCCTCGGTGCGACGTAGGCCGGCAAGCTCATCGTTCGCCTGACGGCACGCGCTCTCGGCGGCTTCCGCGGCGAGCTTCAGCACGGCAAAACGCGCATCCTCCGGCGCCTTCTCGCGCCATGCGGTGCCATCGCGTACGGCGGCGTTGAGCGTCGACTGCGCCTCGTTCGCGGTTGCGAGCTTTTCCGCGCGGGCGCGGATGCGCACCGCGGGCGGACCGAGTTCGGCGATGAGCTGCTCGATCTGCTGGGCGTTACCGGCAATGCGGGTGCGCAGGCCGACAAGCTCGTCGCTTGCCGCACGTTCCAGGCGCACCGCTTCGTCGAACGCCTCCTCGGCGGGGGCGAGCGCTCTCCCCAGTTCCTCAGCACGCGCCTCGACGTCGTCTTCAGAGACGACCAGCGGCGCGCCGAGCGATGCCGCCTGTGCCGTGAGATCGGTGTGCATACGCTGCAACCGCTCGATACCCTCCGGCGCCGATGCTTTGAGTTGGGCGGCCGCCTCGGCAAGCTGTGCCTCGATATCGCGGCGCGCGGCGAGCAAGCGCTCGGCATCGTCCAGCGATGAGGCGCCGGCGCGCGCCAGCAAGGCGGTGAATTGTTCGCGCCGCGCCGCAAGATCGGCTTCGTCCTCGGCGACGTCGCTCGATTGGCCCGGCGCGATGGTGATCGTGCCGATGCCCTCGATGTCGAGGGTCACCGCCCGCGTCGGGCTGAACGTCTCGCCGTCGGCCAGCGGCCGTCCGTCGACCTTGATCCTGCCGGCGCCGCCGGGAAGGTAGTTGAGCGACACGCGCGGGGCCGCGGCCGACAGCCGGGCCTGCAATTCGCCGATGCTGGCCGCCTCACGGCGTGCCGCGTCGACGATCTTGTCCACCGCCGTATTGGCGGCCAGGGCCTCGCTCAGCGCGACGCGCTCGGCCTGTGCCGCGCGGGCGCGCTCCAAGCGCTCCGACACGTCGAGAGCGCGGCGCGCGTGTTCGAGCGCGGTAAGTGCAGTCTTGATTGCGTCACGCGCCTGGCGGCGCTCGCCGACGCGGGCAGAGCCGGCCGCAGCGCGTGTTTCGGCCTCGGCCAGCAGCGGGCCCACCTGAGCCGCAGCGCTCTCTATCTTGGCAAGTTCGCTCGCCCGGTGGTCGAACGTTGCTAGCGCCGATTTCAGCGCCGCGGCGTGCTGCTCGCACGATGCCACAATCTGCTCGGCCGCCTTGCACTTGTCGCGGGCGTCGCGCGCCTCTTCGAACGCCCGCCGGGCCTCGGCCGCAGTGGTCTCTCGCGCTCGCACGGCGTCGGTGTCGGCCAGCTGGCCCAGACGCGCGCGCAATGCTTCCAGCCTGTCGAGACGTTCCTGTGCCGCCACGAGACGCCCCGCGGCCTCCTCCCGATCGCGCTGCAAGCGATCGCGCTCGTCCAGCGCCGTCTTGAAGATTCCGGACGGACGCGGCGGATTGTGGCTCGTCACCAGCGCGGCGAGTGCGGTTTTCACGCGCTCGGCGACGAAGCGCGCCGCGTTGCCTTCGGCAATGCTTTCGACTTCGTTCTCGACCGCGCCGCGCAGTGCCTTGCCGCCTGTCTCCAGCGGCGTCATGGCCGCCAGCGGGCTGCCCTGATCGACACACAGCAGGGCAAAATGACTGCCACCGCCGAGCAGCTCGGCAAGACGCGTCTCCGCATCGACGCCGCGCGTGACGTTGCCCGATTGCATGTTACGCAGCTCGGCCGACGGCGACGACAGAAACTGTTTGCGAATGCGCCAGGGCGTCCCGTCGAGGTCGAAGTCGACCTCGATCAGCGGCGCGCCACCGGAATACGGTCGGAGCACTTCCAGCTTGCGGTGCTTGGAGCGATGCGCGTCGAACAAGACCGCTTTCACCGCCTTGAGGATCGTCGACTTGCCGAACTCGTTTGGGCCGGCGAGCACATCTAGCCCGCCGCTCAAGCCTTCGAGCGCGATGGGGGCGCTGAAGCGTCCGACCTCCTTCAGGCGAATGGCTTTGATTTTCATGATTTGACTCTCATGACCGCGCCTGCGCCTCGCTCTGCCGCGCCAGGGCGAACAGCCGGCGCAGCGCGCGCGCCGCGACAGCCGCATCCTCGCCGCCCTGCTCCGACGTTTCCTTCAAGCGTCGCGCGATGTCAGCGAGGCTGGGCGAACTCAGCGCCTCGAGATCGGCAGCGTCGGCAAAAACGCTTATGCCTGCCATGTCGTGCGCCAGATGAAACAGCTGCGGCGCCAAATTGCCGAGCCGCTCCTCGATGCGCACCAGTTCCGTCATCGGCACGGCACCGGCAAGCTCCAGGGTCAGCAACGTGCGGGCAGCGGCGCTGCCAAGTCGCGCGACCTCTGTTTCGAGGGGCTGCAACGAAGCTTCGTTGTCGATCTTCACCTCGCGGCGCAGCCATGTGAAGTGTGCCGTCGCCACGCGCTCGACCTTCGGCACGGCAGCGCCGTCGACGCGCACGACCAGCGCATTACCCGGATCGTTGTCGCGAAAACCGTCCGGCTCGGGCGTTCCGGAGTACCAGGCGCGATCGGAGATCCGCGTCGTACCGTGCCAGTCGCCGAGCGCCAGATAGTTGAGCCCGGCCGACTTCACGCGCGCCGGATCGATCGGCACGTTGGCTTCGCCGGCGCTGCCAAATCCCTGCACCGATCCATGCGCCAGTCCGATGCGCAGCGTTCCGGCCGGCGTCGCAAACCCGTCCATCCACGCCGTCGGATCGCTGCTGGTGCGCTTGGACGTCAACGGCGAGGGCAGCAGCACCACGCCGGGCGCCAGCTCCGCCGGACGCGCTGCAAGGTGTACGCACACGTTGGCCGGCAGCTTGCCGGCTAGAGTTGCCCATACGCCACCGGCTCGTGCCGGATCGTGATTGCCCGGCAGCAGATGCCAGGCGAGTGTCGGGTAGGAATTGAGGCGCGCCATCAGTTGCCCGCACAGGGCTTCCGGCACGGTCTCGGCATCGAAGACGTCTCCCGCCACCAGCACGGCCGAGCACTTGGCGGCCACAGCCGCAGCGGCCAGCCGATCGACCGCCTGCAGGCGCTGGTCGCGAAGCACAGCGGGCTTATCGCCCGGGAACGACCCGAAGCGCTTGCCAAGCTGCCAGTCGGCGGTATGGAGGAACGAGAACATCTTAAGCTCATTATGTTCGATATTTGTTCACCAACCAAGCCCGGAACGATCTCGGCCGGAAAAGTTATCCACAGGCTCCGGTAGGTGCCGGAATGGCCGGCGGCGGGTTTGGCCGCCGCCGGCTCGTCCCCGGCGATGACCGCCGCGGCTCTGAAAACTCAATCCTCGTCTTCGCCTTCCTCGTCCTCGTCGTCGATGAGGCTCTTGAGGGTTTCGACGATCTGCA
>JBDTOR010000230.1:0-3590 GCA_039933175.1 Hyphomicrobium sp. | reverse complement strand
AAGGTCAGCGGATGGTCTTGTCGAAGTTGACCGCGGTGGCGAGGCCCTTCACCGTCTCGAGGCCCTTGACCCCGAGCAGCGTCGCGCCATCGAGATCGGCACCGGTCAAGTTCGCATCGGTGAGATTGGCGCCGGTGAAATCCGCCCGCGACAGATCCGTGTCGGTGAGGTTGGCGCCCGTGAGGTCGGCACCGGCAAAGCGCGAGAACGTCATCACCGCGTGATCGAAGTTCGCCCCGCGCATGATGGCTTTGGTGAAGTCGCACGACTTCAAGAGGTTTCTGGCGAGCGTCGACAGCGTCCCTTGACCGGCGCGCGCTTCGCGCGGCGTGAAGTTGGCGTTCGTGAGATCGGCGCCATGGAAATCGGCACCCGACATGTTGGCCATGACGCGGACACCGGTGAGGTTGGCGCCGGCAAAGCGCGGAGCGTCGGCGAGGTTCTCGGTCAGGTCGGTATAGACGGTCGGGCGCAGGATGCTGGCGCCGGAGAGATTGGCGCCGGAAAAGTCGGCGCGGATCAGCGTCGTGCGGTCGAGGCGCGAGCCGGCCAAGTCGGTGCCGCGCAGATTGGCGCCGGTGAAGTCGGCGGCGTAAAGGTTCGACTTGGCGATCTTGGCGGCTTTGAAGTTCAGCCCCGACAGGTCGAGATAGGTGAGATCGTGGTTCGAATAGTCAGGCACCTCGCCCGGCTTGGCCTTGAACAGCGACGTCGTGATATCGCGCACGGTAAAGTCGGCGCCCGTCTGCGAGACCGGCTCGGTCTCTTCCGCCAGCGCGCCGGCGCCGAAGGAAAGCACTGCCGCCAGGATCAAGCAGCACTTCAAGGGGGCGTGGGCCGCGTCAGGTTTTGTCATCGTTGTCCGTCGCCTTCGTTGTGGGCGCTCTGGTGCTCTTCATATGAGGGGGCGACGGCGTTGCCTGGCAAGGGGCGGCAGCGCCAGATAGCCTGAAAGTCGGGGGTGGCAACCCCAATTGCCACATTACGGAACGATCGGCTCCGAAGTTTCAGGGATTGCCGAAGCCACCGCCGGTGGGCGTCACGATGATGATTGCCTCGCCGGCCTCGAGCACGGTCTCGTCGCAGCCTCCTAGGCGCTCGATGCGGCCGTCGGCGCGGCGCACGCAATTGGCACCGGCCTCGCCCGGCGCGCCACCGGCAACACCGAACGGGCGCACGCGACGATAGCCCGACAGGATGGCGCAGTTCATGCGCTCCAAGAAACGGATCACGCGCCGCGTGCCGTCGCCGCTCGTCCATTTGCCTTTGCCGCCCGAGCCGCGCCGAATGGAGAATTCCTCGACCAGCACGGGATAGCGCAGCTCCAGGATCTCCGGATCGGTGAGCCGCGTGTTGGTCATGTGCACGTGAACGCCGGCGGCGCCGTCAAAGCCCGGTCCGGCCGGCGCGCCCGAGCACAGCGTCTCGTAATACTGCAGGCGGTCGTTGCCGAAGGTGAGGTTGTTCATCGTGCCCTGTGCCGAGCCGAGGGCGCCGAGCGCGGCGAACAGCGCGTTGGTGACGATCTGGCTTGTCTCCACATTGCCGGCGACGACCGCCGCCGGATACGTCGGCCGCAGCATCGAACCTTCCGGGATGACGATCTCGATGGGTTTGAGGCAGCCAGCGTTCATGGGGATCGGCTCATCGACCATGACGCGGAAGGTGTAGAGCACGGCGGCGCGCGTGACGGGTTCGGGCGCGTTGAAGTTGTTTTGCTGCTGCGCGCTGGTGCCGGTGAAATCGACCTTTGCCGTGCGTTTGTTGCGGTCGACTGTGATGCGCACCTCGACCGCTGTCCCCTGATCGGTCTCGACGCGGAAGTGGCCGTCGTCCAATCGCGACAAGAGCCGGCGCACGGCCTCCTCGGCGTTGTCCTGCACGTGGCGCATGTACGCCTGCACCACGTCGAGCCCGAAGTGCGCCACCATGCGGCGCAGCTCGGCTTCACCCTTGGCGTTGGCGGCGACCTGCGCCTTGAGGTCGGCAATGTTCTTGTCGGGACGCCGCGCCGGATACTTGGCGCCGGTCAGGAGCGCGCGCGCCTCGTCCTCGAGGAAGCGCCCGCGGTCGACCAGCTTGACGTTGTCGATGTACACGCCTTCTTCCTCGATGGTGGTGGCGCGCGGCGTCATCGAGCCGGGCGTCAGGCCGCCGACATCCTCGTGGTGTCCGCGGCTCGCCACGTAGAACAGCACTTCGCCGCCGGCATCGTCGAACACCGGCGTGATGACGGTTATGTCGGGCAGGTGCGTGCCGCCGTTGTACGGCGCGTTGAGCATGTAGGCGTCGCCCGGCCGCAGCTCTGGCCCGCGCTCGCGGATGATCGTTTCCACCGAGCGGTCCATGGAGCCGAGATGCACCGGCAGGTGCGGCGCGTTGGCGACGAGGGCGCCGGTGGCGTCGAACACCGCGCAGGAGAAATCGAGCCGCTCCTTGATGTTCACCGACTGTGCGGTGTTGCGCAGCGCCTCGCCCATCTGCTCGGCGATGGCCATGAACAGGTTGTTGAACACTTCCAGCAGCACCGGGTCGGCGGCAGCGCCGAGGCGTTCGCGCTGGCGCGGGACGGCACGCGTCATGACGATGTCGTTGCCGCCAGTGAGCGCCAGCTGCCAGCCGGGCTCGACGACGATGGTCTGGTGCGGTTCGATGACCAGCGCCGGGCCAGCCAGCGTCGCCCCCGGCACAAGCGCCTCGCGCAAGACAACCGGCGCCTCGTGCCACGCCCCGTGCGAATAAAAGCGGGTGGCCGTCGGCGCGGCGGTGTGTGCGGGTGCCGACACGATTTCACCGCCACCGTCATCCTCACCACTTGCCGCGGCGACCTCGATGGCGGCGGCGACGATATCCTTCTCGGGCGAGATGAAGCCGAAGCGCTGGCGGTGCAGTGCCTCGAAGTCGCGACGCATGAAGCCCGGCTCCGACAACGGCACGGGCAGCGCCGTATCGGTACCGCCATAGCGCAGGTGCACGAAGCTCTCGATGGCGATGGCGTCGTGCTCGACGCCCTGGTCGAGCAGCTCCTCGGTTGCCGCACTGCCGAGATCGTAGGCGAGGCTTTCCAGTTCGCGCATGGTCGCGTCGTCGAGCGGCGCCTCGATGGAGCGCTCGCGGCTGGCGCGCTGTTGCGCCAGGCCCATGCCGTAGGCCGAGAGTAGGCCGGACAGCGGGTGCACGAGCACGGTCTCGATACCGAGTGTATCGGCGATCAGGCAGGCGTGCTGGCCGCCGGCCGAGCCGAAGCAGTTGAGCGCGTATTCGGTGACGTCGTAGCCGCGCTCGACGGAGATCTTCTTGATGGCGTTGGCCATGTTCTCGACGGCAATGCGGATGGCGCCGTCGGCGATCTCCTCGGGTGCGCGGCCGTCGCCGACCTCGCGGGCCAGATCGGCAAATGCGGCGCGCACCGCCTCGGCATCGAGCGGCTGATCGTGTTGCGGCCCGAAGATCTTCGGGAAGAACTGCGCGTCTAGCTTGCCGAGCATGACGTTGGCATCGGTCACGGTCAGCGGCCCGCCGCGGCGATAGGCCTTCGGCCCGGGATTGGCGCCGGCGCTGCCCGGCCCGACGCGGAAGCGCGTGCCGTC
>JBDTOR010000229.1:0-3592 GCA_039933175.1 Hyphomicrobium sp. | reverse complement strand
ACGTATAGCAGATGGAAAAGCAAGAGAAAAGCGGCTCTTGCAAGATTTCGGGTCAGAAGGGTTTTAGGACCACAAGCAGGACGATGAGGATCAGAAACACCGTCGGGACCTCATTGGCGATCCGGTAGAACTTCGCGGACCGGGTATTGCGGTCGGCGGCGAAGTCTTTGGTCCAGCGGCTGAGGGCGCCCTGGAACCCCGACAGCAGGAAGACGAGGGCGAGTTTGGCGTGCAGCCAGCCGTCGGAGAATGCCCCTTCCCAGTAGGCCAGCGTCAGTCCCAACACCCAGACCGCGACCATGGCCGGGGTCATGATGGCGGTAAGCAGCCGGTACTCCATGACCTTGAGGGTCTCGGACAGCTCGGAGCCGGGCTTGGCGTCGGCGTGATAGACGAACAGCCGCGGCAGGTAGAACAGCCCGGCGAACCAGGCGACCACGGCCATGATGTGAAAGGCTTTCAACCACAGCATGGGTCAGGCACCTTCGCTGCGGACGAGTTCGACGAGACGGGCAACGTTCTCCGGTGGCGTGTGCGGGACGATGCCGTGGCCGAGATTGAAGATGTACGGCACCCCGCGCATGACTTGGAGCGTTTCACGCACCCGGGCTTCGAAGTGCGGGCCACCGGTGGCGAGCAGCAGCGGGTCGAGATTGCCCTGCACGGCAACGCCGGCGCGATCGCTCAACCCTCGCATTTCCTGCAATGGCATCGCCGTGTCGCATCCCAGCCCTTCGACCCCCGTTTCGCGCACGTAGCGTTCGGCATTGGCGCCGGCCCCGCGCGGAAAGCCGATGATCGGCGTGCCGGGGTGGCGACGTTTCAGCTCTGTCACGATTCGCTGCGTCGGCGCCATGACCCAGGTCGTGAATTCGCCTTCGGGGAGATTTCCCGCCCAGCTATCGAAGATTTGCAGCACGTCGGCGCCGGCCCGCACCTGGCCGTCGAGGTAATCGATCGAAGCCTCGGTGACGATGTCGATGAGGCGGGCAAACGCCTGCGGATCGCGGTAAGCGAACGTTCGCGCGGCAGCTTGATCCGACGAGCCCTGACCGCCGACCATGTAGGTCGCAACCGTCCACGGGGCCCCGCAAAAACCGATTAGCGCTGTCTCGGCCGGCAGATCCTGGCGCAGCCGCGCGACGGTTTCGCAGACGCGGCCGAACTTGGCCCCGGTCGAGCCGGGATCTAGGCGCGTCAGCTCGGCGGCCGACGTGATTGCATCGAGCCGCGGGCCTTCGCCCTCGACGAAGCGCACGCCCTGGCCGAGTGCATCGGGCACCACGAGGATGTCGGAAAACAGGATCGCGGCGTCGAAGCCGTAGCGGCGGATCGGCTGCAACGTCACCTCGGCGGCGAGCGCCGGCGTGTAGCACAGCTCGAGGAACCCCCCGACCGAAGCGCGCACCTTGCGGTACTCGGGCAGGTAGCGCCCCGCTTGCCGCATCAGCCACATCGGCGGTGGCGACAGGACTTCGCCAGCGAGCACGCTGACGAGCCTCGGCTTGGCGGAGGTCGATGGAAGAGGTTGTGCCGGCGAACGCATGTGCTCTTAAACCAAGTTAAGAATCTTAGACTCTTATTGTTCTTATTATTACCCCTGGGGGTTCTGGGGATTAGCGCGTTGTCCTAGCCTAATCCATGGGTCGCGCACAGGGGCGGCTGCGAGCGGCGCCATCTGGTGGTGCGCCCGGTCGCTGACCTACTAGCGCCCGCGAAGGCCCTGCGGATCAATAGGCTAGCGTGCCGCGGGCGACTACAACGCGAAGCCTTCGACTGTTGATTGCCGCTGGACTAGCGCCGCAGAAGGTACCAATCCTCAAGGAGAGGCGGTTATCGCTTTGGACGATGCCAGAGACGTCCGGTGTGTGCAGTTTCGTGGACAACCGACGTGGCGCGGGTAGGACGGCGCCGCGTTGCAGGGCCCCTCTTAATAACCAGGGGCTTTATCAACAAGCCGTCCCGCTGGAATCGCCGAACGCATGACAAGCGGCTTGCCGAGTTTCTTCCACCTGCATCTCGTCTCGGACTCGACCGGCGAGACTCTGACGACGATCGCCAAGGCCGCGTCGGTGCAATACGCGCTGGTGCGTCCGATCGAGCATGTGCATCCCCTGGTGAGAACGGCCCGGCAAATGAAGCGCGTGCTGCAGGAGATCGAGCAGACGCCGGGCATCGTGCTCTACACCATCACCAACCGCGAACTCTCCGAGGAGCTGGAGCGCCGCTGCATCGAGCTGAAGGTGCCGTGCCTTGCCGTGCTGCAGCCGATCATGCAGGTGCTGGAAAGCTATCTGGGTGCGCCGCGCACGCCGACGGTGGCCGGCCAGCACGTGCTCGATGCCGACTATTTCCGGCGGATCGACGCGCTGAACTTCACCATGGCGCACGACGACGGGCATCTGCCCAATGATCTCAACGACGCCGACATCATCGTGCTGGGCATCTCGCGCACCTCCAAGACGCCGACCAGCATCTATTTGGCGCAGCGCGGATACAAGACGGCGAACCTACCGCTGCTACCGACGCTGCCGCTGCCCGAGCGGCTCACCAAGCCGCACAAGGCGTTCGTCGTGTGCTTGATCGCCAGCCCGGACCGCATCGCCGAAGTGCGGCGGCACCGCGCCATGATGCTCGGTGACCGCAACCTGGGCGACTACGTCGACCGCGACCGCATCACCGCGGAGATCGCCTATTCGCGCAAGGTGTGCGCGCAGCACAAGTGGCCGATCATCGACGTGACGCGGCGGTCGGTCGAAGAATCGGCGGCGACGATTTTGAAGCTCCTGCACGATCGCGAAGCGGGCAAGACAGAGGTGCAGGATGTCAGCGACGGGTAGCGCGCATGAGATCGTGCTGGCGTCGGGAAGCCGAGCGCGCCGCGAGATGCTGGCCGCGGCCGGCGTGCACTTCACCGTGCAGGCGGCCGACGTCGACGAGCCGGCGATCCGGGCCCGCATGCGCAAAGCGGACGCGAACGTCGATCCCAAGAAGATCGCGGCGGTGCTGGCCGCGGCGAAGGCCGAGGATGTCAGCGGTAAGATCGGCGGCTCGCTCATCATCGGCGCCGACCAGGTGCTGGCGCTCGGCGATGAGTTGTTGAGCAAGGCACCGAGCCTCGAAGCGGCGCGCGAAGCTCTGCGCAAACTGCGTGGGCGCACGCACGAGTTGCATTCCGCCGTCGCCTTCGCCGAGAAGAGAAGAGTGACATGGGCGCACGTTGCTACTGCGCGCCTCACGATGCGCGATTTCTCCGACGCGTTCCTCGATGATTATCTCAAGCGTGCCGGCGATCGCGTCGGCCACTCGGTCGGCGCCTACGAGCTGGAAGGACTCGGCGTGCAACTGTTCGACAAGATCGAGGGCGACTACTTCACCGTGCTTGGCTTGCCGCTGCTGCCGGTGCTCGCCGAGCTGCGCCAACGTGGAATCATAGCGAAATGAAGCGCGCTTGCGTCATCGGCTGGCCGATCGAGCACTCGCGCTCGCCGCTCATCCACGGATATTGGCTGAAGCAGTACGGCATCGACGGCGCGTACACGAAGGAAGCCGTGCGCCCGGAGGAGGTGCATGCCTTCTTGCGCTCGCTCGA
>JBDTOR010000228.1:0-3601 GCA_039933175.1 Hyphomicrobium sp. | reverse complement strand
ACGCGCACCTGATTGAGCTCGGCTTGCAGCACCTCGCGCAGCGGACCGGCGCCTTTGAGGGCGCGGGCGGCGGTCTCCGTCTGCACCAGCAGCGCGGCGACGGCGACGGACGCGTTGGCGAGGCTGAGGCCGCCCTTGGCCAGCGCGCGGCTGGTCGTGCTGGCCGAGCGGCGGGCCAGGGCCTGCGGCACGTAGCGCAGGGTCAGCAGCAGCGCCACGACGGCGGCCGAAGCAACGACGAGGATCCAGGCCCACGGGCGCGCGTCGGCTTGCATGGCTTGCGAAGCCGATGCGGCCGGCTCGCCGCCCGAATGAACGACGGTGATCCAGTCATCGCCGGCCAGTTCCGGCTCAAGCACCGCCTCGGGCGCATCGCGCCGCGGGCCGGGCTCGAGGTATGAGTCGGGATCAGCCTTGGCAATGTCGATTTCCGCATCGGTCATCGACACCTGCGTCAGCTGCGGTTCGAGCGCCAGGGCATCCATAGCGCCCAGCTTCATCGCCATCTCGTCGGCCGCCGCGCCGACCATCAGCCGCGCGCCCAGTTCGCCCACCGGAGCGTATCCGCTCGGCAAAACGAGATGCTCGAATGCGGCCTTGCGCCGCCATGGCAGACACTCGCCGCCGACCACCACTGGGCGCCTGAGACCGGCTCCGGCGTCGGCATGCGCGTCGAGGCAAGCTATGTCGGCTTCGGAAGCGTGCGCCGGCAGCACGAGATTGAGCCGGCCGCCCTCGATCCAGGCACGATTGGCATCGGCGCCGCGGATGGCGGCGGCGATGTCCATCCAGGCCACGGCGTGGCCGCCGCAGGAAATGTTGAACTTGTGAACCATCACCGTGCGGCAGTTCGAAGAGGCCGCCCTGGCACAGGTGGTTATGGTGCGCTCATCGCGGCTACCGGCAATGCGGTAGCTCGTCTCGGCCGCCGGCGTCAGACGAACCTCGCCGCCCGCGACGCCGCAATTGAACGGCATCACCAGGCGTTCGCGCGCCTCGGCCGCAAACAACGGCAGAAAAATCAGTCCTAAAACTGCAAAAAGGCGGGAAACTCGACGCACCGCTATGCCCTCTTACGTTGGTACGCACATGTTGTTTTTTATGGTGAACAAGGGCGCGACTGTGGCGACTGTGCGGTTTATCAACGCTAGAATCAGAAGGTTGCAGCGCCATGCTGTGAGGAGTCGTCGCGCTCCCCCGCGCGTGGCGCCACAAGGGCGCCGAAATATTCCCTGCAGGTGCTCGCAAGCCTCGACAATCCAAGCACTTCGCCCATAGAAAAGGTGCAGCGTGCAGCTGCAATTCAGGCGCGGCGCAAGGGTGGTCGCGTTGCGTCACTGAGGGGAACCCGATCATGTCTTCAACCGACGTGCAGGCAGGATCGGCCGAGGCTTCCCCCGGTATGTTCGCCCGGTTGACGGGAAGCGCGCCGGCCGAGGCGACGGAAGCCAAAGTGTCAGCCTTCGACGCGGTCATGCCGGAAGCGTCGCGCGGCAAGGAACGCTTCATCCCCGTCACCCGCTTTGCGCTGCTCGACCGTCTCACCTCGCCGACCGCGTGGCCCGGCGGCCAGGCCAAAGAGGCGCGCCGCTTCTTCCGCTATCTCGATCACTGGCGCCGCCAGCAATATACCGCGCAGCTGAGCGAGTTGGAGGAAACCTACGAGCCGTTCAGCCCCGACAGCGATCTGCTGATGACGCGCACGTTTACTGCGGACGAGCGCGCCGTCATGCAGGCGCGCGTGACCGACGGCATGACGCGCATCCTTACCCAGGCCAACTACGTTCGCATCGATCACAACGACGTCGAGCAGATCCTGACCCGGGAATCCGCCTACGGCCTCGACCTGCAGGTAGACCTCGAAGTATTCGAGGAGGTGCTGCTGTTCTATCGCGGCGCCTCGAGCAAGCGTGATGCGCGCCGCCGCTGGCACAAGTTCTACCTGCGCGAACAGTTCGACATCCCGCTTTTCCAGCGCCTTTTCCTGCTGTTCAAGCTGAAGCCGCTCGAAGACCGCGTGCAAGCGGTGATGAAGACCCAGAAGCTCAGCCGCCGCGAAGCCGAGAAGGTCGTCAAGCGCGAGCGCGAGGGCATGCCGCCCGAGATCAAGGAAAACTGCATCTACATGAAGTTGTTCAAGAACATCCCGAGAAGCGATCTCGAGATGATCTTTCCCAACACGCGCGTGCGCTTCCGCTTTTTCGACAAGCTGCGCCTCGGCGCGACTGCCGGCGGCGGCTTGGGTCTCGGCCTCTTCGGCGCGGCTGGCAAGATCGCGCTGCTGGCGACAAACCCAATCGCCGCGCTCGGCGCCCTTGTCGGCCTTGGGGGCATCGCTTTCCGCCAGAGCGTCAACTTCATGAACCAGAAGCAGCGCTACATGGTGGTGATGGCGCAGAACCTCTACTTCCACGCCATGGCCGACAACCGCGGCGTCATGCTCAAGCTCGCCGCCCGCGCCGCCGAGGAGGACATCAAGGAAGAGATGCTGCTCTATAGCGTGCTCACCAAGGAGCGTGCCCGGCGCCAGGATCTGCCCGACATCGACGCCGCCATCGAGCAGTATCTGGCCGCCAGCTTCGGCGTCAGCGTCGACTTCGATATCTCCGACGCGCTCGAGCGCCTTATAGCCGACGGGCTGGTGGTGGAGCACCCCGACGGCCGCCTCGAAGCGATGCAGCCGAAAGAGGGCGCCCTGCACATCGACAAGAAATGGGATGCCTTCCTCGACGAACTGCCCGAGCCCATCAGTGCCGAGGGGATGGAATTCGAAGGCAGCGCCGCGAGCCCGGCATGAGGCGCGGCCGACCCGCCTCCGCGCGCGACCATAGATAATGGCCAGCACCAAGCTATCGGTGCGCACGACCGATTTCGTCGTGGCGCAGACGATCTCGGACGCCCTCGAAGCGGCTGAGCCGGCTCTCGATGCCGTCACGCTATTCGAGGACGGCGCCGGCGCCTGGCGGGTTGAGGCCTATTCGCAAGATCGCGCCGAAGCAGAGGCCGCCGCGGCCGCGCTGCCCGCCGGGGTCGGCAAGCCGATCGCCAACATCGTCCTTGAAGACCTTCCCGATCTCAATTGGGTGGCCATGTCGCAGGCCGCCCTGCCGCCCGTCATCGCCGGCCGCTTCGTCGTGCACGGCAGCCACGACCGCGGGCGCATCCCCTATGGCCCGCGCGCCATCCTCGTCGACGCCGGGGAGGCCTTCGGCACGGCCCACCACGGCACCACGCTCGGCTGCCTGCTGGCCATCGACAAGCTGGCGCGGCAGGGCACCACGCGCCGGGTGCTCGACCTCGGCTGCGGCTCGGGCGTGCTGGCCATTGCCGCGTCCCGCGCCATGCGGTCGGCGCAGGTCATCGCCACCGATTATGATCCCATCGCCGTCGAGGTGGCGCGTGCCAATGCCGACGCCAACGGCGCCCGCCGCATCGCCACCGCCTGCGCACTCGGCCTCGATCATCCGTGGCTGCGCCACGCTGCGCCGTTCGACCTAATCATCGCCAACATTCTCGCCGGACCGTTGCGCCGGCTGGCGGGCGACATTGCCAAGTCGGTGCGCCGCGGCGGCAGCGTCGTTCTGTCGGGCATCCTCAACCC
>JBDTOR010000227.1:0-3617 GCA_039933175.1 Hyphomicrobium sp. | reverse complement strand
CTGAAGCGGGCGATGGTGGCGCAGCTCGGGCTCGGCGCCAACCTGCCGGAGGACGCGGTGTATCCGCTCAATCTCGCCGACGCGACCGGCAAGCCGCTCGACGGAACGGCCAACTACACCTTGCACTTCGCCAAGGATGAGCTGCCGCCGGTGAGCGCGTTCTGGTCGGTGACGCTTTACGACGACCAGGGTTTCCAGGTGGCCAACCCGCTCAATCGCTTCGCGCTGAGCAGCTGGATGCCCTTCAAGACCAACGCCGACGGATCGCTGGATCTCTATTTCCAGAATGCCAGTCCGGGGGCCGATCAGGAGGCCAACTGGCTGCCGGCGCCGAGCGGCCCGTACACGCTGACGATGCGCCTCTATGCGCCCAAGAGCGATGCGCTCACCGGCGCGTGGAATCCGCCGGCGGTGAACAAAGCCGAGTGAGCGATAGGCAGTGCGCGTCGCGGCTCCCGCGTCGCGCCCTGCCGGTCGTTGCTGTTAGGCCTTGCGGGCTTTGCGGGCGGCGTAGCGCTGGTCGCGCTCGGTCTTGCGCTGTGCTTCGAGCACGATCATCTCGTCGACTTCGCGAGCCTTCCGCGCCTCGGCCTCGGTGCGCTCGGCCAATTCCCTGGCGGCGGTCTCGGCGGCATGGCGCTCCTGCTCGGCGCGGCGTGCTTCGGCCCGCTCGGCGGCGCGCGCTTCGCGCTCGGCGGCGAGGGCGGCGCGCGCGGCGCGCTGCTCGGCAGTGGCGGGATCGTCTGCCTTGGCGCGGAAGCGCTCCAGCGCGGCCTTCTTGGCCGCCGACGAGTTCACCAGCCGGTCGCTGAAAGTAGGGTCTCTAAAGGCCTTCATTTCATTCCAATCAATTGGTTCAGTTTGCACGGGAGAGCCGCCGGCGTCGCTTGCGCAACGCCGGCGGAGAAGTGTCAGGCGGACTCGATGTTGCCGACGGCGATCTTGCCGCTGCGACGGTCTTCTGCCGTGTCGAACGAGACCTTCTGGCCTTCGACGAGGTTACGCATGCCGGCGCGCTCCAGAGCGGTTGCATGGACGAACACGTCCTTGCCGCCGTTGTCGGGAGTGATGAAGCCGAAGCCCTTCTGATCGTTGTAAAACTTAACGGTACCCTTTTCCATGAAACGTCCTTTAGTTGATGACGACAGATATCGACACCGCGGCTCAGCGGTCTCGATGCCCAGTATTCGATGTTGGAGAGGCTCTGATCGTGCGCCCGGCGGTGCCTGAGCGTAGCGGCCACATTGTCCGGCCAAATCGATGCGCTGCAATAGGCTGAATTCGCTCCGGCGGCAAGGGCAAGAGAGACGGGCGTGCGCATTTGCCTGGCATGGCGTCTCCGTCACCTCGCAAATCGGCGAACAACGGGGATAAGACGAGAGCGGCCAATCAGCACAACTCCGCAAGAAGGCACTTGAGGACGCCGTAGTCGAAGCGGCCGTCGAGGGCCGCGTGGGCGGGGCCGAGCTTGCCGCTTTCCAGCGTGCCGAGGCGCTCGAACGTCTCGAGGATCGCGTCGATGTCCGGCTCGTCGAGCCCCAGCACGTCGCGCGCCTCGATGACGCCCCGCTCGATCGCCGCGGCGAAGTGGCCGTAGACCACATCGACGTCGAGCCGGCGCGATGCGGCGATCTTGTCGGCGTCGAGGCCCTTGCGATGCTGCGCCAGCGTCTGGTTGGCCGCTGGCGACAGGCCGTTGTCGGGCGCCGCGTCATCACGGCCGTGCCCGGCGATGGTCGCCAGCAGCGCCGCGCCGTAACGCGTGATCTTGCTGTTGCCGAGGCCGGTGATGCCGTGCAGCGCCTCGGTGTCGGTGGGACGCGCCGAGGCAAGCTCGGCCAGCGTCACGTCGGTGCAGATGATGTAGGGCGGCAGCTTGGCCTCGGCGGCGAGCCGCAGGCGCAGCGCGCGCAGGGCCTCGAACAGGGTGCGATCGGCCTCGGCAACGGCGATGGCGCTCTTGCTCTGCCGTTTGCCCTTGGCCTTCGGTTCCTTCGGCGCCACGCGCACGAGGAACTTCTCCTCGCCGCGCAGGACCGGCCGGGCGGCGTCGGTAATTTGCAGCGTGCCGTAACCGTCTTCGTCACCGGTGAGGTGACCCGCGGCGGCGAGCTGACGGAAGACGCCCTTCCACGTCGCCTCGTCCGTTTCCTTGCCGATGCCGAATACCGGCAGCTTGTCGTGCCCGGCACGGCTTACGCGGTCGTTGGCGCGGCCCATCAGCACGTCGACGAGGTAGGTGGCACCGAAGCGCTGGCCGGTGCGATAGACCGCCGACAGCGCCTTCTGCGCCAACACGGTGCCGTCCATCGTTTCGGGCGGGGAGAGGCAATTGTCGCAATTGCCGCACGCCTGCGTCTGCCGCTCGCCGAAGTAGGCCAGCAGCGACTGGCGCCGGCAGCTCGGCAGCTCGCACAGGCCGATCAGCGCGGCGAGCTTCTGCCGCTGCACCTGCTTGTAGGCTTCCGAGCCATCGCTCTGGCCGATCCATTGCCGCAACTGAATGAGGTCCTGCAGCCCGTAGGAAAGCCAGGCGTTGGCGGCCATGCCGTCGCGGCCGGCGCGGCCGGTCTCCTGGTAGTAGGCCTCGATCGATTTCGGCAGATTGAGGTGAGCGACGAACCGCACGTCGGGCTTGTCGATGCCCATGCCGAAGGCGATCGTGGCGACGACGATGATGCCGCTGTCCTTGCGGAAGCGCTCAAGCACCTTGCGCCGTACCTGCGGCTCGAGGCCGGCGTGATAGGCAAGCGCGGCGCGGCCCTTGCCGGACAGCCAGGCGGCGGTTTCCTCGACCGACTTGCGCGACAGGCAGTAGACTATGCCGGCATCCTCGGCGTGCTCGGCCTCGATGAACTGCCACAGCCGCTCGCGCGCGCCCATGCCGCCCATGGTCGAGATGGTGTAGCGGATATTGGGGCGGTCGAAGCTGGCGATGAAGCGCCTGGCCGCGCCAAGCTGCAGCTCCGAAACGATCTCCTCGCGCGTGCGCTCGTCGGCCGTGGCGGTGAGTGCGATGCGCGGCACGTTCGGGAAGCGCTCGGCGAGCACCTTGAGCTGGCGGTACTCGGGCCGGAAGTCGTGCCCCCATTGCGAGACGCAGTGCGCCTCGTCGATGGCGAACAGCGACAGCTCGGTGCGGGCTAGCAGGGCCAGCGTCCGATCCTGCAAGAGCCGCTCGGGCGAGACGTAGAGGATGTCGAGATCACCCTTGGCGACACGCGCTTCGAGCGCCGTCTGCTCGCGGTAGTCGAGCGAGGAGTTGAGATAGGCGGCCTTGACGCCGGCCTGCGTCAGCGCCTCGACCTGATCCTGCATAAGCGCGATCAGCGGCGAGACGACGATGCCAGTGCCGGGCCGCACCAGCGCGGGGATCTGGTAGCACAGCGATTTGCCGCCGCCGGTCGGCATCAGCGCCAGCGCGTCGCCGCCGGAGATCACCGTCGCAATGATGTCGGCCTGGTGCGAACGGAACTGCCGAAAGCCGAAGACATCGGCGAGCACCTGCTGCGCGCGCTCCAGAGAGACAGCAGAATCCATGACCTTGCGCGCTGCGGTACGAGACATTTCCCTCGGACACTATGCTGCCGAACCCCATGCACCGCTAGCGCGATTCG
>JBDTOR010000226.1:0-3709 GCA_039933175.1 Hyphomicrobium sp. | reverse complement strand
TCCTTGTAGGCCATGCCGTTGCCGACGCCGATCTCCTGATAGACGGGCAGCGGCTCCTTGAAGAGATAGCGCGTCAGCCGCGTCCACATGTTCTGCGTTTCCGGCGCCTCGCTGTCGTTGACGGTGGTCGGCTCATTGCGCATGGCCGTCCAGCGGGCGAGCGTTTGCGCCGTATCGACGATCAGCGTTCCGTCGCGGGCATAGATGCGCGCGCGCGTGTTGGTCGGCTGGATCAGCTTGCGCAGGATCGGGGTCACTTCCTCCGGGTGGATCGACAGCTCGAGCGAGGCGAGGCCGTCGTCGGGGAAGGTGCTGGGTGCGTTGGATGAATCATCCGGGATGGCGTTCGGATCAATGATGATGCGCTCGCGCACCACCTTGGCGTTGGCGGCGATGGCGTCGGCGATGATGCGGCCCTGCGTCTTTAGGGCGTCGAGCTTGGCGTCGATCAGCCAGGTGTGGAACCAGCCGAGATAGAGGATGCCGCCGACGAGGATGAAGAACCCCATCAGGTTCGAGATCAGGATGCGGCGCAGCAGGCTGCCGGAAAAGAAGCGGACGATCGGCAGGCGCCAGATCCAGGCTTGAATGGGGGCGAGGGCCTTGGGCGTCTCGGCGCCCATCGGCTCGACGCGCGCCGCCGCATTCTGCGCACCGAGCGCGATGGCGCTGGCCGTGCGGCGGGCAACGCCGGCCGTACGCGAGGCGGCCGTCTGCGCCGCGCCGACGGTCGTCTTTGCCGCCGACTTCATGGTTTGTGCAGTTTCACCGGCCCGTGCAGCGGACGCGTCCGCCAAGCGGCGCGTGCCGCCGGCGGTCGCAGCCCAGATGTCGCTCGCAAAGCCTTTCAGCCCCGCGAGCCCGTTCGACAGCTGTTGCTGCTCGGATCGCTCGGTTTCGAGCGTCATCCTGCCTCCGCGCCTCAAGCTTCCTTGAAGCGGTAGCCTACGCCGTACAGCGTCTCGATGACATCGAAGTTGTCGTCGACCTGCTTGAACTTCTTGCGCAGCCGCTTGATGTGGCTGTCGATGGTGCGGTCGTCGACGTAGACCTGATCGTCGTAGGCGGCGTCCATCAGCGCGTCACGCGTCTTGACGACGCCGGGTCGCGAGGCGAGCGCCTGCAGAATGAGAAATTCCGTGACGGTGAGTGTCACGGGCTTGTTGTCCCAATGGCAGTTATGCCGCTCGGGATCGAGCTTCAGCTTGCCGCGCTCGAGCACGCGGGCCGCTTCGAGCTCGGGGGTGGCGCCCGGTTCCTTCGGCTGGAAGCGGCGCAGTACCGCCTTCACCCGCTCGACGACCAGACGCTGCGAGAAGGGCTTGGCGACGTAGTCGTCGGCGCCCATCTTGAGGCCGAACAGCTCGTCGATCTCCTCGTCCTTCGAGGTGAGGAAGATCACCGGCATGTCGGAGCGCTGGCGCACGCGGCGCAAAAGCTCCATCCCGTCCATGCGCGGCATCTTGATGTCGAAGATGCCGAGATCGGCGGGATCTTCCGCCAGCGCTTCGAGTGCCGAGACGCCGTCGTTGTACGTTCGTACTTTGTAGCCCTCGGCCTCGAGCGCCATACGCAACGAGGTGAGAATGTTGCGCTCGTCGTCGACGAGAGCGATCGTGCTTTTTTCTTTCATCATGTCCCGACCCTGCGGCAGAGGAGCCACTGCCGCGCTTTATGGCTCCAAGGTGTATCAATTGTGGCGGAGCCAATTTCGTGTTTTCTGTCTGAACGTTATCTGAATAGGTTGGGCACAGGAAGCAATGAGGACAGCATGACTGTTGAAGAGGCGGCAAAACAGCCGAATTTTTCGCATGTTAAGGAAACTGCGGTGACCGCGCGGACGATGGTTCGGGCGTCGCTGAAGGGTTCGCTGGCTACACTCATGGCGCAGTCGGGCCATCCTTATGCGTCGCTTCTGCTCACGGCGACCGAACCCGACGGCAGCCCGGTATTCCTCATATCGAAGCTGGCTTTGCACACCAAAAACCTAACCGGCGACGCGCGCGCCAGCCTGCTGATCGACGGCACGGGCACCGATGCCGATCCCATGCAGGGCTCGCGCATCACGCTCATCGGCTCGGCACGGCCGACGACAAGCCCCACCGCGCGCCGCCGCTTCCTGGCGCGGCATCCCGCCGCTGGTTATGCCGATTTTCCGGATTTCTCGTTTTACGCGTTCAACATCGAGAGCGCGCACTTCATCGGCGGCTTCGGCCGCATCTTCGATCTGCCGCGCGCAGACCTGTTGACCGACCTCACCGGTGCCGAGGCCTTGATCGAAGGCGAGAGCAACATCGTCGAGCACATGAATGACGACCACGCCGACGCGGTCGAGCTGTATGCAACGCGCCTGCTCGGCGGCGCGCCGGGTGCCTGGCGCATGACGGGCATCGATCCCGACGGCTGCGATCTGGTGCTCGGCGCGCGCGCGCTACGCCTGCCGTTCGATACGCGCATCACCAACGGCGAGGACGCGCGCAAGGAACTCGTCCGCCTCGTCGGCGTCGCCCGCGCCAAAGCGGCTTAGTGCCACGTGACTTGCATTTTACGTCATGGCCGCGTCATGGCGTAGCCATGCTCCGCACGAACGGTCGGGATCCACGCGAGCATCCGCACCTGGCCCAGCCGACGTCTATGCCGACAACTTCGAGGTCTGTTGGACCCGAAGCGGATATTCAATGCTGCATGGGTTGCCCCAGACATTGATTGATGCAGAGATGCGTACCTTCGGCTGTCGCCACAGGCAAGGAAGAGACCAATGCCAGCTCTCGCCGAGTTGAACAGGATCGTCGCCTTCCTGCGGTCGGAGAACCCGTCGAAAGACATTTCGACCAACCCGATCATCGAGCATCCGCACAACACCAGCCGGACCATCCCGGAGCGGCTGCCGCCTGCCAAGCTCAAGGAGCTGTCGGTGCTGCAGCCCGCCAAAGCGCTCATCGCCACCGCCGAGGAGTGGGCGGCGATAGCCGCGGCGATTGCGCTCTGCGCGTACTATTGGCACCCTGTCTTGTACGTGATCGCGGTTATGTTCATCGGCGCACGCCAGCATGCGCTGCTGATCCTCGGCCACGACGCCTCGCACTATCGCTACCTGCGAACGCGTTGGCAGAACGATCTCTTCGGCAACCTGTTTTTGATGTGGCCGACGTTCGCGTCAGTGGAGGGCTTCCGCAAATTTCACGGAACGCACCACCAGTACACAAGCCTCGCCAACGACGGTAACCGCGATCTCTGGCACACGCACAACGCCGAGGGAGAGCTGGAGCCCGAGTGGGTGTTTCCCAAGACGCGGCTCGGCCTCGCCTTGATGATCCTGCGGCGGGCGGCGTTCGTTACGGGGCTTTCGTGGATACTGCGCGGCCTGATCGGCTCTTCGTTGATCCCCTCGCCGCGCTGGATGGTCGCCGCGCGGCTCGCGTTCTACGCGTCCGTGGCTGGCCTTCTGACATTCTATGGCGCCTGGTCGGGCTTGGTCTGGTATTGGCTCGTGCCATTTTGCACCTGGCACATCGCGGCCCAGTACATCCGCTTGATATGCGAGCACAGCGCCGTCGAATCTGAGGAGAGCGAATATAGCGTGACCCGCACCACCATCCCGACCTGGCTCGAGTCGATCTTCATCTTGCCGCGCAACGTAGGCTTTCACCTCGAGCATCATTGGTACCCGAGCGTGCCCTTCTATCGGCTGCCCGAGCTGCACCAGCTC
>JBDTOR010000225.1:0-3713 GCA_039933175.1 Hyphomicrobium sp. | reverse complement strand
AGATCATCTCCTGCTTGCCGCCAAAGCCGCCGCCGATGCGCTCGGTGAAGACATGCACATCGCGGTCGAACAGCCCGAACAGGTAGCAGAGCTTCTGCTTGGCGATGAACGGCGCCTGCGAGCTGGTGCGTACGTGCAGCCGGCGATCGTCGCCGCGCCAGGCGAGGCAGCCGTGCGTCTCCAGATGCACGTGCTGCACCCGTGAGGTGGAATACGTCTTCTCGTGAATGGCGTCGGCGGCCTTGAAACCTTCCGCGACGCTCCCGAGCTCGCCGTGGATGTCGACGTAGATGTTGTCGTGAAAGGCGATGCTCCTGTTGTGCAGGACAGGCGCCCCTGACTCCATCGCCGCCTCCGCATCGAACACCGCTGGAAGAAGCTCGTATTCGACTTCCAGAAGCCGGCACGCTTCCTCGGCGGCCGCCTCTGTCTCCGCCACGACGGCGGCCACGCGCTGTCCGACGAAACGCATGACGTTGTCGAGGATGTAGGTATCGTCGGGATCGACGAGGTGATCCTCATGCGTCGCCGTGCTGTAGAGCTTACGCGGGACATCCTCCCACGTGAACGTTGCGACGACACCCGGCACCGCCGCGGCCTTATCGCGCTTGATGGATTTTATGCGCGCATGCGGATGCGGCGAACGCAGCACCTTGAGGTGCAGCATTTTCTCCATCGGCGGGACGTCGAGCGTGTAGCGCGCCTGCCCCGTGACGATCGCCTTGGCAAAAGGATTGCTCAGGCTCGCTCCGCAGGCGCGGCCGGCGACATCCTCTTCAACCGACTTGATGCCGTCGAGTGCGTCGACGATGCTCTGATAGCCGGTGCAGCGGCACAGATTGCCTTTGAGCTTGTGCGGCAGGTCACCACGCGCGGCATCGTCGAACGTCGCAGTCGTCATGATCATGCCGGCAGTGCAGAAGCCGCACTGGAACGCCTGCGCATCAAGGAACGCCTGCTGCACGGGATGCAGTTCGCCGTCTTTTGCAAGACCCTCGATCGTTGTGACCTCGCGCCCCTCGGCGCGAAACGCCGGCACGAGGCAGCTATGGAACGGCGTGCCGTCGAGCCAGATGGTGCAAGCCCCGCAGTCGCCGGTATCGCAGCCCTTCTTGACGCCGAGGCATCCCTGCTCGCGCAAGAATGTGCGCAGGCACTGGCCGGGCGCCGGCTCCGCCGAAATGCTCGTGCCATTGAGGGAGAGCTTCATGTCTCCGCTCTGGTGCTGAGCTCGGCGCGGATCTGCTCGGCGAAATAGTAGGTCAGGTGCCGCTTGTAGAGGACGGAGCCATGCACGTCGTTGAAGTAGTCCGCCTCGGGAATAGCGGCGAAGATTGCTTCGCGCAGGGTCGGCGCATCGGGCACGCGGTCGAAGCGGAGCTGGAACGGCTTCACGGTCGCCGCCGTGACGGTGAGCACGAGATCGTCGGCGCCCGGCTTCTGCGTGCCGATGACGATAATGGCCGAGCGCCCCAGGTGCGTGAGCGAGGCGCGGCGAAAGGCAAAACGCTTGGAGAGTGCCCGCGCCGGCAGATGGATGGAGCGCAGCAGCTCGCCCGGCCGCAGGACATTGGCGTGATTGCCGGTCACGAAGTCGACGGCAGCGATCTTGCGGGGCGCGGCATCGCGCGGCCACAGCGTGTAGGTGCCTTCGAGCGATGCCGTCAGCGAGATCATCGAGCCGGCCGGCAACGACATGCAGATGTTGCCGCCGATGGTTGCGGCATTCCAGATCTTGAACGAGGCCAGCAGCGAGTCGCAGCACATCTTGAACAGCGGCGTCGCGTTCCAGGCTGCGGGCGCCTCAAAGTGCACAAGCTCCGCCAGCGTGCAGGTCGCCGCAATCTCGAGTCCGTCGGCCGAGGCGCGCAACGCCGGCCAGCGAAAGGACTGGAGATCGATCAGCGTGTCGGTGCCGACCTGCGGCGTGGAAAAGAGCCACGTCCCTCCGGCAAGCCAAGCATACCCATCACGCCAATCAAGAATCTCTTCGGCGGAGATCGGTTGTATGACCTCGGTGACGGTATTCAAATTCATGGCCGTCGCCTTTCGGACAGCGGATTCAATCGGCGGACAATGGCAGATTCATTGCTCATCTACAGCAGCAAGTGCCAAAAAACGGCGATCTCCAGGAGGTAGCAAAGCACCAAAATAAACGGCATCGCCCACGCAACCCAGCGCGGATAGCCTTCCGGAAACAGCCAGGCGTGGAAACCGACGATGGCCAGCGGCATCAGCGGCCACGTGGTCAGACCGACGCTGATTGCATTGCCGATGAACGTGGCGACTGCGGGATTTAGCGACGTGAGGTGCGGATTGAGGAACCGCAGCTCCAGCATGATGACTGGAAAGAGCGTGAGAAGAACAAGGGCGGCGGTCTTCCACATGCCGGGCGCCGCTCCGGTGGCAGGATCGTTCGGGACCCATCCGGGAAACGACGTGTCGACGCGCTGAGCGTGGAAGTCCGAGACGAGGTCCTCGCTGTCCTTGATCATCGCGGCGCGCGCCTCTGACTTCAGCCAAACATCGAGGTTCGCTGCCGAGTCAAAGCGCAACACCGTGGTCCAGCCAGACTCTCCCTGCTGCGGCGGCTGCACGAACGAGCCGAGGTATCCGCGAAACTTCGCCTGCAGCTTTTGAATGCGATCGGCCCACACCCTATAGGCGTCTTCCTTGCCGGGCTTGATTTCGGTGACCATGACCATGGTCACCCCGTGCGTGACCGAATACTCGGCGGCGGGCTGTCCCACGAGCTGCATGACGAGACCGCCTTCGACCAGCGGCCCGACTTCCTCGACCAGCTTGCGATTGATCTCGCTGCGCCGCCAAGCGCGCAAAGCATCGATCGAGCCGAAGCGAGCCAATGCTACCGTTTCCAATTGGTCCGGCTGGGCGGCAGGCCACAGCTCGGCGCTCTGCGCGCCGGTTGCAGCGAGCAGCGCGCTTTGCCAGCGCCCCTGCCACTGCGCAAACTGCGCCTCGCGTCCGGGATGAACGCGCGCACTCACGAGAAGCGTCGAGGGCCCATCACTCATTTCTCAATCACCGCCTAGGACGCCCGGAAATGCGCCTGTGATGGAGCCGACCTCGTTGATTTGCCTGGCGACAAGCGTATCGGCGTCAGCAGTTGGTCTGACGAGCTGGAATTTACGAACCCTTACGGTCCTGTCGGCCGGCGAAGCGCCGCTGAGAAGCAGATCGGCGCCAACCGTTGTGCTCGTCGTGGCGACACGCACGCCGGAGGCCTGGTCGAACGGCTTGAACTCCGCGATGTCGGTGAAGGTGGGGATCGGCGTGTGCATGGCGTTTTGCAGATAGACCTTCGGGCCGCCCTGCAGAGCCGATCCGCTGGAATAGACTTTTACGGTACCGGGGCCGCTCAGCTGGCCGACGATAATGGCCTCGGCGCCGCCCAGCGGCCCAGTCACCCAGCCGGTCGCCAACGAGACGCCACCGGTGTAGCCAATGCCGTACGGCATGAACGCGGCGGTTACGGCCGCCTCCTTGGGCCCGGGACATTTGTTCTTCGCTGCAACGTCGGCCGCCAACACGGTGAGCGGCTTCATCAGCGAAAAGGCGAATACCTTCACCTGCGTCGGCGTGCCGGGGCCGGGCGCCGTAACGATGCTGTTGCGGCCGGTGGCGAAGTCGACGAAGCCCGAAGCGATGCTCACGCCCGAACGATCATTGGCGTAGGGGTTGAACGTCGAGAA
>JBDTOR010000224.1:0-3720 GCA_039933175.1 Hyphomicrobium sp. | reverse complement strand
GATGGTAGCGGGACCCGGACTTGAACCGGGGACCTACGGATTATGATTCCGCCGCTCTAACCAACTGAGCTATCCCGCCACGCTGGCGCGTCTATACGGAGCGCGCCGTTCAGCGTCAAGAACGCGCGGCATTTCTGCAGCGCCGAAGGCTTACTCGGCAGCGAGCGCCCGGTGGGCGGCGTCATCGCGTTTGGCGAAGCGCAGCATCGTGAACAGGCCGAACGGGCGCAGCGCCTTGCGCTCGACCAGTTCTAGGTCGTCGCACACCGTGACGCGCGAAATGTCGAACACCGAGCGCCAGCCGATCTTGTCGGCGAACGGCGCCATGCGGCGCTCGAGCCAGCCGCGCACGCCTTCGCGCTGGCTGAAGTGGTTGACCAGCATCACCTCGCCGCCGGGCTTGGTCACGCGCGATAATTCGCGCATCACTGCCTCGGGCTCGGGTACGACGGTCATGACGAACATGGCGACGACGGTGTCGAACGAGGCATCGGCGAACTTCAGGTCGCCGGCGTCCATTTCGTGCAGGCCCGTGACGTGCTCCAGATCTGCCTCGTCGACGCGCTCGCGCGCCTTCTCGAGCATCTCTGGCGACAGATCGATGCCGACCACTTCCAGATGCTTCTCGTAGTCGGGAAGCGACAGGCCGGTACCGACGCCAACCTCGAGCACGCGGCCGCTGCTCGAGTTGATGACCTCGACCGAGTGCCGGCGTCCCTCGCGGGCGATGAGCCCGAATGTGTAGTCATAGACCGGTGCCCACCGGCGGTAGGCATCGAGCACGGCGCTTTCGTCGATACGCCCGATGCCGACGATGCGGCCCTGTACGCGTTCGATGAGTGCCGGCTGGCGGCGGTAATCAGTCTGCGACATCGATTTCATTGGGTACCGCTCCTTGCCGTCGCGACCCAAGCCTCCCGTTCCGCTCACCCGTCAAAGGCCGTCCGGCTCAGCTCAGGCGCCTTTACAGCGCCGGCCTGCCTGGCGATCGTGCGGGCGATGAAGCCCCCGCCCAGAATTCGGGATTCGTGCGCGCCGCTCGCATAAAACACGCAAGCCTGGCCCACCGCGACCCCGTCCTCGCCGTCTTCTAGCACAACAGTGGCCGTTCCGTCCGCCTCAGCGAATAGTGTCGCCTGCCGCGGCGGCTGGGATGAGCGAACCCGCGCAAAGATGCGCAAACCCTCGCAAGCCGCCTGTGCAAACGGCTCATCACCCAGCCAATTGACGTTTCTAAGGACAAGCCCGTGGGTGCGCAAGCAGTCACGCGGTCCCACCACGACCTCGTTACGGGCCGCATCGAGGCGGACGACGTACAGCGGCTCGGGACCGGCGATCTTCAGGCCTTTGCGCTGACCGATCGTGTAATTGATGATGCCTTCGTGGCGCCCGAGGTGACGGCCGTCGACATGGACGACGTCGCCGGGCTTCACCGCGCCGGGCTTCAGCCGCTCGATGACGCCCGTGTAGCGCCCGGTGGGCACGAAGCAAATGTCCTGGCTGTCTGACTTTTCGGCAACGGGCAGCGCGAACTCGCGCGCCAGCTCGCGCACGCGCGCCTTGGGCATGCCGCCGAGCGGGAACCACAGATAGCGAAGCTGCTCGGGCGTGGTGGCGAAAAGAAAATAGCTCTGGTCGCGATCGGCATCGACGGCGCGTGCCAGCTCCGGACCGTGCGCGCCCTCGCGGCGCTGAATGTAATGGCCCGTCGCCAGCACGTCGGCGCCGAGCTCCTTGGCGGTGTCGAGAAGATCGCGGAACTTGATCTGCTGATTGCACGTCACGCACGGGATCGGCGTCTCGCCGGCGGCGTAGCTCTCGGCAAAGCTGTCGATCACGGCTGAGGCAAAGCGGCTCTCGTAGTCGAGCACGTAATGGGGAATGCCGAGCGCATCTGCAACCCGGCGGGCATCGTGGATGTCCTGGCCGGCGCAGCAGCTGCCCTTGCGGCCGGTGGCGCTGCCGTGATCGTAAAGCTGCAGGGTGATGCCGATGACGTCGTGACCCGCCTGGTGCATCAGGCCGGCGACGACGGAGGAGTCCACGCCGCCCGACATGGCCACGACAACACGCAGTCGCTTGCCGGCCGTCTGGCCAGTCGCCGATGCGTTTGCAACGCCGGGGGGGTCGTTTTCAACCACGCGTAGGTGCACCAGCGATTTGAGCTGTTCGGGATCTAGCGCCGAAATTGGGCGAAAGTCCTGCGTTTTTGCAGCGCCGAAGGTTGCCGCGAACTTAGGGCCGGAGCGGGCAGGTGCGCAAGTCGCCGCCGAGGGCTTTTCCGGTCACGGCGCCGCATCCCCCTACCGGGGGCCGGAGGCCGCTTCCTACGTAAACCTTAATCCAGCACGGGTCGCGTCAGGCTGGCCGGTTTATGTTATGTTTACTCAACAACTTAGGCCGGTCTTAATCGTGTTGGGTTACAACTGATGGCTGGTCAGCGAGTGTGTAATGAGTATCATGACCGAGCAACAGATGAGAGCGCGGGTGCGCTACGTTATCGGGCCCGATGGGAGCCCGCTGACGATTGCGGATCTTCCTCCCCGAGATACCAAGCGCTGGGTAATTCGCCGTAAGGCGGAAGTGGTTGCCGCTGTCCGCGGTGGCCTGCTCAGCATCGAGGAGGCGTGCGACCGCTACAAGCTGACCGTCGATGAGTTCCTGTCCTGGCAGCGCTCAATCGACAAGCATGGGCTTCCGGGCCTGCGGGCGACGCGCGTTCAAGAGTATCGCGACTAATCGACAGGCGGCCTGGCAAGGCGCTCTCGCCTAGCCCTTTTTGGGATGGCCTTTCTTTGGGCCACCTTCGGAGGGCTGGGGCGCGACCGGCTTGTTTTCGGACCATCCTTCCGCGTCCACGGGGGTGCAGCCGATGGCGCCGGAACCCCAACGGCGGGCATCGGCCTCCATCGAATTGGCCATCGGCTCCGGCAACTTCAGATTTTCAAACAGCAGCGTCGTCGCTTCGCCGTCCGGCGTGATCGCGATGCGATAGGCGCGCGGGCCCTTCGGGTTGTCCGAAGTGCGGTCGCGTTCGTGAACAATGATCTCGGCATTGCCGCCTTTGCCGGCCGGCTCGGCGTCGGCGTGATAAACGTAATTACCCTTAAGCGGGCCATTTGTCCCAAACCAGCACGATAGTGCCCCGCGCGCGATGCGTTCGTAGACCTCCGTCGACGACCCGACGATGGGGGCCTCGGTGACGGTGCCCGGCAATTGCGGTAGGGACGGAAGCGACAATGGCGTGGTGCCGGAGCAGCCGGCCCCGAAAAGACCGATGGCGGCGACGATGCAGATGAATGCCGGTCGCAACATGTCTCGACGCCGCTCGTTACCCCGCTCCTGAGCCCTCGTGGCATGCGCAAGTTTCGAAGACAAGGCCGGAAAGACGGCGTCAAAAACAGACCAGCCATCCCGGGTCAAAATCTGCCGGTTGCGATCAGCGCAGGACGGCGGTGGCACTCCGTTCGGCGCGGCGGCGATTGCGGATCTGATCCTGGCCGACCGGCGAATCGGCGCGGGCGACCTGCTCGACGGCTTCATCGCGCTCGCGCAGGGCAGCTTCGAGCTTGGCCTTCAGCCCATCGGCCGAGGCGCGCAGGTTGTCCCGCCGCTGGCTGGCCGATTTGGCGAAGGTGGAATAGGAGAAATGGGCCGGATCGCGCACGCCGGTGCGGTCTTCCTCGGCCTTGATCTGGCGATCGAGATCGCTCGCCATGC
>JBDTOR010000223.1:0-3722 GCA_039933175.1 Hyphomicrobium sp. | reverse complement strand
GCGTTGGCGGTGGCCGCGCTGCGGCGGCTGGCTTCTTGGGCGCCGGCTTGGCGATCTCGCGCTTAGCGGCCGCGGCCTGCTCGTCGACATCTTCGAGCGCGGCGTGCACGCGCCCCTTCTTGCCTTTGATCGGCTGCAGCGAACTCGCCGTGTGCTCCCACAGCGCGCGCTCCTCTGGCGACAGCCGGGCGCCGCGTTTGCCCGGCGGCGGCTTCAGAGGCCGTCCCCGCCCTTCACGGTCGTCTGCCATGGCAAGCGCTCGCCGAACCTTATGCCCCGATCGGCAGATTGGGCCGGCGTGGGCAGCAGCACGAAGAAATTCCCCGCATGCTTGGTCACGCCAGCCAGCTTGCCGGCCTTCTCGCCCGAGCCGAAGTAGATGTCGCCCCGCTCCGGCCCTTTGATCGCCGAGCCTACGTCCTGGGCCACCATCAAACGATTAAAGCCGCCGTTCTTCGTTGCATGGCCAAGTTCGGGCGCGCTGACGTACAGCGGCGTGCCGAGCGTGTGATAGCCGGTGTCGACGGCGAGGCTGCGCCCCGGCGTCAGCGTCACCGACATGGCCCCCATCGGACCTTCGCTGTCGCTCCCCAACTCGCGGAAGAAAATGAACGACTGGTTCTGCCACATCACCTGCTGGCCGCGCGCCTTGTCGGCCCGCAGCCATTTGCCCAGCGCCGCCATCGACACCTTGTTGGCTTCGAGCAGCTTGTTGTCGATGAGATAGCGGCCGATCGACGTGTACGGATGTCCGTTCTTGCCGTCGTAGTTGATGCGCACCGAGGTGCCGTCGGTGAGATGGATGTGGGCCGAGCCCTGGATGTGCATGAAGAACACTTCCACGGGGTCTTCGAGGTACAGCAGCTCCAGCCCCTTGCCGGCCAGCGCGCCCTGCTCGATCTCGGCGCGCGTCGGGTAGGGCGTTTCGCCGGCCGACGTCTTGCGCACATGCGTCAGCCCGTCGGGCTTGGAGGCACGATCGGCCTCGTCGACGACGTTCACGAGATCGGTTGGGCGCTTGTAGACCGGCGTCTGGAACTTGCCCTGCGGCGTGCGCGAGCCCTCCAGCACCGGCTCATAGTAGCCGGTCAACAGCCCCTGCGGCTTCTGCTGCGCGATGCGATGCGGCACGAACTGCGTTTCGAAGAACACCTTGGCCAAAGCCTCCGTCGGCGACGCGATATCCTGTGCGGCGCGGCAGGCGGCGGCGAGGTCGCCGGCCGGCACCTTGCATTGCGAGGCGGCCTTGTTGGTCGGCGGTTTGCTCGCGGCCCTGCTGACCGCATCGCACGACTTGAGGAAGGTCTTAAAGGCCGCCAGGTGATCGTCGCGCTCCCAACCCGGCAAGTCGGCGAACGTCACCCGCTCGAGCTTGGCTTGCGGCTGCTTGGCGGGCGCCGGCGCGGCCTTGACCTCGGGCGATTTGGGTGTTGCGTCTTTGCTCATGGCGGCAGCTGGGGCGGGGGAGATGGCGGGCTGGGCGGCCGGCGGCGGTTTGTCGGGCGGGGCGGCCCAGGCGGTGGTGGAGGCGGCGGCTGAGACGGCGGCAACGACGCCGGCCGCAGCCATCCATCTCACGGCAATCAGGGCGCGGGCGGCTGCCATGGTCGCGTGCGACGTCCCTACATGATGAAGGGCCGCTCGTGCGCGACCCTCCTCTTTTGCTTGCGCCCCCGCGCGCTGTGATCGTTTAGGCCGGCGACTGCGTAGCGATCAGTCGCCAATTCGGATTGCCGCGCGTCTTCGCCGACGACACGTCGCGGCTGAACGTCCAGATGTCGGTCACTTCCTTGATCCGTTGCGGATCGCCGTTGATGATGGCGCCGGCCTTGTCGCGCGTCGCCGATATCAGCTGGCTGACAAAGCGCACCGTGATCGACGCGATGCCGCTCTTGACTTCCGATTCCATGATCTCGGCCTTGTCGATGCCGACGAAGCTCTGATCGACCTGCTCGCTGCGGCTCTCGCGATCGGTGATGGCGCCTGTGAAGCCCTCGTACACGTCGCGGCTGAGCAGATCCTTGAGCAGCTTGCGGTTGCCCTCGGCAAACGCGGTGACGATCATCTCGTACGCCTGCTTAGCGCCGCGGATGAAGCTGTCCGGATCGAATGCGGGGTCAAGGCGCGCGATCTCGATTAGTCCGTTGCGCGCGCCGGCCTCGACGCTCGGATAGGTCTTGATGCGCTCTTCGGCGTCGGCCTGCGTCACCTCGGCGACGGGCGCGGGAGCTGCCGTATCGCGCTCGCGTCGCGGCAAGGCGACGACGTTGTCGGTAGGCGAGGCAGCGGCCCCGCGCTGGGCCCGTTCGGCCCGATAGCGCTCGACGCGCGCTTCCTCATCACCCGTGCGGCGCCCGAGGACGCTTCTCAGCTTCAAGATCACGACCACCGCGACGATGAGCGAGATGAGGGTGAAGAGATCAATCTTCTCCATGAACGGCGCCTTCCTGGCAATCAACAGCGTGACTGGATACGACAGCTATATATGATCGCGCCTTAAGCCGGGCCCAAGTCCGGGGAGCGAAGGGCCTCTGATCCGTCCGCCATCAAGGGGTTAAGATGGTCGTTCTCTGCAAGTTAAGGCACAAACGCTGCAATGCCAACCCGATTGCGGGTCCGCGCAGCATTTGCGCCCAGGATGCTGCGAGATGCTCAATAACCTGCTAGCGCGAGAGAAATAGTCACAGATGATGTCGTCCGTGCGCCGCATCCTGGTCGTGTTGTTTCTGGCCCTGCCGCTGCTCGAGATCGTCGTGCTCATTAAGGTCGGTCAGGCGATCGGCCTGTGGCCCACGCTCGGCTTGCTCTTCCTCGCTGCGTTCCTCGGCATGTTCATCATTCGCCAGCAAGGCGTTTCGATGGTCGGGCGCATGTTCGACACCATGAGCCAGGGCCGCTTCGCCGTGAGCTCGATCGTCGACAGCTATGCCAAGATTGCCGCCGGCTGCCTGCTGATCGTGCCGGGCTTCATCACCGACGCATTGGGCATCGCCCTGCTGGTGCCGCCGCTGCGCAGCCTCATGCTGGGTGCCATGCTGCCGGGGTTCGCCGGCCAGCGCCGCGCTGTCGATCCAAGCGCCGCCCCCGCCGGCAAGCCGCAAACGGCGCGCCCCGTCGTCATCGAGGGCACCTATCAGCGCCTCGATGACGACCGCGACGGCAACCGCTGAACCCCGTCCCGGGTCCGACATTGTCGCAGCGGGGGCCGCGTGTTAGCTAGCCGCCTCGATCGCGCAACCTTGACCTACGGAACACCCTCGATGGCCAGCACCGGCAACGGCAACGGAAAGCCCAGCAATCCCGTACAGGCACCCCAGACCGCGCCGCCGCCCGTGCAGGTGAAGGTCGTCGCGCAGTACATCAAGGATCTGTCGTTCGAGAACCCGAACATCGAGAAGCTGATCAAGGAGCCGGGCGATCAGCCGAACCTGCAGCTGACGATCAACGTCGGCGCCAAGAACGTCGGCCCGCAGCTGTACGAAAGCAGCATCGAGTTCAACGCGCAGGCGAGCAACAAGCAGGGTGAGATCTATCAGCTGGAGCTCGTCTATGGCGGCCTGTTCCGTCTGGAGAACATTCCCGAGCAGGCGCTCGAGCCGTTCCTGCTCGTCAACTGCCCGTCTATCCTGTTTCCGTTCGTGCGCCGCATCGCCGCCGACCTGACGCGCGAGGGCGGTTTCCCGCCGCTGCTGCTCGACCCGTTCGATTTCGCCTCGCTCTAC
>JBDTOR010000222.1:0-3737 GCA_039933175.1 Hyphomicrobium sp. | reverse complement strand
TACTCGACCGCGTTGTCGGGGAAGAAGCTCTTGAACTCGCCGTAGAGCTGCGCCGCCAGCGTCTTGTTGGGGGCAAGGATCAGCGCCGGGCGCTGGGTGCCCTCGATCACCTTGGCCATGGTGAACGTCTTGCCCGAGCCGGTGACGCCGAGCAGCACCTGGCTGCGCTCGTGCGCGTTGGCGCCGGCGACCAGCTCGGCAATGGCGGTCGGCTGATCACCCTTCGGCGTGTACTCCGACTGGATATCGAAGCGGATGCCGCCTTCGGATTTGTCGGGCCGCTCGGGCCTATGTGGAACGAACGTCGGCTGATTGCCGGAGACAAGCGGATGCGCCGCCAGCATCGGCTGGCTGTCGAGCAGCTCCTTGGCGCCGGCCGAGCGCTGGTCCGGCTTGGCCAGCAGCGCGTCGAGATATTTGCCGATCGGCGCGCCGCCCATGGGCGGCAATGGCCCTTGCTGGCGCAGCGCCGGCAGCGGCTTGTGAGTCTCTTCGAGGTCGTAGCTCGGCCGGCTCGGCACCGGCGGCCGCATCTCCACCTCGCCGCCGGGCGTCAGTGCCGGCGAAAGCGGTCCGACGCCGAAATCGGCCTGCGGCGCCTCGCTCATCCCGGCGCCCGTCTGCTCGGCCCGCTTGCGGCCGCCCTTGCCGCGCGCGCGCACCTCCGGCGTGCCGGCGGCCGTCTCGGCCGGAGGCGGGGTCGGCTTGCCGGACCTGACGCGCGAGGCGCGCGGCTTCGGGATTTTATCTGCGTCCTTGGGGGGAGGGGACATGCCCCGAATATGGCCTCGCCGGCCGCTCCGCTCAAGGCGCAACGAACCTGGGCGTAACGATTGTCAGGCCCTGCCGAATAGTTTCCCGAGAAGTCGATAACTTCGAGGTAGGTCGCATGAGCCCACGTACCCCTTCACGCGTATTGGCAACCCTGCTGGCGGCAACCAGCCTCGGTGCCGGCGCCGCCCACGCGGCGCCCCGTGCCGTCCTCGAGCTGTTTACCAGCCAGGGATGCTCGTCGTGCCCGCCGGCCGACAAGCTGTTCGTCAAGCTGGCGCGCGACCCCGACCTCATCGCGCTGTCGCTGCCGGTGGACTACTGGGACCGGCTCGGCTGGAAGGACACACTGGCCAAGCACGCCTTCACCGAACGCCAGAACGCCTACGCCGGCGTGCGCGGCGACGGTCAGGTCTACACGCCGCAGGCCGTCGTCAACGGCGCCACGCACGCCATCGGCTCCGATCCCACCGCCATCGCCGACGCGATCGCGCAGACCGCCGGCATCCTGACCGTGCCGGTCAGCGCCGAAACCGCCGGCAACGACATCATGCTGTCGATCGGCGCGGCGGCGAGCGGCGGGGCCAAGGACGCGATGATCACCGTGCTGCCCTACTTTGCGGCACGCGACGTCGCCATCGGCCGCGGCGAGAACGCGCGCGAGAAGGTCACCTACGCCAACGTCGTGCGCGACATCGTGCCGGCCGGACAGTGGAGCGGGCAGCCGCTTACCCGCACGATCGTGGCGAAAGATTTCGAGGGTTACGACGGGATCGTGGTGCTGCTGCAGGCTGGAACGCCGGCGCGGCCCGGCGCCATTCTCGGTGCGGCGCGGCTCGCCCTCGGCGCCAAGACCTGAGCACCAAGGCAAACGTCCCTCACCCCGGGGCGAAGCGCACTGTTCCCCCTGAAACAAGACAGCTGCATCGCGGCGTTCTAAACACGCTGACCCGCCCAAAGGGCCCCAGGGGACGTGACCGATGCCGCCGACCCTCACTACATCCGTGCAAATCATCGAGCGCCCGCGCGGCGTGCTCTCCAGCATCGTCGTGCACGGTATTCTCGGGTTCGCGACGCTGATGGGCCTCGCTGCCTCGTGGGGCGGCTTCTCCGCCTTCCGTCGCGGCGACACCGAGCTTGCCGGGGCAATCATTTGCGTCGTCGTCGGCGGCGTGTTCACCGCATTCGGCGTCGGCCTCTACTATCTGCTGTTCTTTGCCGAGCCGGCCCGCGCCGCGCAGGCCGAACGCATGGCCGCACAGCACCGGGGCGCCCCGTGGATGCTGCGCGCCGATTGGGCGGCGCGCCGTGTCATCGACCGCTCCAGCCTCGCCGTGGCGGTCTTTCTGTGGGTCTGGTCTGCCGGCTGGTGCGGCGCCTGTGCGCTGATCTGGGGCGTCAACAGCGACAAGATCATCGCAGCGGCGCGCGACTCATGGGGCGAGGCGCTTCTCGGCATGATCTTTCCGATCGGCGGCCTCATCGGCGTGCTGTGCGCCATCGGTGCGACCCGCACCTGGTGGCGGCACGGCGCCTCGACGCTGCACATCGACACGCTACCCGCTTATCTCGGCGGCAATTTCCGCGGCAGCATAACCGTGCACCTACCCGAGGCCATTGCGCTCGAAGCCGAAATCGCTTGCGAGCGCCGCACCTATCACTGGGTGCGCGGGTCAAAGGGTGGGCGTCGCAAGGAATGGGCGACGCAAAAGATCTGGTCGGAAACGCACCCGATCGGCACCGATCGGCTGATGCGCTTCAAGGACAACACGACGATCCCCATCGACGTGCCGCTGCCCGCCGACCAGCCGCCGGTCGAACTCGACGATGAAGGTGTCGGCATCCAGTGGGCGCTGTACGTGCGCACCGACTACGAGCGCAACACGTCCACCGCGGGTAAGCCAGTTACCCGCTACGCTGCCGAGTTTCTCGTTCCCGTATTCGCACGCGACTAGCCTTTAGCCCGCCGCACCGCGAGCTCCAGCGCTTCCAGAAAGCGCGAGCGGTCCTGCTTGGTGAAGCTGGCGTTGTAGCCCTTGCTCTCGCCCGTTTCGCGCAAGTGCGCCGACAATTCTCGCATGGCCAGCGCCATGCCGATGCCGGACTCGGTGAACGGCTTGCCGGTCGGCCCGATGACGGTGGCGCCATTCTTCAGGCAGCGGGCGGCGAGCGGAATGTCGGCGGTGACGGCGATGTCGCGCGCCCCGATGCGCTCGGCGATCCAATCGTCGGCCGCGTCCGGCCCTTCGGCGACGACGACGCGATGGATCAGCGGGCCTTCGGGTAGCCGCATGAAGGCGTTGGACACGAAATGGATGTGCAGGCCGTGCCGCTCGGCGACACGCACCGCCTCGTCCTTCACCGGGCAGGCGTCGGCATCGACGTAGATCACCGGCAGTGGGGTGTCGCTGCTCACGCGCTCAGTCCATCGGCTTCGACAGCAGCGCCGCAAGGCCGGCAGCGTCGAGAACCTTATCTTCGCGTCCGGCGGCCGGCGTGCGCGCGTCGGCGTCCATCACCGGCCCCGGCGCCACGGCGGCGACGAGCCGCGCCCAAACCCCTGGTGCGATCGAGGATTGCCCCCAGGTCGCCGACAGCAGGTAGCGCATCTTGGCGTGCTTGCACGCCGCAGCCTCGAGCGTGCCGATGACTTGCGGGCCGTTGGCCTTGAGCAGCGTTTCGAGCGCGCCCGCCCCTAGCAGCCCCACATCAGCGCCGGTCTGGCACTCGTCGAGCGCCGCGAGGATGAATTGCACGGCCGCCTCGGGCGCCGCCTGCACCATCTCGTCGACGCAATCGTAGGCGCGCATGCGATCGGCCTTGTGCTCCGGCGACACGTCGGACGCATTGACCTTCAGCAGCATGCGGGCAAGGCGATGCGGATCGAAGGCCCCGGCGGCCGTGAAGCAAACCGGCTCGGCGCCATCGAACTGGCAGTCAAAGCAGCTCCATGTGCGATCCATGCC
>JBDTOR010000221.1:0-3782 GCA_039933175.1 Hyphomicrobium sp. | reverse complement strand
TTCGTTTCTGCTTCTGAACTGAAGCGGACCTCAGATAGCAGCTGATGGTCCGCTTCGCTTTATCGCAAATTGTAGAGTTGCACCCGCGCGCAAGTCTGCGCGAGTGAGAGAATGCCTGGTCGGTTTTCGGTGCAATGAAGGTCCGCACACATTGCATTGGTTGGATCCAAAACGGGCAACTTAGCCTGCGTTGACAGGAAAGAATGGCAAGCGCAGTCTCCGAAAGTTCCCGTTTAGGCTCGCCATCAGAGCCGCTCCTTCGTGGCGGCCGTGTACGTGCCAGAGGGACTGGGAGGAAGCAATGCAACTTGCCAAAAAAGGTCACATTCGCCCCCTGTGCTGGGCGGCAATAGGGTGCGCTGCAATTGGCGCTGTCAGTGCACAAGAGATTGAGCACACCACCACCAAGGCGGCGACGAGTGCGCCGGCGACGACAGTCACGCAGGAGCAGCTGAGCGCGGCGGCGAGCGACACCAACAACTTCCTCCACACCAATGGCAACTACGATCAGACGCGCTATTTCCCCGGCAAGCAGATCGACACCAAGAATGTCGGCAAGCTGCACCCGGCGTGGATATTCCAGACGGAAGTTAAAGAGTCGCTGGAGACGACGCCGATCGTCGTCAATGGCGTCATGTACGTCACGACGGCCTTCAATCACGTCTACGCCCTCAACGCCAAGACGGGCGAGCAGTACTGGCACTACAAGCACAAGATGGGCCCGATCACGACGTACTGCTGCGGACCCAACAATCGCGGCGTCGCGGTGACCGGCGACAAGGTCTTCATGGCGACGCTCGACGCCAAGTTGCTGGCGCTTGACGCTAAAACCGGCAGCCTCGTCTGGGAAACGGAGATCGCCGATCCTGAACTCGGCTACAGCGAGACGATGGCTCCGACTGCAGTCAACGGCAAGATCCTCATCGGCACCAACGGCGGCGAGTACGGCATCCGGGGATTCGTGCGCGCCTACGACGCCGAGACCGGCAAGCAGGTGTGGAACTTCGACACCATCCCGGAAAAGTCGGCGGGCGTGTGGGCGACACACGATGCCACCGGACGCGACATGCATCGCGACATAGCAGCTGAAAAAGCCGCCTACGAAAAACTGGGCGATCCCTATAAGACGCTCGGCGGCGGCGTGTGGCAGAACCCGGCGGTCGATCTGAAGACCAACCGCATCTACTTCGTTGTCGGCAACCCGTCGCCCGATCTCGACGGTTCGCTGCGTCCTGGCGACAACCTCTACACGGACTCGCTCGTCGCCCTTGACCTCGAAACCGGCAAGTACGTGTGCCACTTCCAGTATATCGCCCACGACGTTTGGGACTTGGACGCGGTCAGCCCTCCGATCCTCGTCGACGTGAAGGACAAGGACGGCAAGACGATGCCGGGCGTCATTCATGGCGGCAAGACCGGCCACGTCTACGTGAACAACCGTGACGACTGCAGCCTCATCCGCTTCTCGGACGCCATGGTGGCGCAGGAGAACATGTGGGTGCTACCGACCAAGGACGGCGCTCGCATGCTTCCCGGCGCCAATGGTGGCGTCGAGTGGTCGCCGATGGCGGTCAACCCCGAGTTGGCGCTGGCCTATGCCGTCAATCTGCATCAGCCGATGACTTATCACGTCGAAAGCTCGGCCTACCCGGACGGCAAGCTGTGGCTCGGCGGCGCTTTCAAGGTGATCCCCACCGAGGAGCAGTTCGGCAACATCACCGCCGTCGACTACAACACCGGCAAGATCAAGTGGCAGGTGAAGACGCCGCAGCCGATGATGGGCGGCGCTTTCACAACCGCCGGTGGCCTGATGTTCACGGGCGAAGCCAACGGCTGGTTCCGTGCCTATGACGCGGCCAGCGGCGATGTCCTGTGGTCGTTCCAGGCTGGCGCGGGCGTCAACGCGCCGGCCTCGTCCTACTCCGTCGACGGCAAGCAATACATTGTCGTCGGTGCGGGCGGCAACACGCAGATCGACTTCAAGCGCGGCAACAACATCATCGCGTTCACGGTCGATTGAGGCGATGCGCTCGCTTAGGGCACTCGGATGACTACATTAGGGGACGGGGCCGGTATGCCCCGTCCTTTGCATGCCGGCCGACGGAGTATGAGACCATGCATTCACGCGCTCTTGGCATCAGCCGCCGCTTGGCTTGGTTTGCAGCGTTCTCATTAATTCCGTACGCCGCGGCGGCTCAGGCGGCGCCCGATCCTATCGAAGAGAAGGCACAGATTTGTTCCGCCTGTCACGGCGAGGCGGGGATCCCGCAGGAGACCACGACACCAGTGATCTGGGGCCAGAACGAGGGGTATCTCTACCTCAACCTGCGCGACTTCAATAAGGGCACGCGCAAGAACGATCAGATGTCGGCCATCGCCGCCGATCTGACGAAGGACGACATGAAGCAGCTGGCGGCGTATTTCTCCAAGCAGCCGTGGCCGAAGCTGCAGCAGCCGTCGCCGCCCGATGATGTATCCAAGAAGGCCCTGACGGCCATCGGCTCGATCGGCTGCCCGAGCTGCCATCTCGATCAGCTGCAGGGTGACGGCACGACTGCGCGTCTCGCCGGTCAGCAGCAGGCGTACCTCAAGCAAACGATGCTCGCCTTCCGCGACGGCAGCCGCGGCAACAATCCCGGCATGTCGGATCTGATGAAGGCGATCTCGCCGGACGACATCGACGCCATCTCACACTACGCCGCGGGGCTGCAGATTCTCGGCGGCAGCAACGGCCGCTGAAACGCGGGCGGTTCACTGCTTGGTCGCTAGGCGCGCCCGCAACTCCTCGTTGGAGGTAAGTTCACCGGCAGACTTGCCCTGTTTGTCGCGCGCCGCAGTGTCGGCGCCGCGGCTGATCAGCAATTCGGCGGCCGCGGCATGTCCCACGGCAGCTGCAATCATCAGCGCCGTTCGGCCGCGATTGTCGCGGTCGTCAAGACGCGCACCGCGCTCGATGAGCAGCTTGATGATCTCGTCCATGTCAGCGGTCCCGGCTTCCTCGGTATAGCCGGCCGCCCACATCAACACGGTGAGATCGTTGCCATACCGCCGGTTGACGTCGACGCCGTTGTCGAGGAGCCGACGCACCGCCGCCGGAAAGCCGCGCCCGGCGGCATAGCAGATGGCCGATTTTCCGGTACCATCGACCGCGTTGGCGTCGGCACCCTTGTCAAGCAGCAGGCGCATCAGCGGATCATCGCCGATGAAGGCGGTAGCTGCGATGGGGGTAAGGCCGCTGCGGCCGGGAAGGTTGACGTCTGCCCCGCTCGCGATCAGCGTTTCGACTACCGTATGCCGGCCCGCCTCGGCGGCGACATACAGCGCCGTCGAGCCGTCCAGATCACGCGCATTGATCTCTGCGCCGTGCTCGAGGAGCAGATCGACAATCTCGACATCCCCGGCCTTGGCGGCGCGGCTCAGCGGCATGGCCCCGAAGCGGTCGCGCGCCTTCAAGGACGCGCCATCTGCTAGCAGACGCCCGGCCAGTGAGAGGCAGCGCTTGTCCACGGCGGCGAACAGCGCGGCGTTGATTTCGAGGGTCGTCGCGGAGGGTTTGATCTGCTCGTACGACTGCTCCTGTGTCTGGCAGATGCGCAGCCTAGCGGCAATGGCGGGAGCGGCGATCGCGGCGCCCAGCAGCAACACCGCGGCAACACCCACAATGCAGCCAGTGTTACAGACAATCCTAGAATTCATTGCCGCACATCCCGTGCCGAAGCCGACGGACATGCTCTATCGAATGGCGGGGCCACGCAACAACCCACTCCGTTGAGGTTTCGGCA
>JBDTOR010000220.1:0-3841 GCA_039933175.1 Hyphomicrobium sp. | reverse complement strand
GGCCGATCTCGCCTACGGCGCCCAGAAGTCCCTGCAGGCGTTCCTCGAGCGCCGCACGAAATGCCGTTTCGTCTAGCGCGGATAGCTCCTGCGCGATGCCCGGCCGCTCGACCCAAACGAGGCTCGATGCGCTATTGGGAGACGGCACGACAGTGAATGGGCCGGCGGGGCGGTGATACTCGGTCGAGACGCCTCCGTGCGGCCGCTGGTGCTTGAATGAGCAAGTCACGGCGCTCTGCTCGTAGGCCCAGGTCTTGACCCCTATCTGCGCCGCCTGCCGGCACAGGGACTGGCGGCCGTCGGCGCCGACGATCAGCTTGGCGGCGAAGGTGCGCCCATCATCGAGCTGCAACTCCGCAGCGTTCTCACCGGTCGTGACGCTCGCCACGCCAGCATCGATCAGCGTCAGGTTGGGCACTGCGCCGGCGCGCTGCCGCAGCGCTTCGACCAGATCGGCATTCGGGACGTTGTAGCCAAAGCGTTCGAGCCCGGCCTCCGTGGCTGTGAACGTCACCTCGGGGGCCCGCAGCAGGGCGCCCATGTCATCGATAATGCGGATTGCGATTATGGGCTCGCCTGCCGACCGGCAAACATCGGCAATGCCGATATTTTCCAAGAGCTTGATGGAGCCAGCGAATAGTGCCGCCGTGCGCGTATCGCGTTTGCCTGGGAGAGCGCCGACGGCAAGGACGCGCGCGCCCGAGGTGGCCAGCGCCAGCGCTGCGGCCAAACCTGCCGGGCCGGTGCCGACGACCGCCACGTCATGGGAAGTGTCGTTTTTCATGACATGGGCAGCCTAGCCTACCAAGGGTGTGATTTCAAAATATCCAACGAATCCAACAATCTCGTGGCGATGCCGCAACGCGCGTTTGTCACAAACTGTCACACAACGCTTTGCCGTTTACGCCGATCGAATCACTCGCGTAAGCCTAATTCCAGCAAGGCCCACCGGCGGCGTATACGGCGGTGACACGGCTGAGCTGCGTGGTCGCGTAAGTGTGCGTCTGTAGCGTGTGCAGTTGCGTCGATCGAAGGCCGAGTTGAGGCGTACCTTCGTGGGAGTAGCGTATATGTTCGGGGGATTGAGTAAGGCGGGATGGGCAACCATTCTCGTCACAGGCGGCCTTCTGCTGGGGACCAGCGTCTCAGCGCAGGCTGCCGATCTGGGCGGCGATTGCTGTGCAGATCTTGAGGAGCGCATTGCGGAGCTTGAGGCGACAACCGCGCGCAAGGGAAATCGCAAAGTCAGCCTGACGATTTCGGGCTGGGTCAACGAAGCCGCGTTCTTCTGGGACGACGGCACGGAGTCGAATGTTTACATCGGCACCAACTCGCTGGAGCAGTCACGCTTCAAGTTCGCGGGTGAGGCCAAGATCGATAAGGACTGGTCGGCCGGCTACACGATCGAGATCGGCGTGCAAGGTGGTCAATCGAGTTCGTTCAGCCAGACGTCCACTGGCCAAAGCAACACGCTTAACCTCCGCAAGAGCAACTGGTGGGTGAAGAGCAAGACCTTCGGTAAGATGACCGTCGGCCTTGACGGCAGCTCGACCTACCATCTGCTCGACGACGCGGATGGCGCTAACACACGCAACTATTCGGACGCCGAAGCGGCAGGCGTCGCTATGGGAGCGTTCCTCACGCGCTCGAACGGCGTGCTCGGCCCGTCTTGGGGCACTGTCATGCGCGGCTTTAACAACAAGACTCCGGGTCAGGACGGCCGCCGCAACATCGTGAAGTATGACACGCCGGAGTTCGGCGGGTTCACTGCCTCCGCCTCTTGGGGTGAAGATGACCTGTGGGATACCGCGCTGACCTACAAGGGCGAGATCCACGACTTCAAGCTCATCGGCAAGATCGGCTACGGCGAAAGCACCGATCCGGCGGCGACGTCTTGCGGCGGCCCTGTCGGCGACTTCAGGTGCTCCTGGTGGGGCGCTGCCGGCACCGCGATGCATGCACCGACCGGTCTCTACCTCTATGCCGGCTACGGCCAGCAGAAGATCGAATCGCTGCCTGCTGGTGCCGACGAGACGAGCACGACTTGGTTCTTGCAGCCCGGTATCGAGAAGAAGTGGCACCCGATCGGCAAGACGACCATCTTCGGCGAGTATCGCAAGGATGATCCGGGCGCCAGCGTCACCGCGGCCGGCGTTTCAACCACCAGAGGCGCCGACCTGACGTTCTATGCCGGCGGTGTGGTGCAGAACATCGAAGCGGCTTCGATGGACCTCTACGCCATCTACCGCCATGCCGAAGGCGACTACACGAATACGGCCGGTGGCAACGTGAGCATCGACGAGTTCGACATGCTCATCACCGGCGCCCGCATCCAGTTCTAAGCGGCCCGCGTCACCTCGACACGAAACGAGAGAGAGCCGCCCCTCACCGGGCGGCTCTTTCTTTTGCGGCGAATCCCGGGCCTGCCCTGGGCAAAACGGGGGTAAATCGCGATCAGGGTGGATGGCCCTATTGTTGCGGCCTATCTGCCACATGGCGCAAGGATCACACTAGTCTGGACAATCGTTTACCCAGGCTTAACCAGGGGCAAAACATCCTTGTCATGAACAACTCGAGGCATCATTTTCGCTTCGAGGCGAATTACATGACCACGTCGCGGGGTTGCACTATGATGAGCCGGTTCGTAGTTGCGCTTGCGTTGGCCGCGGCACTTGTTGCCGGCCACGGCGCGTATGCGTTCCAGGAGCAGAAAGGCAGCACCGCGCAGCCCACCGAGGCCGCGCCGGCTCCCGCCGAAACTGCACCCGGCGACGACAAGGCAGGCCTCAGCGACGAGGCCGGGGTCAAGCCGGAAGCCGGCACCGAGATCCGCATTCCGGGCCTCGGCAAGCTTGGCGTGTTGCCCAAAATGGATTTCGGCCTCGAGCTGCTCTACGGCGCAGCCGAAGCCCAGCCGTCGGGTGAGCCCGCGCCGGCAGTCAATCCCGAGGACGACCTGACGGTGCGCGGTTCGGTCAAGCACCGCTTCTGACCTTCGGCACAGGGGAGGGGACGCCTTGCTGCCCCTCCGGCTCTCTGACATAGCGGCCGCTTGCGTCCACCTTTTCACCGCGCTTGGCGCCGTGTGCGGCCTATTGGCTGCGCTCGCCGCCTTCGATGGCGCGTGGGAGCGCATGTTCGCCTGGCTCGGCCTCGCGCTCGTCATCGATGGCATCGACGGCACGTTCGCCCGCATGGCGCACGTCGAAGAGCGCCTGCCGCGCTTCTCAGGTGAACGCCTCGACCTCGTCGTCGACTACGTGACCTATGTTTTCGTGCCGACTTTGGCGCTGCTCCGCGCCGGTTACCTGACGGGCACTTGGGGGCTGGTCATAGCCGCGCTTATCCTCGTGTCGTCGCTCTATCACTTCTCCGATCTTGCCAGCAAAGGCGAGGACTACAGCTTCGTCGGGTTTCCCGCGGTTTGGAACATCGTGGCCTTCTACGTGTTCGCGCTATCCCCGCCCGGCTGGCTCACCTACGCGGTCCTCATACTGCTGGTGGTGCTGACCTTCGTACCCATGCATTGGGTGCATCCGATGCGGGTCAAGCGCCTGCAAGGTGTCACCCTCGCCGTGACGCTGGCGTGGTCGATTGCAGCTGTCGCCGCCGTCTGGCTCGGCTTCCCGCCGCCGCTGTGGACGCAGATCGTGCTCGTCGCGGCCGCCCTTTACGTGACGGGGCTAACCATCGAGCGCTCGCTGCGCCCGCATTGGGAAGAATAGGCCGCTATTCGCCTGCCGCATGCCGGAAGGCGTCCCAAGCCGGCTCCTCGCCGAAGCGCTGCACCAGGAAATCGATGAACACGCGCGTTTTGGCGGCGAGGTAGCGGTTCGGCGCG
>JBDTOR010000219.1:0-3854 GCA_039933175.1 Hyphomicrobium sp. | reverse complement strand
CCGTGGGCGGTCAGTGTCACGCGCCGGCTGGCGCCGCCGCCATTGTCGTCGAGGCGCACACCGAGCCGGTCGTCCGGCAGCAGCTCGCCGGCCTGCTCGGGCCATTCGACGATGCCGATGCCGTCCTTCAGCGCCACCTCGAGGCCAAGCTCTTCCAGCTCCGAGGGCGCGCGTAGGCGATAGAGATCGAGATGCGCCACGGCCATGCGCGGCGTCGCGTAGCTCTGCACGAGCGTGAAGGTCGGGCTGGGGATCTCCTCGCCCTTGCTGCCGGCGAGCGCTTGGATCATCGCCCGGGCGAGCGTCGTCTTGCCGGCGCCAAGCTCGCCGCTCAGCGCGAACAGATCGCCACGCCGCGCGATGAACGCCAGGTGCTGGCCGAGGCGGACAAGCTCCGGCTCGGTGACATTGTCTATGGCGTGGGAAACGGGGACTGCCGGCATGTACTCTTCACTTCTAAGCGGCGCTGCCGCTGGCCGATAGCGGACCCTCAGGGCCATCTTGGGGCAGGGCCCCCGGGGGTGCTTTATCAGCCCGGCCGCCCTCGGGAAGGCGCACAGTGACGCGCGTGCCGTGTCCCGGCTCGGATTCGAGCGAGACGGTGCCGCCGTGCAGCTCGACCAGGCTTTTGACGATCGACAGCCCCAGCCCGGCGCCGCGGTGGCTGGAGCCGTGGCTGCGGCTCTCGAAGCGGTCGAAGACGCTCCACTGCTCGTCCTTGGGTATGCCGACGCCCTGGTCCTCGACGGCGAAAACCACCATGCCGCCTTCGCGGCGGCAGGTGATGCCGATGGTATCGCCGGGCTTGGAGAAGCCGACGGCGTTCGACAGCAGATTGAACAGGATTTGCCGCACCCGCGATTCATCGGCGATGAAGCTCGTGGCATCGTCGGCCACCGCGATGTGCAGCGAAAGGCGGGCACGCTGCGCTGCCTCGCGCACGCCGAGGATCGTTGCGTCGATGAGGGCAGGAACGTCGACGCGGCTCTGTTTCAGCTCCATGGTGCCAGCGTCGATCGTGGCAAGTGTGAGGATGTCGTCGATGATGGCCAGCAGCTCCTTCGACGAGACGGAAATGTCGCCGAGGTACTCTTGCTGCTTTTCATTGAGCGCCCCGAGCGCAGGGGTGCTCAGCATCTCGCTGAAGCCGATGATCGAGGTGAGGGGCGTGCGCAGCTTGTAGGAGACGTGGCTGATGAAGGCGTTCTTGATGCGGTCGGCAGCGACCAGCGCGTCGTTGCGCTCTTCCAGGGCGCGCTCGTAGCGTTTCGCATCGGTGACGTCCGCGAACGTGATGAGCGTCGCGCCGTCCGGCAACGGCATTGACGCATAGTCGATAATCGTGCCGTCGGGGCGGATCATCTGGCCGTCGAGCTCCTCGCGCTGCTCGGAGAACGAGGTGGCGGCGCGGCCGAGGCGCGCCCAGGTGTGCGGATCGTCGAACTTCTCGCGCGCCTGCAGGATGAACTCGTCGATGTGCGGCTCCTCGGCGAGCTCGCGGCGCGACAGCGACCAGATCTCGGCGAAGGCCGAGTTGAACAGCTTGAGGCGCCCGTCGGTGCCGAACACGGCGACCGCTTCCTTGAGGCTGTCGAGCGTCTCGCGCTGTACGCCGATGAGGACGTTGTAATCGCGCTCCAGCGCCAGCCGCTCCGTCTCGTCGACGAACAGATACGTGACGCCGCCGTCGGAGCGCTTCTCGGCCAGCACCTGCAGCGTGCGTCCGTCCGGCAGCAGCCAGGTGTCGTCCTCGGCCGTGCCGTCGCCGTAGCTCGACAGAATGTTCGACTTCCACTCGGAATAGTTCACGACCTGCGGCAGCCGCCCGAGCTCGCGCAGACGGTCGAGCACGGCGCTCTCGGTCGGCCGCGTCTTCAGCCACTCGTCGTCGAGCTGCCACAGCTTGCGATAAGCCTCATTGAAGAACACGAGCTGCTGCTGCGCGTTGAAAATGGCCACTGCCGTGGCGACGCGGTCGAGCGTGCGGTCGTAGGGAACCCCCTGCCGCTCGATCTCGCCTTGCGTCTTCTCGATGGCCATCACGTCGACCGCCGCGGCGGCCGTCGCATCCTCGAACGGCAGCATGGTCACATCGTGCGTCTTGCGTTCGCCGCCGACGATGAGCGGCAGGCGTACGCGATAGCTCTCGCCGCGGGCGAGGACGCGCGCTGCGGCCCGGCGCTGGCGCTGCTCCAGCAACTCGATCTGGCGCTCGTGCACTTCCGCGCGGCTGCGCGCTTCGACGGCGCGGACGTAGGCGTTGTTGACCCAGGTGAGCCGGCCGTCCTTGCTGCGCAACCACACCGGGATCGGCAGCGCGTCGAGCAGGGCGCGGCTGGCGCGCACTTCGCGGGCGAGCCGCTGGTGCTGGGCGAGGATCTGGGCGACCTCGTTGCGATGGCCGGCGACGTCGCGGAAGCGCAGCACGGCGCGACCTCCGGCGGTGCGCCCTTCGGCCTCGACGTGGCCGCCGGCGACAGTCCGCACGATGAGGCTGAAGGGCTGGCCGGATTTGAACAGCGCGTCGATCGCCGGCTTGAGGGCGGCGGCCGAATTTGGCTCCAGCCATTGGCCGAAGCGCAGGAACTTCTCGGGCGTGTCCGGCAGGCCGGGAATGCCTTGCAGGGTATGCACGACGACGCGCAAGGGCTGGTTCTGCTCCCAGAACAGCAGGATCTGCGGCTCGGCGCGCACCAGCGAGTCGGCGGCGGCAAGGCTGCGCTTGAGGCTGCTCACCTCGGCGATGGCGCGGCCGGCGTCGCGCTTGGAGCGCACCACGGTCAGCCAGATGACGACGCCGGCGAGCAGCACGAGGCCGCCGATCAGGGCGGCGGTCGCAACTGGGGGTGAGGTAAAGACCGACGCGGGAAGGTGGCCGCCCGAGGCGATGCCGCCCGCCACCACGAGCACGCACGCAAGGCTCGCCGCGACGAGAGCGATGAGCTCACGCGGTTTTCCTGTCGATCGTGCATGCACGGCTGATCGCATCGGGATCCGTCGGTAAATAGGGGAACCCGAGGCCAGAGACGCTACGCAGCAACGGACAAAGGCCCGGCGGCATCGCCCCCGCTAAGGGGCGAATCGACTTGGATTATGGGGAGCGGTGAGGGGCGTGGCCAGCCGCGAGCGGCCACAGGGGGAAACAGCGCGGCGTTTGCCGGTATGGTGCTGCCGGCAAGACGCATCTTGGAGGGTTGTCATCCCGGAAGCAGCGAAGCCGCTATCCGGGATCCAGCGCGAGGTGCGGCGGAGCCCCATAGTGCGGAGCTCTGCCCTTCTCTCCTTGGTCCCGGGTCTCGCTCCGGTCCATGCGGAGCATGGCTTCGCCATGGCCGCCGTCGCTTCGCCCGGGATGGCAGTTGAACTCAGTAGCGGTAGTGGTCCGCCTTATAGGGGCCCTCGATCGGCACGCCGATGTAGTCGGCCTGCTCGGGGCGCAGCTTGGTCAGCTTCACGCCGAGCTTGTCGAGGTGCAGCGCCGCGACCTTCTCGTCGAGCACCTTCGGCAGCGTGTAGACCTTCTTCTCGTACTTGCCGGGGTTGGCCCACAGGTCGATCTGCGCCAGCGTCTGGTTCGAGAACGACGACGACATGACGAAGCTCGGATGGCCCATGGCATTGCCGAGATTCACGAGCCGGCCTTCCGACAACAGGATGATCCGGTTGCCCGACGGGAACTCGATCTCGTCGACCTGCGGCTTGACGTTGTTCCACTTGAAGTTCTTGAGGCCCGCGACTTGGATCTCGTTGTCGAAGTGGCCGATGTTGCAGACGATGGCCCGGTCCTTCATCTGCCGCATGTGGTCGACGGTGATGATGTCCTTGTTGCCGGTCGCCGTGACGTAGATGTCGGC
>JBDTOR010000218.1:0-3877 GCA_039933175.1 Hyphomicrobium sp. | reverse complement strand
CCGGCGGGCGTCAAGCGCGTGGAGGGCCGGTTCGACCGGGGGGATGCGGTGGTTATTCGTGCCCCCGACGGCCACGAGCTCGGCCGTGGCCTCATTGCCTATGCCAGCATCGACGCCGAGCGTATCATCGGCAGGAAAAGCTCGGAGATCGCCACTATATTGGGGGTGTCGCGCTGTGATGAGCTGATCCATCGCGACGACATGGCCCTGCACCGGAAGTGATAAGCGGATGAACAAGCCCGAGCGCATCGATGCCGGCGCCCCCACGGAGGAGGCGATGCTCGCCATCGGCCGGCGCGCGCGCGCGGCTGCGCGCACGCTGTCGCTGGCGAAGCCCGAAGCCAAAACCAAAGCGCTGCACGCTGCCGCCGCGGCCCTGCGTCAGGCGACGCCGGCCATCCTCGCCGCCAATGCCAAGGATCTCGACGCAGCACGCGCGGCTGGACGCCCGGCTGCCTTCATCGACCGCCTGCTGCTCAACGAGGCGCGGATCGAAGCGACGGCCCAGGGCGTCGACGAGATCGCCGAACTCGCTGATCCGGTCGGCACGGTGCTGGCGGAATGGACGCGGCCGAATGGACTCGCATTCCAGCGCGTGCGTGTCCCGCTCGGTGTCATCGGCATCATCTACGAGAGCCGCCCCAACGTGACGGCCGACGCCGGCGCCCTGGCCGTGAAGGCCGGCAATGCCGCGATCCTGCGCGCCGGTTCGGAAAGCCACAACTCGGCGCTGGCGATTCACGCCGCCCTCGTCGCCGGCTTGCAGTCCGCCGGCCTCCCCGAGGCGGCGATCCAATTGGTGCCGACGCCCGACCGTGCCGCGGTGGGCCACATGCTGCAGGGGCTCGACGGCTCTATCGATGTGATCGTCCCGCGCGGCGGCAAGAGCCTGGTCGAGCGTGTGCAGAAGGAGGCGCGCGTGCCGGTGTTCGCGCACCTCGAAGGCCTGTGCCACACCTACGTCGATCGCGATGCCGACCTCGGCATGGCGGTGGATGTCGTACTCAACGCCAAGATGCGTCGCACCGGCGTCTGCGGCGCCACCGAGACGCTGCTGGTGGATAAAGGCGCGCCGGCCAACGTTCTGCCCACGCTGGTCAAGGCGCTGCTCGACGACGGCTGCGAAGTGCGCGGCGATACCGCGGCGCAGAAGGCCGACGCGCGCGTCAAGCCCGCCACCGAGTCCGACTGGGCCACCGAGTACCTCGACGCCATCATTGCCGTGAAGAGCGTCGACGGTGTCGCCGGTGCCATCGATCACATCGCGCGCCACAGCACGCAGCATACCGACGCGATCATCACGGCGAACACCGCCACGGCCGAACGCTTCATGCGCGAGGTGGATTCCGCCATCGTGCTGCACAACGCCTCGACACAGTTCGCCGACGGCGGCGAGTTCGGCTTCGGCGGCGAGATCGGCATCGCCACCGGCAAGCTGCATGCGCGCGGCCCGGTCGGCGTCGAGCAACTGACAAGCTTCAAGTACGTGGTACGCGGCGCCGGCCAGATCCGGCCGAAGTGACGCGACCCAACTGGAAAGGCCTACCCATGCTGCGAACATTGACTTGTATCGCCCTCGCACTCTCCGTCGCCTCGGCGTTTGCCGCGCCTGCCGAAAGCCGGAGCCGCAGGGCCGTGCGCGCCTACCAGGCGCCGGTGAAAGACTGCACGCGCTTGAACGGCCGCTGGGGCTACTACGGCAATCCGTGGTGCTCGCCGGCCGAGCAGCACGCCTTTGACCGCGCCGAGGCGCGGCGCCTGACGCGCTAATTGGCCAGCAAAGCGGATATCTGATCGCCCCGCCGCTTTCTCGCCCGAATACCATGGCGGCGTGCGCTCAAAATCAAGTTTGGGGAGCAACGCCATGATCAAGAAAATACTCGCCGTCCTTGTGGTCGTCGTCGCCGCGTTCGCAGGCTATGTCGCCTTGCAACCGAATGAGCTCCTCATTCAGCGCCAGGCAACCATCGCTGCGCCACCGCCAGCCGTGTTCGAGCAGGTCAACGACCTGAAGAAGTGGGACGCCTGGTCGCCGTGGGCCAAGATGGACCCCAACGCCAAGATCGGCTTCGATGGCCCTGCCGCCGGCAAGGACGCGTCGTTCAACTGGTCGGGCAACGACAAGATCGGCGAAGGCCGCATGACCATCGTCGACAGCCGCCCCGCCGAGCTTGTTGATATCAAAGTCGACTTCACCAAGCCGTTCGAGAATTCCAGCAGCTCGAAGTTCGAGTTCAAGCCGGAGGCCGACCGGACACTCGTCACGTGGAGCATGGGCGGACAGCAGAACTTCATCGAAAAGGCGATGTGCATCGTCTTCAACGGCAAGAAGATGATCGGCGATGAGATGGAGAAGGGTCTTTCCAACCTGAAGACGGTCGCCGAGAAGGGCGCTCCGCCGCCGGCTCCGTGATCTGAATTAGACCGCAAGGATCGGAGTGCGCGGTCGGGCGGGCGCCCCTATGTTTCGCGCATGGAACACGCCAGAATAGCCCTCATGCCCCGCACCGACGGCAAAGCACGCAGCAAAACGTCGGCCGACGACCGCCGCTGGGCGGCGGTGGTCGCCCGCGACAAGGCCTCCGACGGCACCTTCATCACCGCCGTCAAGACGACGGGCATTTATTGCCGCCCGTCGTGCCCGGCGCGCCGGCCGCTGCGCCAGAACGTCACCTTTTATGCGACGTGCGCCGACGCTGAAGCTGCCGGATTCCGCGCCTGCAAACGCTGCAAGCCGAACGCGCCTGGCGGGGAAGGCGAGCACACGGCCAAGATCGCCCACGCCTGCCGGTTGATCGAGACGGCAGAGACCGCCCCGTCGCTCGATAAACTGGCGGCGCACGCCGGCCTCAGCCCCCATCACTTCCATCGTGTGTTCAAGGCAGCCACCGGCGTGACGCCGAAGGCTTACGCCGTGGCGCACCGGCGCCAGCGCGTCAGTGAGGCCCTGCAAGGAGACAAGTCCGTGACCGAAGCAATTTACGAAGCCGGGTTCAATTCGAGCGGCCGCTTTTATGCCGACGCAGCGCAATCGCTGGGCATGAAGCCGGGCGCCTACCGCGCCGGCGGCGTCGATGTCGATATCCGCTACGCGACGGCGGCCTGCTCGCTGGGTCTCGCCCTCGTCGCCGCAACCGACAAAGGCGTGTGCGCGATTTTCTTCGGCGACGACGCCGCGACGCTGGAGCGAGAACTCCGCGACCGCTTCCCGCGCGCCAAGCTGATCGGCGGCGATCGCGGCTTCGGCAAGCTGGTGGCTAAGGTGGTCGCCTACGTTGAGGCGCCGCAGAAGGGTATGCAGCTGCCGCTCGACGTGCGCGGCACGGCATTCCAGCAGCAGGTGTGGGCGGCCTTACGCGAGATCCCGCCCGGGCAAACGGTGACGTACGGCGATATCGCTCGGCGCATCGGCAAGCCGGCGGCCGTACGCGCCGTGGGCACCGCCTGCGGAGCGAACCGCATCGCCGTCGCCATCCCATGCCACCGCGTCGTGGGCACCGACGGCAAGCTCACCGGCTACCGCTGGGGCGTACAGCGCAAGCGCGCGCTGCTCGATCGCGAGAAGGGCAACGCGTGAGGCTCAGGCCACGTGGCGGGCCGGCGCGTCCGCCAGCAACTTCAGGATTTCGCTCTGTGGCCGCGCTTCGCTGAACAGGAAACCCTGGCCTTCCTTGCAGCCTTCGGCGGCGAGGCACGCAAGATCCGCCTGCGTCTCGATGCCCTCGGCGACGACTTTCATGTCGAGGCCGGAGGCGAGGCCGAGGATGGCGCGCACGATCGCCAGCGTGTGCCGGTTGCCGGGCAGATCGCGCACGAACGAGCGGTCGATCTTGATCTTGTCGAACGGGAAGGCGCGCAGGTAGCTGAGCGAGGAATA
>JBDTOR010000217.1:0-3880 GCA_039933175.1 Hyphomicrobium sp. | reverse complement strand
GCCGGCGTTACGCAGCGGGCGGAGGATCACAGTGATCACGGCTCCAGGGGGCACTTCAATCTCACCCGCGTCCAGATTGCCGTCCCTATTTGCATCGAGACGTTGACACGCGGCCCGGCCAGCGGCTTGCGCTTCTTGCTCGTCGATCCTGCCGTCGTGATCTAAATCGATGGAGGTGAAGGTCTCGTCGGCATGCGCAGTCACGCCGGCTATAAGACAGCACGCGACATAGCGAAGAAATTTACCCTCATTACACCTTGGCTCCGCGCGACAGCTTTGTATTGCGCTCAGCTCAGCACCGGGCTGCCTTACGCTTTGTTGATGGAGCCTCGTCTTCCTCATCGGCGGCGATGTTGATCTCGGTCTTGGCGAGTTCGGTCAGCTTCTTCTTACTTTGCGGCAGGCGCCTCGACTCGATGAATCGGCAGCCATCGTCATCTCGCCGTCATGAATGGAACTAGCGCGGCAAAGGCGGCAAAATGTGCGCACAAAAAGATCGTGATATTCCGTGTCATTTGAATTCTCCGCCAGGACAGCACGCACCTGAGAACACGCGCTACCCCGCACAGTTCCCTCCTGCCGAGACGACACGACGTTCCGTGCGAGGCTTTCGGTTGAGAGGGCTCCGTCGCGCAACTGCAAGAACCTCAGCCATTCTTGACGGTCGGAGTCCATCAATCCGTCGGCGGAACGATATGCTCGCCCTTCCGTTTTACCGCCGCTCGGCATCGAGAGCGACAAGCCCCGACTGACACTATTGGGAGATATCACGGAACCATGCTCGGAATCGACCAGACAGCACGGGGACTGTTGACACGTGTGGCGATGATCACACTGCTTATCGCCACGTTATCATCAGCGGCCGAGGCGGGTAGGAAATCGTCTCGGTGGGAAGACTTAGCTGCCGGCAGAACTCCTGGGGACGCCATCCTCGCAGTCGTGGCGCTTGGGCAGCAAAAAATAACGCTCTATGACGCCAAGGGACCGGTGCTGCGCGCATCAATTTCCAGTGGACGTGACTATTACGAAACCCCGGCCGGCGTGTTCAGCGTTCTACAGAAGGAAGAAGAGCATTACTCCAATCGGTATGACGACGCAGCAATGCCGTACATGCAAAGGATTACTTGGTCAGGCATCGCTTTGCACGGCGGCCCATTGCCCGGGTATCCCGCATCCCACGGCTGCATCCGGCTGCCGACCGGATTTGCGCAGCAGCTCTTCGGAATAACCAAACTCGGTTTGCGTGTGGTCATAGCACGGGCAGACGTTGCCGCTGTGCCCCTCTCCCACCCTCTGCTCTCGACGCTGCTGCCTCCCCTGGACGCGCCGGCATTGCAACCGGCCGCCGCCACCTCAACGATGCCGTCTGGCGCCCGGGTTCTTCGACTACAATCCATCGCAACCGGCGCGCGTGAAGCTGCCGCAAGGGCTGCCGCAAAGGCTGACAATTCAAACGCGCTCGCGCGCGCAAAAGCTGCGGACCACAAGCGGGCTATCGAGCAGTTGCTGGCGGCACAAAGAGTGCTGACCCGCGCAAAGAAGCAGGTCGTTGCGGCCGAGCGGAGTCTGTCCTCGGCAAAAACTCCGGCGCAGGTGAGTAGGGCACAAAGACAGAAAGACGTCGCCACCCGAGAGCTGGAAGGCGCCACTGGTCAATTGGAAACGACGCGCCGGGAAGCGCAGCCATTGTTCGACGCTGCCGCGCAGGCGCGCAAAGCCGCAGATGAAGCTACAGCGGCGCAGACAGTGGCAGAAGAGCGGGCGCGCATTGCGCGGCGCAAACTATGGCCCGTCTCGATCTTCGTTAGCCGCAAGACGGGAATCCTCTACGTTCGCCAAGGGTTCGAGCCAGTGATGGAGTTCGCCGTTCCCTTGCGCGACGCCGACAAACCCGTCGGCACCCATGTATTCACCGCGGGGAACGATGGCGATATCGTATGGCAGGCAGTCTCGCTGGGAACATCTTCCGGCGGCTCGAAGCGTGTGCGTAGCGAATCGACTTCGTCGGAGGCTTTGGCGGCTCTTGATCGAATAAAGATCCCTCAGCAAGTCAGCGAGCTTGTTTCCGAATCGGCTCTGTCGGGCACCTCGCTTATCATTTCGGATGAAGGTCCCTACAAGGAGACCGGGCCGGCCACTGACTTTATCGTGGTGATGAGCGGCGAGCCGCAAGGTGGACTGAAAATGCGGCCCGTCGAGCCACAGGTTGCGGCCGTGAGGCTTTACCGTTCAACGCCGCAGCCAGAACGAGCAGCAAGGGAAAGCCGCTCTGGCGGCGGGCGAAGTTTCCGCAACCCCCTGGGAGCCGACTTCCTTCCCTGGTGAACGGAGCGCCATGCGGCCAAACGCAAGCTGCCTGAGGCAGTGCGACCGAGGGGGGTCGCTTAAGTCCCGAGCTGTCGATCAATCCTCACATGCGCAACAAGACGCGATGATCGACTAGGGGAGGCAAAGCCCGCAGAGCTGGGGCGGGCTCGGTGCTGCGTGAGTACCTGCTTAAACTAACTGTACGACACTTCGTTGCACTGCTCTTAGCAAGTTTGCCGGCTGATCCCGCCGATATGGGTGGAACGCTTCTTCCTCAATTAGCGTTCTCGGCGCATCGGAGGAAGGTTCCTTAATATCGCACTCCGAGCGGACAGCAGGTTCTCAGAAAGAGGCTTACAATGAAAACGCGGATTCTAGCGGCCGTCGCCCTCGCCACCGTGGCTGCCTTCCCGGTCCTTGCACAGGACAAAATGGAAAAGATGGACGCCATGGGCAAGATGGAATGCACCGACGCCGACATGGCGACGATGGAAACAAAGATGAAGGCTATGACGGACGCCAATAAGCAAAAAATGGCGATGGGCGAGATGGACATGGCGAAAAAGATGATGGCCAGCAAGGATATGGATGGCTGCAAGATGCACATGGATAAGGCCATGGATAGCATGGATATGATGAAGAAGTAGGAGCGCTAACCGAGGGAGGCACGCGACTACAACACGCTGCAGAAGCTGACATATGCTGGCGTTCTGTTCGTCCTGTTTCCGCTGATGATCGTGACCGGGCTGTTGATGTCGCCGGGCATGGATGCCTTCGCGCCCTGGTTGATCACCCTGATCGGTCGACAGACCGCGCGCACAATTCACTTTTTCGGTATGGCGACGCTGGTGCTCTTCTTCATCGTGCACATCGCGATGGTCTGGACCAAGCCAAGCGTCTCAAGGATCTCGATCGCGAGAACGAGCGCCTGAAGCGGGCTGTCTCCGAGCTGACGCTGGATAAACTGATCCTGAAGGAAGCTCTCGAGGGAAAATACTAAGCCCTTCCCGGAAGCGCGCGTGCGTCGAGCACGTGCGTTCGCAGCTGGATGTCTCGGAGCGTCGCGCGTGTTCTGTCGTCGGACAGCCGCGTGCGACGCAGAGGCGGCATCTGAAGACGCCTGACGACGAAGCGGCTTTGACGGCTGACATTGTGCGGCTGGCAACCCGGTACGGCCGCTACGGCTACCGGCGCATCCGCGAGATGCTGGTTGCCGAAGGCTGGCGGGTCAACGTCAAACGCGTCTATCGGATCTGGCGGCGGGAAGGGCTGAAAGTGCCAATGAAACAACCCAAGCGGGGCCGTCTGTGGCTCAGCGATGGATCGTGCGTTCGTCTCAGACCGCAGCGTCCGAACCACGTCTGGTCTTACGACTTCGTCCAGGATCGGACACAGGACAGACGCGCCTTCCGCATGCTCGTCGTGCTCGACGAGTTCACGCGCCGCTGCCTCGCGATCGTTGTTGCCAGGCGGCTCAGATCCGACGACGTGCTCCACTGCTTGGCCGATCTCTTCGTTACCCACGGTCCACCCGAGCACCTCAGATCAGACAACGGCCCCGAGTTCATCGCTA
>JBDTOR010000216.1:0-3882 GCA_039933175.1 Hyphomicrobium sp. | reverse complement strand
GCGCAGGTCGTGTTCGACCAGTTCATCTCGTCGGGCGAGCGCAAATGGCTGCGCATGTCGGGCCTCGTTTGCCTGCTGCCGCACGGCTACGAGGGCCAGGGGCCGGAGCATTCGTCGGCCCGTCTGGAGCGCTACCTGCAATTGTGCGCCGAGGACAACTGGCAGGTGGCGAACGTCACGACGCCCGCCAACTACTTTCACATCCTGCGGCGCCAGCTGCATCGCAAGTTCCGCAAGCCGCTCATTTTGATGACGCCGAAGTCGCTGCTGCGCCACAAGCGCGTCGTCTCGCGCATCGAAGAGTTGGGCCCGGGCACGACGTTCCATCGCCTGTTGTGGGATGACGCCGAGCACAAGCCGGACGAAAAGATCAAGCTCGTCTCCGACGAGAAGATCAAACGCGTCGTGCTGTGCTCGGGCAAGGTCTACTACGACCTTTACGACGCGCGCGAAGCTGCCGGCATCGACAACGTCTACCTGCTGCGCGTCGAGCAGCTCTATCCGTTCCCGGCGCGCGCCTTGATGCACGAGCTCGGCCGCTTCACGCAGGCGGAGGTGATCTGGTGCCAGGAGGAGCCCAAGAACATGGGCGCCTGGAGCTTCATCGAGCCGAACCTGACATGGGTGCTGGAGCGTATCGACGCCAAGCATAAGCGACCCGCCTACGCCGGCCGTCCGGCTTCGGCGTCGACGGCCACGGGGCAATTGTCGAAGCACCTGTACGAGCAGAAGACGCTGGTCGAGGCGGCGCTGACCGGCGGGAGCTGAGGCGCCGGCAAGTGACTGATGCGATGATGACCTTCGCGGGGAAGTGAGATCGAAGATGGCGACCGAAATTCGCGTGCCGGCCCTGGGCGAGAGCATTACCGAGGCGATCGTCGGCAAGTGGTTCAAGAATGCCGGTGATGCCGTCAAGGCCGACGAGCCGCTGGTCGAGCTCGAGACCGATAAAGTTACGGTCGAGGTGCCGGCCCCGGTCTCCGGCGTGCTGGACGAGATCAAATTCGTGCAAGGGCAGACGGTCGCCGTCGGTGCGCTTCTGGGCGCCATCAGCAACGGCGGCGCCGCCGCGACGGCCAAGTCCACCGAGAAGCCTGCCGCCAAGGCCGCGCCGGCGGCAAAGAACGACGTTGCCCAGGGCGAGATGCCGCCCAGCCCCGCCGCGCGCAAGAAGCTGGCCGAGGCCGGCATCGATGCGCAGGACGTCGCCGGATCCGGCAAGCGCGGTCAGGTTCTGAAAGAGGACGTGCCGGCGGCAAAGCCTAAGGCGCCCGAGCGTGAAGCCGAGCAGCCTGCCCCGACGCCTCAGGCCCAAGCGCCCGCATCGGCGCCGCCGGCGCGCGGCATGGCGCCGGTTCCCGTGCCGGTGCATCAATTCCGCGTTCCCTCCGCTGCCAACGATGCGGCCCGCGAGGAACGCGTGCGCATGACGCGTCTGCGCCAGACGATTGCCCAGAGGCTGAAGGACGCGCAGAACACCGCCGCCATCCTGACGACGTTCAACGACGTCGACATGAGCGCGGTGATGAAGCTGCGCAACGAATACAAGGAGTTGTTCGAGAAGCGCCACGGCGTGAAGCTCGGCTTCATGGGCTTCTTCGTAAAGGCGTGCCTGCAGGCGCTGAAGGAGGTTCCGGCGGTCAACGCCGAGATCGACGGCGACGAGATCGTATACAAGAACTACTACCATATCGGCGTCGCCGTCGGCACCGACCGCGGCCTCGTCGTCCCGGTAGTGCGTGAAGCTGACCGCATGAGCCTCGCCGAGATCGAGACGCAGGTGACCGACTACGGCAAGCGGGCGCGCGACGGCAAGCTGGGCATCGACGACATGCAGGGGGGCACCTTCACCATCACCAACGGCGGCGTCTACGGGTCGCTGCTGTCGACGCCGATCCTCAACGTCCCGCAGTCGGGAATACTCGGTATGCATCGTATCGAGGAACGGCCGGTGGTGCGCGACGGCCAGGTGGTGGCCCGCCCGATGATGTACCTTGCCCTCAGCTACGATCACCGTATCGTTGACGGCAAGGAGGCGGTGGCCTTCCTTGTTCGCGTCAAAGAATGCCTCGAAGATCCGCAGCGGTTTCTTCTCGAGCTCTAGCCTAAGATGGCCTGGGAGCATGCAGCATGGCGGAGGAAGACATTTCTGCGTCGATCGAAGTCTACCTGACGGTAGAGAACGGGCTCGAGGCCATCGCCTTCTACGAGAAGGCGTTCGGCGCCAAGGTTGCCTACAAGGAGCTGACGCCGGACGGCGCGCGCCTGCAGCACGCGACGCTGGCGGCCTTCGGCGGCCACTTCATGCTGTCGGACTACTTCCCCGACTACATCACCGACGTGGCGCCGCGATCTTCGGACGCCAAAGGCAGCATGGCAGTGCACATCAACTTGCAGAACCCGCTGGAGGTTGACGGCGCGATCGCCCGCGCCGCGGCGGCGGGCGCCACGGTCACCATGCCGGCGTCCGACACCTTCTGGGTGATGCGCTACGGGCGCATTCGCGATCCTTACGGATACGTGTGGGCGTTCGGCGCACCGCTGCCCCTCGGACTTTGAACGGAGACAACCCGTGGCCGCTTTCGATTTGATCGTCATCGGGGCCGGCCCCGGCGGCTACGTAACCGCCATCCGCGCCAGCCAGCTCGGCTTGAAGGTGGCGATGGTCGAGAAGCGTTCAACGTTTGGCGGCACCTGTCTCAACGTCGGCTGCATTCCCTCGAAGGCGATGCTGCACGCGTCCGAGCTCTACGAGGAGGCGGGCACGCACTTCGGCGCCATGGGCATCGACGTGAAACCGAAGCTCGACCTCGCCAAGATGCTCGCCTTCAAGGACGAGGGCGTCAAAGGCAACACCGACGGCGTCGCCTTCCTGATGCGCAAGAACAAGGTCGACCACTTCCACGGCACCGGGCGCATCAAGGCGCCGGGCGTCGTCGAGGTGACGTTCATCAATGGCGAGAAGCAGGACGTGGACGCCAAGGCGATCGTTATCGCTACGGGTTCCGACGTCGCCAAGCTGCCTGGCATCGACATCGACGAGAAGACGATCGTGTCGTCGACCGGCGCGCTGTCGTTGCCGAAAGTGCCCAAGCGCCTGCTGGTGATCGGGGCCGGCGTGATCGGTCTGGAGCTGGGTTCGGTCTGGCGGCGGCTCGGCGCCGAGGTGACCGTTGTCGAATATCTCGACCGCATTCTGCCGGGCACCGACGGGGAGGTGGCGCGCCAGCTGCAGCGCCTGCTCGAGAAGCAGGGCATGATCTTCAAGCTCGGTCACAAGGTGACGGGCGTCGAGAAAAAGGGCGGCGCGCAGAGCGTTACCATCGAACCTTCGAAGGGCGGCGAAGCGGAGACGATCGAGACCGACGTCGTGCTGGTCGCCGTTGGCCGCGTGCCGTTCACCGCCGGGCTCGGGCTGCAGGAAGCGGGCGTGAAACTCGACAACCGCGGCCGCGTTGTCGTCGATGCGCACTATCAGTCGAACGTGCCGAGCATCTACGCCATCGGCGATGTCATCGACGGGCCGATGCTGGCGCACAAGGCGGAGGACGAGGGCGTCGCCGTCGCCGAGATCCTCGCCGGGCAGGCCGGGCACGTGAACTACGGCGTCATTCCCAACGTCATCTACACCGCGCCGGAGGTGGCGAGCGTCGGCAAATCGGAAGAGGAATTGAAAGCCGCCGGCATCGCCTACAAGGCGGGTAAGTTCCCGTTCACCGCCAACGGCCGCGCCAAGGCCAATCATTCCACCGACGGCTTCGTGAAGATCCTCGCCGACGCGGAAACCGACCGCGTGCTTGGCGTGCACATCATCGGCACCAACGCATCCGAGATGATCGCCGAGCCGGCGGTGCTGATGGAGTTCGGCGGCTCGGCCGAGGA
>JBDTOR010000215.1:0-3883 GCA_039933175.1 Hyphomicrobium sp. | reverse complement strand
AAGAACAGCAGCGGGCAAATGCTCGAGTTGTCGAGCTGCATGAGGATGCGCTCGCCCGGCAGGACGCCAACGGCCTCGAGCCCACTGGCGATGCGCAGCACGGCATCCTCCAGATCGGCGAACGTCCACACTTCAGTCGGCGGCTGGGCTGGCGCGGCGAACACTAGCAATGCCGGGTGTTTCGGCCGCGCTGCTGCCGCTCGGCCGATCGTATAGGCCGCCATGTTGAAGCGCGCCGGCGGCTTGTTCGTGGAGTTCGTCATTTCGCGTCCGTCGACCACCAGCTGTCGACGTTGTAGCCGAACAGCGGGGTCTTCTCCGGGTGCTGCAGGCGAGTCCAGAAGGCGACCCACTGCTTGGGGATGAAGAACAGCGGGATCACATAGTCGCCGGACAGCAGCACGCGGTCGAGCGCGCGCACCGCCGAGACGAAATCCTCCTCGGTCTTCGCCGCCAGCATGGCCTGGATCATGGCATCGGCCGCCGGGTTCTCGACGCCGGCGAAGTTATAGGTGCCGTCGGTCTTGGCCGCTTGCGTCGACCAGCGGAACAGTTGCTCGTTGCCCGGCGATAGCGAGGACGTCCACGTGTTCTGGATCATGTCGTAGTCGTAGCTGGTCAGCCGCTGCTGGTACTGCGCGCCGTCGACGACGCGCAGCTTGACCTTGATGCCGAGGCGCTCGACGTCGCGCGCAAACGACAGCAGCAGCCCCTCCTGCGACGTGGATGAGGCGAGGATCTCGAACTCCAGCTGCCGGCCGCTCTTGGCTTCGATCAGCTTGCGATCGCGCAACTCGTAGCCGGCCGCCTGCAGCAGACGGAAGGACTTCTCCTGGTTCTCCCGGCTGCGCCCGGAGCCGTCGGTCGAAGGGAAACGATAGGTGCCGTCCATGAACGCCGGCTTCACCGCGTCGGGGAAGGGGGCAAGGATCTGGCGCTCGCGGGCATCGGCCGGCCGCCCGGCCGAGGCGAGGATCGAGCGCTCGAAGTAGCTCTGCGTGCGCCGGTAGAGCCCGGCGTAGAGGGTGCGGTTGATCCACTCGAAGTCGAACAGCCCGATCAGGGCTTCGCGCACCCGCGCATCGACGAACACCGTGCGCCGCGTATTGAAGACGAGCGCCGTCATGCCGGCCGGCAAGCCGATGTCGAACTCGCGCTTGACGGCGCGCCCGTCGCGGATGCCGGGGAAATCATAGCCGTTGGCCCAGCGGCGCGGATCCTCCTCCGGCCACATGTCGACCTGTCCCGCCTTGAAGGCGTCGAACATCACCGAGCCTTCGCGGAAATAGTCGTAGCGGATTTCATCGAAGTTATAGCGGCCGCGGTTCACCGGCAGATCGCGGCCCCAATAGTTTTCATCGCGCACGAAGGTGATCGAGCGTCCGGCGTCGATCTTGCCGATGCGATAAGGCCCCGAGCCGATCGGGATCTCGAGGCTGGTGCTCTCATAGGTGTCGGGATTGATCGCGTGCTTGGGCAGCACCGGCATCAGACCCATGATCAGCGGGATCTCGCGATCGCCGGCGGCATCGAAAGTAAAGCGCACGCTGCGGTCCGACAGCTTCTCGGCCTTCGCCACCTTGGCAAAGTAGGTGCGATGGTTGGGGCGCCCCTTCTGCTTCAGAAGGTCGAGCGAGAACAGCACGTCGTCGGCGGTGATCGGATGCCCGTCCGAAAACCGCGCCTTCGGGTTGAGATTGAAAGTGATCGAGGAGCGGTCCTCGGGCACCTCGACGGTTTCCGCGACAAGGCCGTACAGCGTGAACGGCTCGTCGAGCCCGCGCGCCATCAGGCTTTCGATCGTCAGGTCGCGGACGCCGTTGGCGGCGACACCCTTGACGATGAGCGGGTTCAGACTGTCGTAGGAGCCGAACGAGCTGAGAACCAGACGGCCTCCCTTTGGTGCCTCCGGGTTCACGTACGAGAAGTGGGCGAAGTCCGCCGGCTGCTTGGGGGCGCCATAAAGGGCTATGCCGTGCACCGGTTCGGCGCGCGCGACGGAGGCGAAAAGCAGTAGTGCGAGGGTAAGCGCGGCGGTCGGCTTGTGCAGCATTAAGGCTCCGGGTGACTGCCCACTTTAGCGGCGCTGAGGCGATTTGCTGCCGTATTATCACACGTTACAGGCTCGGCCACGGCGCCCGCCCGGAGAGTTGGGCAACGCGGGGCGTGGCGCCTTTGCCACGATGCGCAAACTCGATCGACTTGATCTTGCGCGAGCCAATTCTACGGCCACGGGATTGCCGTAATCCGGGCCTTACTGCCCCGTCGATGAGCGCCGAGCGGCGTCATATTGGGCGCGGCAATTCGTGCTCGCCCACCGAGGGATGAGCTGGCGGACCAGCTCTCTAAGAGAGGTTTGTATTCCATGACAAATAACGTTGCGCACCTCCTGGACAAGGGGCGTAGCGCCCGCGGGGTCGCGGCCTTGTGCGCCGCCGTCGGGTTGGCTGCCCTGATCGTAGGCTCACCGGCCATGGCTCAGGATCCGGCCCCGAAGGCTCCCGCTGCGCCTGCCGCCAAGGCTCCTGCCGCGAAGGCTCCCGCCGGCGCTGCCGCTGGTGCTGCGGACAAGAAGAGCGCGTGGGTGAAGCTCTGCGAAAAGGCGCCCTTCAATACGAAGGACAAAGACGGCAAAGAGGTCAAGAACGAGAAGAACATCTGCCTCACGCATCATGAGCGTCTCGACGGCAACACCGGCATGGTGATGGTCTCGGCGGCGATCCGTGAGATCGAAGGCATGGACAAGAAGAGCATGATGGTGATGGTGCCGCTCGGCATGGCTTTGCCGCCGGGTCTGCGCGCCGCCGTCTACACCAAAGAGCAGTGGGCCCAGGCTGCCAAGAACGAGAAGATCGACGAGAAGACCATCAAGCCGATCAGCCTCAAGTACTCGCTGTGCCACGCTTCCGGCTGCACGGCCGAGATCGAGGCGACCCCCGACATCATCGAGCAGATGAAAGTCGGCGGCGGCATCATGGTGATCGCCATGAACGCCGGCGCGCAGCCGATCGGCTTCCCGGTTCCGCTCGACGGTTTCGTCGAGGCGTATGCCGGCAAGCCCGTCGACAACAAGGAATACGCCAAGGCCCGCGGTCAGCTGATGGCTCAGATTCGTGAGCGGCAGCAGGCGGCTCTTGAGAAGTACAAGGCCGAGCAGATGAAGAGCCTGCCGCCGCCTCCGCCTGGCGCCAACGCTCCTGCCGCCGCCCCGGCTGCGAAGAAGTAAGCTTCGCTTCCGATCGCAAGGCAACGGCTCGCACGCTAAAAGAAGCCGCCCCGCTGCAAAGCCGGGCGGCTTTTTCCGTTCAGCGTCGTATCAGTGCGATTGGAGGAACAGCGCGCGATAGCCGCCGTTCTCATCTTCCGTAAACAGCTCGGTGACCTGCGGATGGCGCAGCGGCTGTCCGGTCTCGTCCGGCAGCAGATTCTGCTCGGAAACGTAAGCGATGTATTCCGTTTCCGAGTTCTCCGCGAGCAGGTGGTAGTAGGGCTGCTCTTTGTGCGGGCGGATCTCCTCGGGGATCGACAGCCACCATTCCTCGGTGTTGTCGAACTCGGGATCGATGTCGAAGACGACGCCGCGAAACGGGTAGAAGCGGTGGCGCACGACCTGCCCCACCGAATATTTCGCCTGCTTCACCGTACCCATTGGCGCACGCCCAGTTGCCCTTTCCCCATTCGAAGGGAGGCAGTCGTGGCTGTCAATCGGACGCGGCAAACTCGGTTCATGGAGTGCGGCATTCCGACCGCACCGGGATTACAGCCCGTAGGCTGCCGCCTTCTCGGGATCCCTCGCGGCGACGACGCGGGCGAGATCGACGATCACCTTGGCCTGCTTCCAGGTGGCGTCGTCCTGCATCTTGCCGTCGATCATGACGGCGCC
>JBDTOR010000214.1:0-3897 GCA_039933175.1 Hyphomicrobium sp. | reverse complement strand
AGCAAGAGTATAACATTACAATTATTGGAATTGCGCCGGTGAAAATTTGCACACGTCGCAATCGCGGCAAGGAGGGCATGCGTGGTGGCTGAGCTGATCGCGTTCGCGCTGGGGAACTTCACCCTGACGTTCTTCATCCTGGGGCTGATCGCGGCGGCGATCGCCGTCGCCCGCAAGCCGGATGGTTTCACGCGCGGCAACGTGGCGGAAGAGTTGCTCGCCTACTTCATCCTGTTCTCGATCGGCTTCAGTTACTTCTACAACTTCGTCTTCCACGTCTTCTTCGGCGAGCTGGCGGCGAGCTACATCGGCTGGGCCGACAGTCCGTTCCAGGCGGAGGTCGGCTACGCCAGTCTCGGCTTCGCGGCGATTGGCTTTCTCGCCTTCAAGAGCAACTGCATGGTTCGCGTCGCCGCGATCCTCGGCCCGTCGATGTTCCTGTGGGGCGCCGCCATCGGCCACATCCGTGACATCGTCGCGACGGGCAACATGGCGCCGGGCAACGCAGGCGTGATGCTCTATTCCGACATCCTGCTGCCGCTCGTCGGCTTCGCTATGCTGTGGTTCAAGCGCTCGAACGACGCCTCGTGCAGCGCTTCCGGCGTGGCCTCTGGTCCGTTTCGCGGCTAGTCTGCGCCGAACGCGCTGCCGAAGGAGACCCGTCATGACGGTGCTGAAGTGGGTGACGATCGTATTCGGCGTGCTGTTCTTCGTCGGCGCAGCAGTGACGTTCGGCGTGCTCTACTGGGCTAGCGGCGTCGAGAGTGTGCACGTCACGGAGGCCGACCTCGCCATCGGCGGCAGCTACTCGCCGGCTGAGAAGGAGGCACTGATCGCCGCCTGCAACGGCCGTAATGTCGCCAAGCGCGAGGACACGTGCACCTGCATCGGCGACCGCGCCGGCAAGGAGCTGTCGCGCTTCCTGCGCCTCGTGCTCACCGCCACGCTGGAAGGCAGCGCGACAAAGATCGTCGCCGTGACCAAGGGGCTCTTGGATAGCGGGGTGCCGGAGGAGAAGACCAAGGAGATCGAGAAGCAATCGGAGCAGCGCTTCAAGGACCTGATGAATGCGTGCGGGCTGAACCAATGAGCACGGAAGCCCCGGGCACCGCCCGAGCACTGACCACCACCTGCTGCATCGCCGGCGGCGGCCCGGCCGGCATGATGCTCGGCTTTCTGCTCGCCCGCGCCGGCATCGACGTCGTCGTGCTGGAAAAGCATGCCGACTTCCTGCGCGACTTCCGCGGCGACACCATCCATCCCTCGACGCTGGAGATGATGGACGAACTGGGCCTGCTCGACGACCTGCTGAAGCTGCCGCACAACAAGGTGCCGAAGCTGCAGGTGGTGGTCGGATCGACGCCCATCACCATCGCGGATTTCACCTTTCTGCCGCCGCGCCACGCTTTCATCGCGCTGATGCCGCAATGGGACTTCCTAAACTTCCTCGCCGACCGCGCCCGCCTTTACCCCAACTTCAAGCTCATCGTGCAGGCCAACGTCACCGACCTCATCGACGAGGGCGGCCGCATCGCCGGCGTGCGCGCGACGACGCCCGAAGGCCCGCTCGAGGTGCGCGCCAGGCTCACCGTCGGCGCCGACGGACGCAAGTCGGTCGTGCGCGCCAAGGCGGGGCTCGAGGTCGAGGACATCGGCGCCCCCATCGACGTGTTCTGGATGCGCATCTCGCGCCTGCCCGGCGATCCGCCGACCGGCGGCCGCATCGCCCCCGGCAGCTTCTTCGCCGTGCTCGACCGCGGCGATTACTTCCAGCTCGCCTATGTCATTCCAAAGGGCAACGCCGAGCGCATCAAGGAAGCGGGATTGCCGGCGTTCCGGCAGATCGTCGCCAAGGCGCTGCCGTTCCTCGCCGACCGCGTGGACGAGCTCAAATCGTGGGACGACATCAAGCTGCTGAGCGTCAGCATCGACCGGCTGCGCACCTGGTACCGGCCGGGCCTGCTGTGCATCGGAGATGCGGCGCATGCCATGTCGCCGGTCGGCGGCGTCGGCATCAATCTCGCCGTCCAGGACGCCGTGGCGGCGGCCAACATCCTCTGGAAGCCGCTGAAGGCCGGCACGCTGACGACCTTCGACCTGGCGCGCGTGCAGCACCGGCGCACCTTCCCGACGCGCGTCACGCAACGCCTGCAGGTGCTGGCCCAGAACCGCATCGTGCAGCCGGTGCTGCGCAACGCCGGTGCCCCGGCGTCGGCGCCGCCCTGGGTGGTGCGCCTGTTCAATCGCTTTCCGCTGCTGCAACGGATCCCGGCGCGCATCGTCGGTGTTGGCGTACGGCCTGAGCACATTCGATCGCCCGCCGCCTAATCTCCTGTTGAACGCCACCCAGTTAAGTGGGGCGGGCAGGTGGAATCACTTACAGCTTCAACTCTGCGTTGCTGCCCGGCAGGGCCTTAGCGGGGGGGAAGCGATGATTGCACGGGGCAATGGTCGCCTAACGGCGGTGCTGTACACCACTGCGTTGTTGATCGCCGGCATGATGTCGGCAGCGTTGCCGGTACGGGCCGATGACGCGCCCTTCAATTGGACCGGCTTTTACGTCGGCGCGCACACGGGCGCCGCCATGGACTACAGCAATTTCTCCAACCCCTACGGCGCGACGTTGTTCGGCAACGAGGTGCGAAGCCCGGGTCCGTTCATCGGCGGCCAGCTCGGCTACAATTATCAGGCCGGACAAGCGGTGTTCGGCGTGCAGGCCGATGCGACCTGGGCCAACCTGCAGGGCACGGCGACGTGCATGCAGCCGGGCCGCACGTTGCCGAGCCAGAGCGACAGCTTCCGGGGCGGCGCCTACGGCGCGACGTGCGAAGTGGAGCCCGATTGGTTCGGCACGTTAACGGCGCGCGGAGGCCTCGCCCTCGGGCCCGGCGGCAGGGTGCTGGTCTACGGCAAGGGCGGCTTGGCGTGGATCCATGACGGCATCGACATGGGGCTCAACAACATCCAAGACAATTCCGGCCCGTCGAACGAGGTAGCCAAGACGAGCTTCGTCGAGTGGGGTTGGACGCTTGGAGCGGGTCTCGAATACGCGCTGGGCAGCCGCTGGTCGCTCGGCTTCGAATACGACTATCTCAATCTCGGCGGCCATAGTTTAGCGACCCCGGCGAGCGGGCCGTTCGCAACCCCAGCCGGCTCCACGGCGCCAGATGGACGTCTGGCCAGTGTCAACCAGGACGTTCACGCGGTGAAGCTGGCGATGAACTATTCGCTCTCCGACCGCGGCGATCTGCTCAATGAGCCCGAGCCGGTGAGCGGCGCGGGCGCCGTCGGCTCGGGTTTCGGGCGCGGATTGCAGACGGAGATCGGCGGCCGCTATGTCTACGCGTGGTCGCGATACCAGCAGGATCTCGGCAAGCAGGGGCAACCGTTGCCCGTCAACGCGTCGCGATTGACGTGGGAGGGTGTCGGCACCGGGGGCGTCGAACTCTATGGCCGCATTGATACGCCGTGGAACGTGATGCTGAAAGGTATCGTAGGTGTGGGTCGCGGCAGCGAGGGAGAAATCTACGATGAGGATTGGGGGATTTTTTCTGGCACCACGCCGTATCAGATTACCAAGTCCAACGTTAGCTCGTCGCTCAACTACTTCACCCTCGACGGCGGCTATGATTGGCTGCGCACGGATACGTACAGGGTGGCCTCGTTCGTCGGCTACAACTACTTCAGCTACAAGATGAATGCGCTCGGCTGCACGTTCAACAACTTCGCGCCACCGCAGACCTGCGAACCTACGGATCCGCCGACGCTGGTATTCCTTCAGGAAACGGACGAGTGGCGATCGCTGCGCCTGGGAACCAGCGCCGAGCTGATGCTTACCCCGCAGCTGAAATTGACCGGCGACGTCGCCTATCTGCCGTACGTGAGCTACCAGGGTGT
>JBDTOR010000213.1:0-3907 GCA_039933175.1 Hyphomicrobium sp. | reverse complement strand
AGGCGCGGCGATGAGCGCATCAGACGGCGCACTTCACGCCGCGCAGGATAGGCGAAGCGGCCAGCGTAGCTCTCGCGTTCGTCGGAGAGCTGGGGCAACACCACGGCTCGGCGCGTATCGGCGCGCTGCCGAAGGAGTTTCGTCACCTGCGACATATACAATTCCACTTCGCCATCGGGCCGAGAAAACCCAAAGCGATGGCGTCACTGCAGAGACTCGCAGGCTATTGCGGCATGCTTGGGACGGTCGAGGTGCTATCGCGAATAGCGTGGGTGAGAGTTAATGCCACGGGCCGTCAGAGGGCCATCCAGCGCATGCGGTCGAGGGCGCCTTGGAGGATGATCGCGGCCGCCAGCTTGTCGATCACCTCGGCCCGTCGGCGGCGGCTGGCGTCGGCTTCGAGCAACGTCCGCTCGGCGGCAACCGTCGATAGGCGCTCATCCCACAGGAGGATCGGCAACGTGCTCAGCGCGTTGAGGTTGCGCGCGAAGGCCCGCGTCGCCTGCACGCGAGGTCCGGAGGTGCCGTCGAGATTGATCGGCAGCCCGAGGACGAAACCGCCGATCTTGTGCTCTGCCGCCTGGTGCAGCAGCTCGGCCGCGTCCTCCTTGAATTTGGTCCGGCGGATGACCGTCAGCGGCGAGGCGATGGTGCGGGTGATGTCGGAAAGGGCCAGCCCCAGCGTTTTCGTGCCGGCGTCGATGCCGATGAGCGGCGCCCGGTCGGCGAGGCCTGCCACGAATGCCTCGACATCCTCGCCGGTCGTTCCCGTCGTCCGCTCGTCCGCCGAATTTGCCATAAGGAGAGCCTGACCGTTGTTGCCGCCTCGCGCATCCTTATACTCCGCGCCGGTTGCGGATATCTATCCGCTCGGCCAAGTGGGAACACTGGGTGGGAGTCCGGCGTCGGGGCGCCGGGCTGCAGGAGGATCGTACGCGTGCAGGAAAGCAAGTCGGCCGCGAGCGGCGGGGTGAACGCAGCCGTGCCGCCCCGCGGAGCCTTGCAGAAAGCGCAGGACGGCGCCGCCGTGCTGGCCCTGTTCACCGCCACGACATTCCTGTCGGCGTTCCTTCTGTTCTCGATTCAGCCGCTGTTCGCCAAGATGGTGCTGCCGGTGCTCGGCGGCTCCTCGTCGGTGTGGGCCGTGGCGCTGCTGTTCTTTCAGGCCGCGCTGCTCGCCGGCTACGGCTATGCGCATCTGCTGACACGCTACGTGCCGCTGGCATCGACCGGCTTCGTGCATCTCGGCGTCGCCCTGCTGGCGCTGAGCGTGCTGCCCGTCGGACTGCCCGCGACGTGGCGCGAGCCGCCGCTCGGCGATCCGTACATGTGGCAGCTCGGCCTCTTTGCCGTCGCGGTCGGCCTGCCGTTCATCGCCGTCGCCGCCAACGCGCCGCTGCTGCAGGCGTGGTTCGCGCGCTCGGGCCACAAGCATGCGCAGGATCCGTACTTTCTCTATGGCGCCTCCAATCTCGGCAGCCTTATCGCGCTGCTCGGCTATCCGTTCCTGTTCGAGCCGGCGCTGGGGCTGACGGCGATGAGCCGCTACTGGGCGATGCTCTATCTGGTGCTGATCGTCGCCATCGGGGCGTGCTTCGCGCTGGTGCGCCGGCGCGCCGGATCTCTGGCAGCGGCAGCGCCATCGCGGCCGGCCGCCGACGACGGCGCGCCGACGTGGACCAAGCGGCTCGCCTGGTGCGGTCTGGCGCTGGTGCCGGCGGCGCTGCTCACGGCGTTCACGACGCACATCGCCACCGACATCGCCTCCGCCCCGCTGCTGTGGGTCATCCCGCTGGCGATCTACCTCTTCACCTTCGTGCTTGCCTTCCAGTCGCGCCTGCCGCTGCCGATGTGGCTGTTGCTGCCGGCGCAGCTTGCCGCCGTGATCTTCGCGCTGCTGGAACTGGCCCAGACCAAGCACGACAAATGGGTGCTGACGAGCGGGGCCGGAGTCGCCGCCTTCTTCCTCGCCGCCCTCGTCGCGCACCGCACGCTCTATCTCAACCGTCCTCCGGCCCGCTATCTTACCGAGTTCTATTTGTGGATGTCGTTCGGCGGCGTGCTCGGCGGGCTGTTCTCGGCGCTCATTGCCCCGCGCATCTTCTCCGAGGTGTTCGAATACCCGCTGCTCATCGCGCTGTCGCTCGCCTGCCGGCCGGGCGTGTTCGACCAGCCGGGATCGGTGAAAACCGATGTGATGTGGATCCTCGGGATATTCGCGGCCGGGCTGCTGCTGATGTGGCAGGGGCCGCTGCTCGCCGCCCAGTATGGCTACTCGTTCGGCGATTGGGGCACGACGCCCGTCCTCGCGCTGGTGTTCGCCGTTGCGGCCGTCGCCCTGTGGAATCACGGCGCCCGCCAATTGACGGCGGCGCTGATGATGTTCGCCGTCGTCGTCATGCTGCCGTCATCCGTCAAGCGCGGCCAGGCGCAACGCAGCTACTACGGCGTCTACCGCGTCAGTCAATCGGAGGGCGGCGACTTCAACGTCCTGACGCACGGCACGACCCTGCATGGCGCGCAGCGCCTGCGTGATTTGCTCGGCAACCTCGTCTCCGACGTCACACCCGGCACCTACTATTACCCGGGCTCTCCCATGGCCGCGGCGGTGAAGATCGTACAGGCGCGCCTGGACGCCGACGGCGAGCTAGGTCGCTTCGGCATCGTCGGGCTCGGCGCCGGCTCGCTCAGCTGCTATTCGCGCAAGCACGAAGCCTGGCGCTTTTTCGAGATCGACCCGATTGTCGTCGACATCGCGGCGAAGTCGAACCACTTCACCTTCCTCGCCAACTGCCAGCCAAAGCTCGACGCGGTCATCGGCGATGCGCGCCTGACGCTCGCCAAGGAGCCGGACAAGAGCTTCGACCTGATCATCGTTGACGCCTTCACGTCGGACGCGGTGCCCGTCCACCTGATGACCGCCGAGGCGCTGCAACTCTATGCCAGCAAGCTCACCGACAAAGGCGTCGTCGTGCTGCACATCTCCAACCGCTATCTCGACCTCGACTCCGTCCTCGGCGCGACGCTGCCGTTGGTGCCGGAGTTGAAGGGCCTTATCGTCTCTGACGACAAGGCCGACGGCAGCTACGCCCAGAACACCTCGACCATCGCCGTGTTCGCCAAGAACCAGACGGCGCTCGACCCCTTCCGGGCGGTTGACGGCGCGCAGGATTTCCATCCTGGTGGGCTGTCCCCTTGGACGGACGACGCCTCCGATATCCTCGGCCCCTTCCTATCGCAGCGCCGCCGCTCGTAGAGGTGCGGCCTTCGCGACAGCTTTCTTGGCCGCGAAGCGGCAAGGGCCCGTCGTGGCGAAGCCATGCTCCGCATGGGCGCCCCCGCGCCTTAGGCGCGGCCATCGGCTCGCGCGACGACGGTCGCTCACAAAGCTTCTCTCCCCTTGTGTCGCCAAGCCAAGTTGCGCGCGTCCGCAGGCGGAGCTAAGAGTGCCTCGCGCTTTGGTCCAAAGCGGCGTTCAACACCAACGGCGAGGAGCTATGCGGGTCGACGAGACGACAGTCCGGCGCATCGCGCGCCTGGCGCGCATCAAGATCTCAGACGAGGAAGCCAAGGGCCTCGAAGCGGAGCTGTCCGGCATCCTCAATTGGGTCGAGCAGCTCAATTCGGTCGACACCTCCGCCGTCGAGCCGATGACGCGCGTCGTCCCCATCGAGCTCAAGAAGCGCGCCGACGTCATCAGCGACGGCGACATCTCCGACGACATCGTCAAGAACGCGCCGATGGTCGAAGACCACTACTTCGTGGTTCCCAAGGTGGTGGAGTAAGCCGACGTGACGGAACTGACGAAGCTCACCCTCGCGGAAGCGCGCGACAAGCTGCGCAAGAAGTCCGTCTCGGCGACGGAGCTCACCAAGGCGTTCATCGACGCCATCGAGGCCGGCAACGG
>JBDTOR010000212.1:0-3916 GCA_039933175.1 Hyphomicrobium sp. | reverse complement strand
GTGCCGCCGATCAAACCAACCATGAGCCACACGATGATCTGCGACCAGCCGATGACCATTTCCGCCTCCTGATCCCCGCGTTAAACAACGGGGCGCCTTCATCGGCGCCCCGCAATTAGATCCTGTCGCCTACTTCGCCTTCTCGGCGGCCGACGAACTCTTTTCCGCGTCGCCCTCGTAGGCCGTCTTCTTGTAGCCGTCGCCGTCCTTGGCGATCTTGGTCTTCCAGCCGGTGTCCCAGGTAATGGTCACGGCATCGCCTTCCTCGGCCCACTTGCCCGTCATGCCTTCGCCACTGCGATCGGCGGTGGCGGTGCCGTCCTTGGCGACCACGATGCTGAAGTCCTTGCCAGCCGAGTCCTTCACCTTCCAGGTCCCGACGAAGTGATCCGCGAACGCCGCGCCCGTGCTCAACGCGAGGGCTGCTGCGGCGATGATACCCATCGTCAATTTTCTTGTCGTTGCCATGCTGTTTCCTCTCCTCAAAGAATAACGCCGAACTATCTAGAACGTCGTACGTATTCTGCAGTTCCGAAAGTCTAAAGTCGGTCACGACAATGAGAACCAGACTTGAAGAGGTGCGTCGGCCATGAAGTTGCGGCGCGTCGAAACGGGCAGCGGAGCACGGCGCGTCGAACTGCTGGCGCCGCACGGTTGGGTGCCGGCCGGTGCCGCCGCTTCGAGAATACCGCCGTTCAATCAAGGCATTGCCGATGACGTGGTGAGGCTGCTGGCGCTGCCGCCGGAGGAGCGCGAACGACTTGCGCAAGCCGCGCGCGACGTGGCACCGGCGGGAGATGACGCCCGCGCAATTCTGCCGTTTGCGCCGCGCTCGTTCCGCGACTTCATGTTGTATGAGAGACATGCCGTCGATGCGGCGCGCGGGTTCGTGCGCCGTTTCATGCCGGGGGCGGCGTCCATCGTTGCCGCCTACGAAGCCGTCACGCGGCGCACGTTCCCCATGCTCAAACCACATCCGCTGTGGCGCACCCAGCCCATCTACTACATGGGCAACCACCTGACGTTTGCCGCCGATGGCGACGACATCGCCATGCCGGCCTACACGCGTGCGCTCGACTACGAATTGGAGCTCGGATTCGTTCTGGCGCGCCCGCTGCGCGACGCCGATCCCGCGGGCGCCGAGGCGGCGATCGGCGGCTTCGTCGTGCTAAACGACCTCTCGGCCCGCGACGTACAGCTCAAAGAGATGCGCTCCGGCTTCGGCCCCCAGAAGGCCAAGCACTTTCGCTCGTCGATGTCGGCCGTGATCGTCAGCGCCGACGAAATCCTGCCGCGCTGGCGCGCGCTCAACGGAAGCGTACATCTCAATGGGGCACTGGTTGCACAATGCGCGGCAGCGGATGCGCGCTGGTCGCTCGGCGAGGTGCTGGCGCATGCCAGCCGCGGCGAACAGCTCATCCCCGGTGAGCTGTTCGGCACCGGGACGCTGCCCGGCGGCAGCGGCATCGAGCACGGCCGCTTGCTCGAGCGCGGCGATACGATCACGCTCGCCATCGACGGCATCGGCACGCTGTCGAACCGTATTATCTAGGAGTGCTTCCGGAAAAGTGTGAAGCGGTTTTCCGATAAGAAGCACGATGAGCAGAGGCAAGCTGCATGCAGATCGTCGACCTGTCGAAGCCGATCCAATTCTACAAGGGCGATCCGCGCTTCATGCAGGTGCGCATACGCCACAAGCCGCACCGCGCCGCCAAGCTGCTGGTGTGGCTGCTCGGGCTGCCGGCGCGCCTGTTTCCACGCGACTTCGCCGGCTGGGCCGATGACACCATCACCAAGATGGGCGTGCATTCGACGACGCACATCGATGCACCGTGGCACTACGGGACAATGTCGGGCGGCGCGCCGGCGCAGACCATCGACCAGATGCCGCTCGACAAGTGCATCGGACCAGGCGTCGTGCTCGACCTGACGCACAAGGCTGACGACGACGCCATCACGCCCGCCGACCTCGAGGCTGCATTGGCCAAGACCGGCGCCACGCTGGACGCAACGACCATCGTGCTCATCCGCACCGGGCGCGACAAGCTCATGGGCACCAAGGAATTCTGGAAGCGCGGCACCGGCATGAGCGCCGCTGCCACCGAGTGGCTGCTCGACCGCGGGCCGACCGTCATGGGCATCGATCAATGGGGCTGGGACTTGCCGTTCCGCGCCCAGATCGCGCGCTCCAAGGCGACGAACGACGACACGCTGTTCTGGGAGGCGCACCGCGTGGGCCAGCGCCGGCCGTTCTGGCATATGGAGCAGCTGACCAATCTCGGCGCGCTGCCGCCCAGCGGCTTTGAGGTAATGGTGTTCCCGCTGAAGATCGTCGGCGCCTCCGCCGCGCCCGCCCGCGTCGTCGCCGTCATCCGCTAGGGTCGTACCCCCTCACCCGGCTGTCGCGCTTCGCGCGTCCAGCCGACCTCTCCCACAGGGAGAGGTTAGGCCAGAATTCCACCTCTCCCGTCATGTCGCAGCCATGCTTCGCATGGACGGGAGAGGTCGGCGCGCGATGTCGCGCATCGAGCGCCGGGTGAGGGGTTGCAGCGCTATCGCGTCGTGAGCGTGCGCTGCACGGCGTCGTGCCAGGAGGCGAGCAGGCGCGAGCGCTCCGCAGCCGGCATGCCGGGCGTGAAGCGCCTGTCGAGCGACCAGCGGGCGGCGAACTTGTCGGGTGCGGGGTAGAAGCCCGACTGCAATCCGGCGAGATAGGCGGCACCCAACGCCGTCGTCTCCAAGACGGTCGGCCGGTCGACCGGCACGTCGAGGATGTCGGCGAGCCGCTGCATGGTCCAGTCGCAGGCCGCCATGCCGCCGTCGGCGCGCAGCACCGTCTCGCGCTCGGCCGGCCAGTCGCCCCGCATCGCCTGCAGCAAGTCGAACGTCTGGAAGCACACCGACTGCAGGGCCGCGCGCGCCAGCTCGTTGGGCCCGGTGTTGCGCGTCAGTCCGAACAGAGCGCCCCGGCAATCGGGATCCCAGTACGGCGCGCCGAGGCCGACGAACGCCGGCACCAGAACGACGTCCTGCTCGGCATCGGCATCGCGCGCCATGCTGCCCGCCTCGGATGCGCGCGCGAGCACCTTCAAGCCGTCGCGCAGCCACTGAACTGCGGCGCCGGCGACGAAGATGGAGCCCTCGAGCGCATACGTGCGCTTGCCGCCGAGCTGATAGGCGATCGTTGTCAGCAACCGATGCTGCGAGGCGATAGCTTCGCTGCCGGTGTTGAGCACAGCAAAACAGCCCGTGCCGTAGGTCGACTTGAGCATGCCGGGCTCGAAGCAGGCCTGCCCGATTGTTGCTGCCTGCTGGTCGCCGGCCATACCGCGAATGGGAATGGCTGCGCCGAACATCTCTGGCTCGGTGGCGCCGAACTCGGCCGCGTTGTCGCGCACCTCGGGCAGCAGCGCGCGCGGCACGCCGAAGATCGCCAGCAGCTCGTCGTCCCAGGCGCCGGTGCGGATATCGAGCAGGCAGGTGCGCGCGGCGTTGGTCACGTCGGTCGCGTGCACGCGCCCGCCCGTCAGCCGCCACAGCAGAAAGCAATCGATGGTGCCGAAGGCGAGCTCGCCGCGCTCGGCACGGGCGCGCGCACCGGGGACGTGATCCAAGATCCAGGCGATCTTGGTCGCCGAGAAATACGGATCGAGCCGCAGTCCGGTCTTCTCAGCGACGACGCGCTCGTATCCCGCCGCACGCAGCGCCTCGCACGCGTCCGCTGTGCGCCGGTCCTGCCAGACGATGGCTTTGTGGATCGGGCGCCCCGTCGACCGATCCCAAATGACGCTCGTCTCGCGCTGATTGGAGATTCCGATTGCGACGATGTTGCCGGGGCCAGCCGCCTGCGCCACCACCTCGCGCGCGGTTGCCACGACGCCCGCCCAGATCTCCTCCGCGTCGTGCTCCACCCACC
>JBDTOR010000211.1:0-3925 GCA_039933175.1 Hyphomicrobium sp. | reverse complement strand
GGCGTCTCGACGCGCATGGTCTCGACCTGCTCGGCCGCGCTGCGCTCGCTGTCGGCGCGGGCGGTGTCGAGGCAATAGCGGATCGCCTCGCGCAGCGTCGTCGCCGTTTCGTCGACGGCGACGCTGTCGATGATCGCGGCGTCCGCGGTCGATTCGGTATCCATCTGCCAGAAGCCGCCAAGCACGGGCGTGTCCGGCGCCGACCGCTTCAAGCGGCGGACGAGAAACCGCGCGTGGGCGCTGCGCTCGCGCACGTCGAGGGCCGAGACGCAGATGAGCTGAACGCCCTCGCGGTCCTCCGGCGCCAACGTGCCGTGCCTAAGGCGCTGCGCGTCGATCACCTTGGTGCCGATGCCGTACTTTTCCAGCAGGCGGGCGAGCGCCAAGGCGACTGTTTCATCGAGCGCAGTGCGGCTGGCGACGCACAGCACGGCGTTCGGCTGCTTCCAGGCGTCGGACAGCGTAATCTGGATCGGCTCGGAAATCTCGCGCTCGTCCTCCTCCTCCACCTCATCATCGGTGGTAACGGCGGCCTTCGCGTCCTTGTCGTCGCTGTCACCAAGTTCGAGATCGAGGAGCGGGCGTTTCTTCGGTGTCTTGGGGACGAAATCCTGGTCGGCCAGCGCGTCGATGACGACATCGCTCGTGTCGCGGATATCGTCGAGCCGGGAGGGCTCGAGCGTGCCACGGTCGGCATCGTTCTGCGCCAGCCGCAAAGCTTCGATGACGACTTCATCATAGTAATCGACGAGCGGACGCTCCTTGATGAACTTCTCGGCCTGCTCAACCGCTTCGGCGGGATCGCCGGCCAGCATGCGCTGATAGAAGCGCTCGGGCGGCGAGAGCGGCGGCGTGTCGCCGAGGATCACGTTGAGGAACTCAAGCCGTTCGACGTGGCGCCCGAGCACGACCAGCACGACGGTCAACGGTATGGCGAGCAGCAGGCCGATGGGCCCCCACAGCAACGTCCAGAAGGCCGCCGAGAGAATGACGGCGAGCGGCGATAGTCCGGTACGCTGGCCTTGAATGATCGGCTCAATCAGGCTGCCCATGATCGGCTCGGCGGTGAGGTAGAGAGCCAGCGTCCATAGGAACATGCCCCAGCCCGGATCAACGGCGGCCGCCAGCAGCAGAGGAAACGCGGCGGCGATGAACGCGCCGATGAAGGGCACGAAGCGCATCAGCATGGCGAGCACGCCCCACAGCACGGGGCTCGGCACGCCGATCATCCAGAGGCCGACGCCAATGACGATGCCGAAGGCGGCGTTGATGCCGGTCATGGCAAGGAAATAGCGGCTGAGCCGTGTGCCGGCGTCGTCCATCGCGGTGGTCGACTTCTCGAGGTCGTGTGAGCCGAGCAGCCGGATGGCGCGATCGCGCACGTCCTCGCGCTGCATCAGCAGGAACAGGACGAACAGCAGCGTGGCGCCGGTCGTCGCCAACGGGTGCAGGATTATGCCGATGATGCTCTGCAGCTGGTCGAGCGGCGTCGGCGCGGGCGTGTGCACTTCGACGGGAATTGGCTGGCCCTTCGTGCCGCCCACCGATCCGCCATTGCGCAAGACGCCGGGAAGAGGCGTGACAGTGATCGAGGCGGGCGGCTGGGCAGCCTTTGTTGGGGCTTCGAGCTGCTCCTGCAAATCCTTCAGCGCGTCGCTGGCTTGTTTCAACGCACCGCCGCCGCCGGACGTGGCCTCACGTAACGCGGTGACTTTTTCTTTGAGAGTAATCTGATAGCGCGGCAGATCCTGCGCCAGGCTGCCGACCTGCTGCGTGATGAGCGCGCCCACGCCGAAGATCAGCGCAAAGGCCAACATCACGACGAGGACGACGGCGGGGGTGTTGGGCAGACCGCCGCGCTTCAGCAGCCGCACGGCCGGGGCGAGCACGAACGACAGGATGACGGCCAGCGCCAGCGGCACGAAGACGACCTGTCCGAAGTACAGCCCGACGATGACGATGAAGCCCACGATCGCCATCTCGGCGGCAGTCGCCGGAACGCCTGGCACGGACAGGCCGGCCGGCGCCGCGGTAGGGTTCATCTTGGCGTTGGCGATGTACATGCGCGAGCCCCACACTTTGCCGGATTACGACCAAGTCCCGTGGTCATTCAGCGTTTGAGGCGGCGTGCCGCTCCCAAGCCGAACAGGAACGCCGCGCCGACCACTTGCATGGCGCCGAAATAGTCGACGGCCTGCTTGGCTTCCTGGTCGACGGCGGCGGCGGCAGTCGCCACGGACGAGCCCTTGTTGCGCCTTCGAGCTTCGGCCTTGTCGATCAGCGCCGGCACCGACATGCTGACGAGACCCGCCAGCACGCAGACGCCGGCAATCATGCCGATCGCCTGCAAGGAGCCGAAGCGCGGCTCGGCGACCATGTACGCCGCGATGATGGCGAGCACCATCGCGGCGAGCAGAAAGACGCCGGCAATTGCAATCCACGTTACGCGCCTCGAGACGTTTTCGAGGGCGCTGTGCGTGGCGCGGCTGGCGGCGTAAAGTACGGCATCCCCGATCATAACCGTGCCCTCCGGGGCTTAGCGTCTCGCCAACAGCGCCAATACGAAGCCAATGCCGGCAGCGATGCCCGCCGCCTGCAGCGGATTGCGGCGGATGCTGGCTGCCATCTTGTCGTACTGCTCCTGGGCGAAATCCTGCGCTTGCCCAACGGTCTCGTTGAACTTGTCCTGCGCCGTATTCGCCAGATCGTTGACCTGACGGCTGGCGGTGGAGGATGTGTTGCGGTTTGGGTTGCTGTATTGCGAGCTCATGGTGATCCCTCCTGGGATAACTGTTAGCGCGAAAGAATGAGGCCGAAAACGAAGCCGATGCCGGCAGCAACGAGCGCCGCTTGGCTCGGATTGCGGCGGATGCTGGCTTCGATGTCGCTGATCTTTTCCTTGGCCATGTCCTGAACGTCGCCGACGCTCGAGCCGAGTTGCTCGGTCGCCAGGCGCTTCACGGAGTCGGCAAGGCTGGAGATGTCCTCGCGCAGGGCCTGAACATTGTCACCGACATCGGTGGCTGCCGAGCGCGCGCCCGGAGTTCCCTGATCGGAAGCGCGGGTGGTGGACGAGAATTGCATGGGCGGTCCTCCTCTTTGCGGGGATGCATCCCCGCTGACCTACAGCGTCGAAAGTGGAAATCACTGACATGCGCACAACGCGGCCGGTGGGCGCTCAGTTCCCTTGATTTTTCGTCGGTTCCACGGCGGACAATTCGGGAACCTATCATTCAGTCAAAACGTTCAAATCGGCACAGATGGAGCCGTGGCGGGCGGTCGGAGGTCAGTTCCGGCCCGCCGACATTCAAAGGAGACGAGGGAGATGGTCAGCCCCGTGAAGGACATCACTTCAGCTGCGCGGTCCGTGCAGGACAGCGCCGAGTCGACGCTTGCCGATTTGCGCGACCAGGTCACGCAGCTTGCCAAGGAAGTGGCCGACGTCGCCGAGCGCCGTACTCGCGCGGCGCGCCAGGGCGCAGTCGATACGGCCGAAGCCGGCGCGTCGGAGCTGCGTCGTAATATCCGCCGCCAGCCGGTTATCGCCATGGCCGTCGCCGCAGCGGCCGGTGCCACGCTGGCGCTGCTGGTGGTTCCGCGTTTCGGCAGCCGTTCGGCGCCGGCGTCGCGCTGGGATAGCTGGACGCCCAACGTCACGCGTGCCGACTTGCACGACTTTGCCGACAACATTTCGCGGTCCGTCTCGCGCGCTGCACAGTCGGGCTCGGCGACCATCACGCCGGCCTTCGAGCGTCTGGTTGACGCGCTTAGTCGTGTCGACACGGGCTCTTCGATGAGTTCGCTGGTCGACAAGGCGAGCGGCTGGTTCCAGAAAGCGCAGGACAAGGCCAAGGAAAAGATGGGCTGACGCGCTCGCGCCATCTCCGCAGTATTTGCACGCCCCGGTCTCACCGCCGGGGCGTTT
>JBDTOR010000210.1:0-3930 GCA_039933175.1 Hyphomicrobium sp. | reverse complement strand
CTAGCGCGACACCACGAGCTCGACGCGGCGGTCTAACTGGTAGAGGTCTTCCTGGCTGAAGTCGCCCCGCACGACGCCGGAATACGGCTCCGACTTGCCCTTCGGCACCAGTTCCAGGCCGCCGTCGAAGCCGCCCTCGCGCAGGAAACGCGCCACCGTCTGCAACCGCTGCGCCGATAGAGCCAGGTTGAGGGCATCGGTGCCCCGTTCATCCGCGTGCCCGGTGAGCTTGATCTTCGAGAAGTGCTTGATCTGCAAGTACTCGAGCAGCAGGCCGGCAGCCCTGCGGCCTTCACCGGTCAGCGTCGCCTCGTTGAAGATGAAGGTGACCGGCACCGGAACCGCGGTCGTCTCGATGCGCGGCTGGGCGGCAATGTTCGCCTGTTGGGGCGGCGTCACTGCGGGCGCTACCGGGGCGGGAGCCGCTGCCTGGCCGGGTGACGGCGGCGGCGGGGCAGCGGTGGCGACCTGCTTGTTCTCGGCAGTGCGGGCCTCGGCGACCATGCCTTCAAGTTCTTTGATCATGTTCGAGGTGACGGCCTGCGCCGATTTGGTCCCTGGGCCGGTCGAAGCGCCCGGCTTGACGGGTGCCAGCGGCGCCGGGGCCTCGGCGACACGAGCAGCCGATCCGGGCGGCGCCTTGAACAGAGCCAGCTTGGCATCGGGATTGGCGATCTTCGCTTCGGTGGTGAACGTCCATTCGCCGTTATCGTCGGCCTGCACGGTGCCGATCTCCTTGCCGTCGGCGGTGATCGTCACGGCCGAATTCGGCTCGGCGCGGCCGGCGAAAACCGAAGTGCCGTTCGGGTCGATACGGGCAATGTCGAAGGCGGGCGCGGTGCCGTCCGAATTCGGTGCCGGGGTCAGCGCCTCCTGCACGGCGTCGACGTCGCTGTCCTTTGCCTGATGCGACTTCGAGCGCTCCTTGGCCTGCTTATCGGCCGACTCGACCGGTGCCGGCTGCATATCGAGGAGCAAAACGGCTCCGCCGAAGAGCATCAGCAGCAGAAGGATGAGCGTCACTGCCAGGCGAAGCATGGAATTCTTCCCGCGCTTATAGGCCCCCCGGCCCGTGAAACGGTGGCATTTTCGGGCAAATGAGCGCGCCGTTCAAGGCTATCGCGTGACGGATTGCAGGTAGGGTTTCCGGCTAAGCGGAAATCCGCGGATTATCGCCTTTGCCGCGGAGCACAAATGCCATGAGCAGGCCTGCCACGAACCCGCCGACGTGGGCCATATAGGCGATGCCGCCGACGTCCTGGGTAGACTCGTCCGTGTAGGCAATGGCGCCGACGCCGCTGAACACCTGCAGGCCAATCCACAGCCCCAGCACAATGAGCGCCGGCATGGCGACCATCCGGTTGCCGACCAGCACGTTCACCCGAGCCTGCGGGAACATCAGGATATAGGCGCCGAGCACGCCGGCGATGGCGCCGGAAGCCCCGACGTTCGGTATCGTTGAGCCCGGTGCAACGTAGAACTGGGCGAAGGTCGCAGCGATACCGCAGAGCAGATAGAAGATCAGGAACTTCACGTGCCCGAAGCGGTCCTCGACGTTGTCGCCGAAGATCCACAGGTAGAGCATGTTGCCGCCCAGGTGCAGCCAGCCGCCGTGCATGAACATGGCGCTGAAAATGGTCGCGATATTGGCTCCTGGGTGCTCCGAGAAGCGCCCCGGCACAAAGGCCCATTCTTGGATGAACCCGTCGCCGTTCTGCAGTTCGAGGAGGAAGACCAGCACGTTGATGACAATGAGGACGTAGGTGACGTACGGCGTCGAGCGCCGCAGGGAGTTGTCATCGCCGACCGGAAACATTTGTCCGCCCTCCACCTGTCCGGCAAACTTGTCGGCAATAGCCCTGCCGATGTCAACGGCGACGGGCGGGCACGCCGACGTGCAACATCTGGCCGCTTGCCCTTGAGCCAAGGCTCCGCTACCGCTCGACGCGCATGAAGCTCTACCGTTCCTTCGCAACCGTCGGCGGCCTCACCCTGTTGAGCCGCGTATTCGGTTTTCTGCGCGACATCCTCATCGCTGCCATCCTAGGCAGCGGTGCCGTTGCCGACGCCTTCTTCGTCGCCTTCCGCTTCCCCAACCTGTTTCGCCGCCTGTTCGGCGAAGGCGCCTTCAATGCCGCCTTCGTGCCGCTGTTCGCCAAGCGCCTTGAAGGCGAAGGTCGGGAGGTGGCGCGCCAGTTCGCCGAGGAGGCGCTGGCCGGCTTGGTGTTCATCCTCCTGGTGATCATCATCGTCGCCGAGATCACCATGCCGTTCCTGATGTACGGCCTGGCACCGGGCTTCAGCGCAACGCCGGAGAAGTTCGACCTCGCAGTGCTGCTGACGCGTATTACGATGCCTTACCTGCTGTGCATGTCGCTCGTCGCGCTGATGTCGGGCGTGCTCAACTCGTTCGGGAAGTTCGTCGAAAGCTCGTCGGTCTCCATCGTGCTCAACGGCGTGATGATGGCGGCGACGCTCATCGGCATGTGGCTCGGCTACCAGAACGAGCCGATGGCCGGCGTCGTCCAGGCCTGGGGCGTATTCGCCGCCGGCATCCTGCAGCTGTGGCTGCTGATGGACGGCCTGCGGCGCAACAACATCTGGCTGAAGCTGCGCCGGCCGCGCATGACGGACGGCATGCGCCGCCTTATCCGTCTCGGTGTCCCGGGCATCATCGCCGGCGGCGTCACGCAGATCAACATCGTCATCGGCACCGTCATCGCCTCGATGCAGAATGGCGCCGTGTCGTATCTCTACTACGCCGACCGGTTGTATGAGCTGCCGCTGGCCATCGTCGGTATCGCCATCGGCGTCGTGCTGCTGCCGGACGTTGCCCGCCACCTGCGGGCGGAGAACCATGAAGCGGTGATGGACAGCCAGAACCGCTCGCTCGAGTTTGCCGCGCTGCTGACGTTGCCCGCCGCTGTGGCCCTCGCCGTGGTGCCGACCGCCATCGTCGCCGGGTTGTTCGAACGCGGTGCCTTTACAGCCACCGACACGCCGGCCACAGCCTGGGCGCTGGCCATCTTCGCCATCGGGCTTCCGAGCTTCGTGCTCATCAAGGTGTTCTCGCCGGCCTATTTCGCGCGCGAGGACACGCGCACGCCGATGATCTACGCGACCATCAGCCTGACGGCGAACACCATCGGCTCCATCGCGCTGTTCTTCATCTTCCGCTCCTACGGGTGGATGCCGCACCTCGGCATCGCCGTGGCGACGACGCTGGGCGGCATCCTCAATGCCGGGCTGCTCTATATGACCCTAGCCAAGCGCCGCTTCTTCGTCGCCGACGCGCGCTTGAAGCGCGTACTGCCGCGCATCGTGCTTGCCAGCGCCGTCATGGGCGCCGTGCTTTGGGCTGTCGCCACCGCGCTCGACGGCATGTTCAAGCCGCCGACGTCGGAGCTGGTGCGCGCTGGGGCGCTGACGTTGCTGATCGGTTCGGGCTTCCTCGCCTACATCGTCGCCGCGTTTGCGACGGGGGCCCTCGATATGCGCCAGGCGCGCGCTTTCCTCACCCGCCGCACGCTGCCGCCCGGGCCCCTCTAAGGCTGTCGGCCTTGCGCAGGCCGCGGCGCCGCGCCATAAACCCGCGCCGATCGTGGAAGGGTCTCCAATGGCATTCAAAGAGCGCGTGTTTTCGGGCATGCAGCCGACCGGCAGCCTGCACCTGGGGAATTATCTCGGGGCGATGCTGCAGTGGATCGAGCTGCAGAAGACGCACGAGTGCATCTATTGCGTCGTCGACATGCACGCGATCACGGTTTGGCAGGACCCCGCCGAACTCAAGGGCGCCATCCGGCAGGTCACCGCCGCCTATATCGCCTCGGGCCTCGATCCCAAGAAGAGTATCCTCTTCAACCAGAGCCAGGTGCCCGAGCACGCCGAGCTCGCCTGGGTGTTCAACTGCGTGGCCCGCCTCGGCTGGCT
>JBDTOR010000209.1:0-3969 GCA_039933175.1 Hyphomicrobium sp. | reverse complement strand
GCGTGCGTTTCTATCGCCTTAGCAACAGAGGCAGCGTTCAGCGACGGCGCCCCATACGAATATTCCGCCGCTCCCGTCAGCAACCTGGCGTCCGGCTGGAGGGGGTTCTATCTCGGCGCCCACCTCGGCGGTACTTGGGGCAGTTCCAGCGCCAATGGCAGCACGGGCGCCACCTTGGATGACTCCTGGAGCGCCTCGCCGAGCGGTCTCGTGGCCGGCGCCACGCTCGGGTACAACTGGCAGATAGGGCCGGTGATCTATGGCCTTGAGGGCGACCTCGGCAATTTGGGTCTAGCCGGCAGTGGCGGATACTACGTGCCGTTCGGCTATGACGCTTCGACCAGCACGGATGCCGGCTTCTACATGACGCTGCGCGGGCGTCTCGGTGTGCTCATGAACGGGTGGATGCTGTATGCGACGGGCGGCTATCTCGGCGCCGATACGACCGTTTCCGTCCTTGAATCCTGCGACATCTTCTGCGGCACGCCGACAGTGAGTGCGCAGAGCTCTGGCTTTCGCAACGGCTGGACCATCGGCGGCGGCCTAGAGGCGGAGTTGGCTCCGTCCTGGTCGTGGAAGGTCGAGTACCTCTACTACGATCTCGGCTCGACGACGCTAACGACGCCGGCCGGCGGCAGCATCGGCTCCAATACATGGACCGTCGACACCGACGGCAGCATGGTGCGCGCCGGCATCAACTATCGGTTCAACAACTTCAAATTCGGTCAATAGCACATCCATGGTGGCCGGCGCGGGATGACCGGCCACCATGGATTGATGCGCGCGTCGATCAGTTATAGCCGCCCGAGGCGGTGATGCGGTCGCCGGTGACCCAGGCTGCATCGTCCGAGGCGAGGAAGACGGCCACCTTAGCGATGTCATCCGGCTGGCCGATGCGGCCGAGCGATGTACGCCTCACCATATCCTTCTCGAACTCGCTGCCGATCACGCCGACGCGGTGTGTGCCTTCCGTTTCGACGCCGCCTGGGTTCAGTGAGTTGACGCGAATCTTGCGCGGGCCGAGTTCCATGGCCAGCGTTCGCGTTACGGAGTCCAGTGCCGCTTTGGTCGATGAGTAGATGACCGAATTCGGCATCGCATTGTATGCGACGACCGAGCTGACGTTGATGACGGAGCCGCCTTCCGGGGAAAAGAGCTTCAGCGCTTCCTGCGTGGCGAGGATCGGGCCGAGGACGTTGATGTCGTACTGGCGACGGTATTCCGCCTCGGTGACCGACTCGAGCGGTGCGAAGTCGAATACGCCGGCATTGTTGACCAGCACGTCGAGGCGTCCGTATGCCTTCTTGGTAGCTTCGAAGATCGCCTTGATGTCGGCCGGCTTACCGACGTCACCTTGAACGGCGACGGCCTTGCCACCTTTGCCGGTGATTTCGGCGACGACCTTGTCGGCGCCTTCCTTGCTCGAGGCGTAGTTGACGACAACCGACGCTCCTTCGGCGGCAAATGCCTTGGCGATGCCGGCGCCTATACCTTTAGAAGCGCCGGTTACGACGGCGACCTTACCTGCAAGCTTTCCCATGACCCGTCTCCACTAATTCGATGGTTAGATAAGCGTCTTACTTCGATGGGCATCTAAGTATGGGCTGCATCGCCGTCAAGGCGGGGGAGGGGTGCGACCAAAACTACGGCTAAATCTGCGACAGCCGGGAAAGATAGGCGCGCAGGACATCGCGGTTGAGCGTCATGCTCATGCACTTGCCGATGCGCGTCACGCCAATGAGGCCGGCGGTTTCCAGCTCTTTTAGGTGATGCGACAAGGTCGCGGCACTGACTTCGTGGGTGTCGAGCAGCGCGGCGCAGGGAAGCCCGTCCTCGGCGGCGCCGATCTGCTCGAGGATCTGGTGGCGGCGCGGCTCGGCGAGCGCGCGCGCGATCTGCGCGAACTGCTTGTCGGAAAGGCGCGTGTCACGAACCTTGGTCATGCATGAAATATGGCGCTTAGGACAACAAAGTCCAGACGATGCGGCGTCGTTGCGCGTCACGCGCCGGCCGGCAGCGGTGTCCACAGCACCTGATCGATGCGTGTTGCTCCGGTTGCCAGCATGACGATCCGGTCAAAGCCCATGGCGCAGCCGGACGCTGGCGGCATATGCGCCAAGGCGGCGATGAAGTCCTCATCGATCGGGTAGCGCTCGCCGTAACGCTCCTGCTTCTTGTCCATTTCGGCTTCGAGGCGCTGGCGCTGCAACTCGGGATCGGTCAGCTCGCCAAAGCCGTTAGCCAGTTCGACGCCGCAGCAATAGAGCTCGAAGCGTTCAGCGACGCGCGGATCGGTGGGCGCGACGCGGGCGAGGGGGGCTTCGCTGGCCGGGTATTCGGTCAGCAAAGTCGGACGCCCGTTGCCGAGCTTGGGCTCGATCAGCGCGGTGAGCAGCTTGGCAAAGATGTCGGGCCACGTGTCGTCGGCGCGCGGGCGGACGCCGGCATTCTCCGCGGCGGCGGCGAGGGCGTCGCGGTTGCCGATGGTGCCGAGCAGGTCGATGCCCGAGTAGCGCGCGAACGCGTCGGCCACCGTAAGCCTGGTCGGCTCGGCCCGCGGATTGCTCGTGACGCCGCGCCACGAAACAAAGCGATTGTCGGCGCAGTCGGCGGCGAGCTTCAAGAGCGCCGCGCAATCGTCCATCACCGCTTCATAGGGTGCGCCGGCGCGATACCACTCGAGCATGGTGAACTCGGCCGCGTGCAGTGCGCCGCGCTCGCGGTTGCGAAACACGGGGGCGAAGGCGACGATCTTTTGCTCGCCTGCGGCCAGCAGCTTCTTGCAGGCGATCTCCGGAGAGGTGTGCAGATATAGCGTGCGCTCGGAGAGGTCGGGGCCGATGGCTTGCGTGCTGAAGGCGTGCAGGTGCGCCTCGTTGCCGGGCGACACCTGCAAGCACCCGGGCTCGACCTCGATGAAGCCCTGCTCGGCGAACCAGGCACGGAATGCAGCCTTGATCCGCGCGCGCGTTGCCAGGAACGCCCGGCGGTCGGCGTGTGCCTCAGGGGTCCACCAGGGTCGGTCGTTGCTCATGCGGGTTCTGTAGACCATCCGCGCCGGCAAGCACATCCCGTCGGCGTGACAGCAATAAAGTGCCGCGGAACCGGCCCACCTTGGCCTTTGAAGCGGGAAAGGGTATGAGAGCGCCCAAGCTTCCCTCTCGGCCGTTAGCGAGCGCAAATCAGTGCCGGCGCCGGCCACGATAATGGAGAACTACGTGGCTAAGGTGATCGCCTCTTCGGTCCGCAAGGGCAACGTGCTGGACCTCGACGGCAAGCTCGCGGTCGTCATCCACGCCGAGAACATCCATCCCGGCAAGGGCACGCCCGTGACGCACCTCGAAATGCGCCGCATCGCCGACGGCGTGAAGGTGACCGAGCGCTATCGTACCACCGACCAGGTGGAGCGCGCCTACCTCGACGAGAAGGACTACAACTACCTGTTCGAGGATGATCACGGCTACACGTTCATGCACCCGGAGACCTACGACCAGATCATCGTGTCGAAAGATGTCGTCGGCGATCAGGCGCAGTGGCTGCAGGAAGGCATGGCCTGCTCGGTGTCGCTGCACGAGAGCGTGCCGATCGCCATCGAGCTGCCGGCGCGCGTCACGCTGGAAATCGTCGAAGCCGATCCGGTCGTCAAAGGGCAGACCGCGTCGTCGTCCTACAAGCCGGCGAAGCTGTCGAACGGCGCCCGCATCATGGTGCCGCCGCATATCGGCACCGGCACGCGCGTCGTCATCATGACCGTCGACGGCTCCTACGTCGAACGCGCCAAGGACTGAGCCACGCGCTATCGCGGTATGGTGTAGCGTCAGTTGTCTTCCGGCTGCACCATGAGGCGCCAGGCGCGTACTTGCAGCATGCGCTCGGCTGTATTCGCCATCACGCAGTCAGCGCCGATCGGCTGGGCCATGGTTCCGCCGTCGAACAGCGCGTAGGGGATGGCGCAGTCGGCGTCGCGCA
>JBDTOR010000208.1:0-3998 GCA_039933175.1 Hyphomicrobium sp. | reverse complement strand
CCGCCCTACGTTGCGCCACAGCGCCGTGAGGCGGAGTGGAGGCCAGAGCCCGAGCGCGATCCCGCGCCCGAGCCTAGGCCCGCTCCACCACCGACGCTTCGCCACGACGCCGCCGCCTGGTCTCCGTCACCCGCCCTTCGGCGCGAGCCGTCGTTTCATCCATCCGCCCACACCTATGTCAAGCCGTCGCCCGCCGCGCCCGCTTTCGAAGCCGCGGCCGCTCCCACGCCGCGCGACTCGCGCGATCTGTTCCGCCGCGCCGTGCGCGTTGCCGTGCTCGTCTTCTGCGGGTGGTTCATCGCGGTGCTGCTGCTCATCGCCGCCTTCCGCTTCATCAACCCGCCGTTCTCGACGCTGATGGCGCTGCAGTTCATGACCGGCACGCCGATCCACAAGCAGTGGGTGCCGATAGAGCACATCTCTCCCAACCTCACGCGCGCCGTCATCGTCGCGGAGGACGGCCGCTTCTGTCAGCACTGGGGCGTCGACTTCATCGAAGCGGCCAACGCTATCCGCCGCGCCTCCGACGGCTATCCGCGCGGGGCCAGCACGATCACCATGCAGGTGGCGAAAAACCTCTTCCTGCTGCCGGCCAAGAGCTACCTGCGCAAGATCGTCGAGATCCCGCTCACCTTCGCTATCGAACTCGCCTGGCCGAAGTGGCGTATTCTCGAGGTTTACCTGAACATCGTCGAATGGGGCCCGGGCATCTTCGGCGCCGAGGCGGCATCGCAGGCCCACTTCGGCCGCCCGGCCATGGGGCTGACCTCACGCCAGGCGGCCCAGCTCGCGGTTAGCCTCCCCAACCCGATAAAACGCGATGCCGGCAGCCCCGGGCCGCGGACGGCGCACCGCGCTTCGGTCATCCAGGCCCGTGCCGGCCGCACCCGGGAAGCCTCCGAGTGCGTCGATGGCGGCCGCTGAGCCCCTTGCCAAGGCTCTGGAACTCCCGCGGGAATGTGCGTATAAGGCCCCCCACGTGACCCCCGCCCGGATTGCCGTGCACGGGGTTTACCGAGAAATGAGCACCCAACAGCCGGGATCAGAACGGGCTCCAGAAGGCCCGCGCGCGGCGCTTTTAGCCCGCATAATCCCGGTCAGAGCACGGAGTTAGAATAATGGCAGTTCCGCGGAAGAAAGTTTCGCGCATGAAGCAGGGCACCCGCCGCTCGCATGATGCGCTCGTCGCCCCGTCCTATGTCGAGGACAAGGAATCCGGCGAGCTTCGTCGCCCGCATCACATCGATCTCAAGACCGGCAAGTACCGCGGCCGGCAGATCCTCGAGCCCAAGGCCGACGTCTAAGGGCTCGGTTCCGCGACGGATTACGCCAGGGGCGGCCGCCAGGTCGCCCTTTCGTCGTTGCAGCGGCAAGGTCCTCGTGGCAAAAACGGCTTTGCCGAAGCCGTCGACGGCCGGCTGATATTGGGGGAACGCTAAATGTCGCTCAGGTCGATCCCGTCTATTGTCATCTCGTTCTTGATCTACAACGCGGTGGTCTTTACCTCGGGCAGCACGGATATCCTGAACAGGGCGCTGTTCGAGCTGCCGATGCTCAGCGGCGGCATCTGGCGCTTCGAGGTCGGCGACCTCATCATCCTGCTGACGCTGTTCCTGTTGTTCGCCGAGCTGATCAAATCGACCTACACGTCGGCCTCCTCGCTCGTCGATCACGGCCTGTCGATGGTCGTCTTCATCGCCTGCATCGTCGAATTCCTGTTGGCGCCGCTGGCGGCAACGTCGACGTTCTTCCTCATCATGGTCGCTACCTTCATCGACGTCGTCGCCGGGTTCACCATCGGCATCCGCGTGGCACGCCGCGACCTCGCCATCGGCGGTGGTCTCGACTAAGCAAGCACGGCGCACGCCTGACGAATGCAAAAAGAGCGATCGCGCCCAAGGCTGCGATCGCTCTTTTCGTTTGTGTATTCAGTCGCGGATTGGATCGTCCGATCGCGCCAACGGGTTGTCCCGTATCAGTCGCGATCCTCGGACAGCTTGTCGATCTTCTGCTGCATGTTGGCGAGCTGCGCCTTCAATTCGCTGATCTCGTTAGGATCGGACGGCTTTGCCTCGGGGGCACCCTTCTCGACTTTCATGGCCTCGCCGCGCTTGCCGGCGAATGGGGTCCACAGGGAGAAGGCCTGCTCGAACATGGCCATGTTCTTGCGCGCCTGATCCTGGTAGGCCTCGAACGCTGCCGCCGGGTTGGAGAAGGCAGTCGCGAACTGAGCGCGGAACTTCTCCTGCTCCTTGACCAGGCTCTCCAGGCTGAACTGCAGGTAGCCCGGTACCATGCGGCCGATGCTGTCGTCGTAGAAGCGGATCAGCTGGCGCAGGAACGGCACGGGAAGCAGCGTCTGGCCGCCGACCCGGTTCTCCTGCTCGACAATGATCTGTGTAAGCACCGAATGGGTGAGGTCGTCGCCCGTCTTGGCGTCGTAGACGACGAAGTCCCTATCGCCGCGCACCATCGACGCCAAATCCTCGAGCGTCACGTAGGTGCTCGTCTCCGTATTATAGAGACGGCGATTGGCATACTTCTTTATGACAACCGCTTCTTTTTTGTCGGCAGTCGCGTCCGGTTTGTTGAGCATGGGAGTGGCCGCTGCGGCTGGTTTTTGCACTGCGGCAGCGTAACACACCCCCAGCCCGAGGTGCCAGCCGTTTGTGTTGACCGTTCGGGCCAGATAGCGCATTAGCTGGCGTGAAGCATAAGCTTTGGTAAGACGCCGTTAATTCCGCGGCCGGCCGGGGTTCCGAGGAAGGGCTTGGGCTGTGCGGCGCGGAAACGGCTTACACAACATATTTGCGCTGGAGGAGGCGCCCAACGGATGAGCGACGACACCGCCACCATCGTAATTGTCAGTGCAGCGCGGACGCCGGTTGGCTCCTTCAACGGCGCTCTGTCGAGCCTCGCCGGCCACGAGCTCGGTAAGGTTGCGATCAAGGCCGCCGTCGAGCGCGCCGGCCTGCAACCCGGCGACGTTTCCGAAGTTATTCTCGGCCAGGTTCTGACGGCCGGCCAGGGGCAGAACCCGGCCCGCCAGGCGTCGATCGCCGCCGGCGTTCCCGTCGACAGCCCGGCATGGAGCATCAACCAGGTGTGCGGCTCCGGACTGCGCGCCATCGCGCTCGGCGCCCAGCAGATCCAGTCGGGTGCCGCGACCATCGTCGTCGCCGGCGGCCAGGAGAGCATGAGCCAGAGCCAGCATGCCGCGCATCTGCGCAACGGCACCAAGATGGGTGGCCTCGATCTCGTCGACACGATGATCAAGGACGGCTTGTGGGATGCCTTCAACGGCTATCACATGGGCACCACGGCCGAGAACGTCGCCCGCCAGTGGCAGATCACGCGCGAGGATCAGGACAAGTTCGCCGTCGCCTCGCAGAACAAGGCCGAGGCCGCCAAGAAGGCCGGCAAGTTCAAGGACGAGATCGCGCCCGTCACCATCAAGACCAAGAAGGGCGACATCGTCGTCTCCGAGGACGAGTACATCCGCGACGGCGCCACGCTCGAGAGCCTCACCAAGCTGCGCCCTGCCTTCGACAAGGCCGGCACCGTCACCGCCGGCAACGCCTCGGGCCTCAATGACGGCGCCGCCGCCGTCGTGCTGATGTCCGCCGCTGAAGCCAAGAAGCGCGGTCTAACCCCGCTCGCCCGCATCGTGTCGTGGGCGCAGGCGGGCGTCGATCCGTCCATCATGGGCACCGGTCCCGTCCCCGCCTCGAAGAAGGCGCTCGAGAAGGCCGGATGGCAGCCGAAGGATCTCGACCTCGTGGAAGCCAACGAGGCGTTCGCCGCCCAGGCCTGCGCCGTCAACAAAGGCGTCGGCTGGGATACGGACAAGGTCAACGTCAACGGCGGCGCCATCGCCATCGGTCACCCGATCGGCGCATCCGGCGCGCGCGTGCTGACGACGCTGCTGCACGAGATGAAGCGTCGCGACGCCAAGAAGGGCCTCGCCACGCTGTGCATCGGCGGCGGCATGGGTATCG
>JBDTOR010000207.1:0-4020 GCA_039933175.1 Hyphomicrobium sp. | reverse complement strand
CGGCGATGGCGCAAGGCCGTGCGCAAACGCGCCATCAGCTCGCCGACCCCGAACGGCTTGTTGACGAAATCGTCGGCGCCGAGATCGAGCGCCTCGATCTTTTCGGCCTCGCGCTCGCGCGCCGACAGCACGATGATCGGCACCTGCGACCACTGCCGCACCTGGCGGATCACATCCTTGCCGTCGCCGTCCGGCAGGCCGAGATCGAGGATCACGACGTCGGGCGGCTCCTTGGCGATGCGCTTCATGGCCTCGGCCAGCGTCCCCGCGCTCGTGACCTCATAATCGTTGGCTTCCAGCGCCGGCTTGAGGAAGCGCAGGATGGCGGGCTCGTCGTCCACGACGAGGACACGGGCGTTGCCGTTCATGGCGCCGCCGCCTCTCGCGGGAAACGCAGCGTCACGCGGGTGCCCCGCCCCTTAGCGACGGGGCTCAGCGCCTCGATGGTTCCGCCGTGCGCCTCCATGATGCCCTTGGCGATGGCGAGCCCGAGGCCAGTGCTCTCGCCGCCGTCGGCAACTCCGCCATCCGCGCTGCGCGCCCGGGCGAATTTTTCGAAAGCGTGCGGCAGCATATCGGGCCCGATGCCCGGACCGTCGTCGGTGACGCGAAGCAGGACGGCCATGGGCGTAACTTCGGCGTCGACGACGATGCGCGAATCGGGCGGCGTGTGCATAATGGCGTTGCCGACGACGTTGCCGAGCGACTGCTCGACCAGCTTGGCGTCGGCGCGAACCATCGGCAGGTCGGGCGGCAACCGCACCTCCATGGTGTGCACGGCACCGCGGCGGCGCGCTGCCCCGACGACGCGTTCCACGATCTCGCGCACGTCGACCCAATCGCGGCGCACGTCGAGCGCGCCGGCGTCGATACGCGTCATGGCGAGCAGATTGCGCACCATCTGATCGAGGCCTTCTGTCTCGTCGCGAATGTCGGTGAGCATGTTCTTGCGATCCTGATCGGCGAGCTTGTCGCCGTAGTCGATGAGGCTCGTCGCCGAGCCGAGGATCGAGGCCAGGGGCGTCCGGAAGTCGTGCGAGATCGAAGCCAGAAGCGTATTGCGCACGCGCTCGGTCTCCGTCGCGCTCCGCGCAGCCACCATCTCGCGTGCGAGGGAGGCGCGATCGAGCGCCGCCGCCGTCTGCTCGGCAAACGTGTCGAGCAGCGTGCGTGCCTCCGCGTCCAGCCTAGCGCCCGCATCATCGCGGCCGAGGCCGACCACACCGAACGCGGCACGGCCCGTTTTCAGCGGGAGGAACAACCACGGCACCGCGGGGAGGGTCGCCGTGTCGGCGCCCGCCGGCTCGTCGTGCTCGAGCGCCCAGCGTGCTGCCGTCATCGAAGCGGTGTCGAGAGGTTCTTCCGGCGGCCATGCGGCATGCATCTCCAATTCTCCATCGACCGCCAGCATCACCACTGCCGGGCGCCCCAGGCTGGTATGTATCTCGGCGACCGCCGCCTCCGGAATGTCATCGTAGGAGGCGACGCCCGAAAGCCGGCGCGAGAATTCATAGAGGCGCCGCGCCGCGCGCATGCGCTTCACGGCCAGCTGCGCCTGCTCGCGAATGCGCCCCGCCATGGTTGACGTCACGACGGAGATCGCCAGAAAGATGACGAGAGCCAGGAGTTCGTGCGGCCGCGCGACGGTGAAGGTGTAGAGCGGCTCGATGAAAAACAAGTTGTAGGCGAAGAACGACAGCACCGATGCGTACACCGCGGGCCAGATGCCGTAGGTGACGGCGGAGAACACGACCGCCATCAGGAAGATCATCGAGATGTTGGGAAACGTCGTCAGCCGCGTCAGCACCAGGCCGACGCCGACGGCGCTGGCGACGGCCAGCGTCGACCAGAGCAGCGGCGCGACGGCGAGCTTGCTGGTTGCGGGCAGGCTCGGAAGTGCGGAACCTGCCTTGTCGTGCTGCCGGCTGGTGATGACGTGCACCGCTATACCATCGGCACGCCGCAGAAGCTCATGCGGCAGCGAGCGTCGCAGCAGCTCGGCGAGGAACCCGCCCCGCGAACGGCCGAGCACGATCTGTGTCACGTTCTCGAACTTGGAAAAGCGCAGCAGCTCGGCGGCGATGTCGCTGGCCGCCAGGGTCGTCGTCGTGGCGCCGAGCGAACGGGCCAGCTTCATCGCGGCATCGACGTGACGACGGTCAGCAATGCCGAGCTGCTCGCCCGGCCCTTCGACGGTTACGGCCAGCCACGGCGCGTCCATCACATCCGCCAACCGCTTGGCGGCGCGCACGATGGAGGTCGCGTCGCTGTCGGGTCCGATGCAGGCAAGGATGCGCTCCCCCGCCGGCCACGGCCCGTCGATCGCCTGGGCCTGCATGTGATCGACGAGGTCGGCGTCGACACGCTCGGCCGCGCGCCGCAGTGCCAGCTCGCGCAGTGCCGTCAGGTTCTCCGGCTTGAAGAACCGCTTGCGCGCCCGGTCGGCCATGTCGGGGACATAGACCTTGCCCTCTGCGAGACGCTTCAGCAGCTCGTCGGTCGGCAAATCGACCAGCACGATCTCGTCGGCATCCTCGAACACGTGGTCGGGCACGGTTTCGCGTACCTTCACACTTGTGATGCGTTGCAGGATGTCGTTGAGGCCTTCCAGGTGCTGTACGTTCAGCGTCGTCCACACGTCGACGCCGGCCGACAGCAGCTCTTCGATGTCCTGCCAGCGCTTGGGATGGCGGCTGCCGGGGATGTTGGTGTGCGCCAGTTCATCCAGCAGCAGCAGCTTGGGCCGGCGCGCCAGCGCCTTGTCGATATCGAACTCGCTGAGTATCTTGTTGACGTAGATGACGGGTTTGCGCGGGATCACCTCCATACCCGCAAGCAACGCTTCGGTCTCGCGCCGCCCATGCGTCTCCGCCAGGCCAACCACAACGTCGCGACCCTCGGCCTTGGCAGCGTGCGCCGCGCTCAGCATGGCGTACGTCTTGCCGACGCCCGGCGCGGCTCCCAGAAAGATCTTCAGCCGTCCGCGTCCGCCCTTCTTGGCTATGGCGAGGATCGCGTCCGGCGAAGCTCTCTGGGTCATCGCTGCAGGCATGGCGTTGAGGTTGGCCTCGCCGGAGTAACTGTCAAGGCTTGAGGGTGTCGAGCGCGAGATTGAGCCGCAGGACATTGACGCGCGGCTCGCCCAGCAATCCTAGCGCGCGACCTTGCACCTCGCCATTAACGAGACCGCGCACTCGGTCCTCCGGGAGGGCGCGTGCTCTGGCGACGCGCGCAACTTGCAGCAACGCGTTGGCTGGCGAGATATCCGGATCGAGCCCGCTTGAGGACGTGGTGACCGCATCGACTGGGATCGGCCCGGCGACGCCTTCCTTGCGCAGTTCATCGACGCTGCCCTGCGCGCGGTCGAGCAGCTTCTTGGTGATGGGGCCAAGGTTGGAGCCGGTTGACGCTGCCGCGTTGTATGGCGCATCGATCGTCTTCGAGGCGTCGGCCGGATCGGCGCCGCTGGTGGCCGAGGGCCGCGGATGGAAGTAGCGCGCGGTAGTGAACGACTGGCCGACGAGGCTCGAGCCGACGACCCTGCCGTCCCTCTCGACGAGGCTGCCGAGCGCGTGGTCCTGCATCATCACCCAGCCGACGCCGGTAATCGCCAACGGATAAGCGACGCCGGTCAGCAGCGTGAAGGCCAGCAGCATGATCGTTGCAGTGCGCAGATTGCGAAGCATGTGAGGGTCCTCCTTAGACGAGGCCAAGGCCGGCGACCGCGAGGTCGATCAGCTTGATACCGATGAAAGGCGCGACGAGACCGCCAAGGCCGTAGACGAGCAGATTACGCCGCAGCAGCGCCGCGGCACCGATCGGCCGATAGGCGACACCCTTCAGGGCGAGCGGGATCAGCGCCACGATGATCAGCGCATTGAAGATAACGGCCGACAGGATGGCGCTCTGCGGCGTTGCCAGCCCCATGATGTTGAGCGCACCGAGTTCGGGCAGCGAGGCGACGAACAGCGCCGGGATGATGGCGAAATACTTCGCCACGTCGTTGGCGATGGAGAACGT
>JBDTOR010000206.1:0-4029 GCA_039933175.1 Hyphomicrobium sp. | reverse complement strand
TCTTCCAGCCGACTTGCCTGGCCGGCCTCCGCCTCGGCGGCGGACACGATGTCGCCGCTGGCGCGGTCGTAGATGCCGCGCTGCGGGGCTGTGGATACGCTCGACAAACTAGCCCTCCCCCCGGAGGCGAGATCATCTTGCCATAGTGTTGCGTTTCACCATAGTGGGCGCAATTGAGCCTGCCCGCTTCGCGGAATAGACCGGCTATGCCCCCAAACGACCGAGCTGCCCCAAATTTCCCGACCGTCCTGCGCCGTCTGGCTGCGGGTCTTTTCATGCTGCTCGCCATGCTGGCGTTCGCCCCCGGCGCGACCTTCGCCCAGGACGAGCCGACCACGGACGTGCCGACGGCGGCGGAAGCCGATGCCGACGAGCCGACCAAGCGCGTCGTCGTCCGCTTCCTTACCGAAGGCGATTATCCGCCCTTCAACTTCTATGACGAGGACGGCACGCTGGTCGGCTTCAACGTCGACCTAGCGCGCGCCATCTGCATGGAGCTCAATACCGCCTGCGATATCAAAGTGCGCCCGTGGGGCGAGCTGCTGCTGGCGCTGCGCCGCGGCGAGGCCGACGCCGTCATCGCCGCGCACGCCGTCACGCCGCAATCGCTGACCGAGGTCGACTTCACCGACCGCTACTTCCAGACGCCCGGGCGCTTTGCCGCGCGACGCGGCGGCGAGCAGGTCGAGATCACGCCGGAGGCGCTGGAGAGCAAGCGCATCGGCGTCGCCAAGAACACGGCGCACGAAGCTTTCCTGCGCGCCTTCTTCCGCTCCAGCGCCATCCAATCCTACGAGAATGCCGATCTCGCCCGCGACGCGCTGATCCAGGGTCAGGTCGACTACATCTTCGACGACGGCATCGGCCTTGTCTTCTGGCTGCACGGAACCGCGTCGAAGCGCTGCTGCGAGCTGAAGGGCGGTCCCTATCTGGAGCCCAAGTTCTTCGGCGACGGCATCGCCATCGCGGTCCCCAAGACGGACGCGCAGATCAAGACGCTGATCAACGGCGCGCTCGCCAAGCTGAGGTCCAACGGGCGGCTCGACGAGCTGGTCGAGCGCTATTTCCCCGTTAAAGTTTACTGACGCGGTAGTTGGCTTAAATCAGTGCCCAGAAGCGTCACCTGAAGGTCACCGTTAACCACGATTGGCCGCGCCGCAGGGTGACTGTCACAATACTGCAAACTGAATCCGGTCATTGGAGCCATCGAACCCAAGGAGCCTTTCAGCTCAAAGGGATGAGCATGGTCCACTACCGCACGCTATTCATATCCGACGTCCACCTCGGAACGCGCTCCGCGCAGGCCGAGCTGCTGCTCGATTTCCTCAAGGAGACCGAGTCCGACACGATCTATCTGGTCGGTGACATCGTCGACTTCTGGCGCATCCGCCGCGGCGCCATCTGGCCTCAGTCGCACAACGACGTTCTGCAGAAGCTCCTGCGCAAGGTGCGCAAGGGCACGCGCGTCGTCTTCATTCCGGGCAATCACGACGAGGGCATCCGGCAGTATTGCGGCCAGCACTTCGGCGGCATCGAGATCGAGCACCAGACGGTGCACACGACGGCCGACGGCAAGCGCTATCTCGTCATCCACGGCGACGAGTTCGATGTCGTCGTGCGCTACGCACGGTGGCTGGCCTTCCTCGGCGACCGCGGCTACGAGCTGGCGCTGTGGATGAACAACCCGCTGAACTTCGTGCGCCGGCGCTTCGGCCTCGGCTACTGGTCGCTGTCGGCGCACCTGAAGCAGCGCGTCAAGACGGCCGTCAACTTCATCGGCGAGTTCGAGAAATCGCTGTCGGACGAAGCGCGCCGCAACAAGGTCGACGGTGTCATCTGCGGGCACATCCACCACGCCGCCTCGCGCGACATCGACGGCGTGCACTATCTCAACACCGGCGACTGGGTGGAAAGCTGCACGGCTATCGGCGAGAACGCCGACGGCTCGTTCGAGCTTATCCGCTGGCACGATGTCGTCCGCGCGCGCGAGCGGGCAACCGCCACCAAACTTATAGAAGCGCTTCAGGTCGCGTGATGCGCATCCTGGTGGCGACGGATGCGTGGCACCCGCAGGTCAACGGCGTCGTGCGCACATATGAGCGGCTGGCGGTCGAACTCGCCGCGCTCGGCGTCGAGATGACGGTGCTGGCACCGCACGAATTCCACACCGTCGCCTGCCCGACCTATCCCGAGATCCGGCTGGCGCTTCCCGGTCTTAGCCGCATGGCAGGACGCTTCCGTGCGCTGAAGCCGGATGCGGTGCATATCGCCACCGAGGGCCCGCTGGGCTGGATGGCGCGGCGCCACTGCCGCCGGCACGGCATACGCTTCACGACGAGCTTCCACACACGCTTTCCCGAGTACCTGAACCAGCGCTTCGCCATCCCGACCGGATGGACGGTTGCCGCGCTGCGCCGTTTCCACAATGCCGGCGCCGGGCTCATGGTGGCGACGCCGTCGCTGGCGCGCGAGCTGGAAGCGGACGGCTTCGAACGCGTACTGCCGTGGACACGCGGCGTCGACACCGCGCTGTTCCGCCCGTCTCCCGTGCGCCTGTTCGGCGACGGCCCGGTGTTCCTCTACGTCGGGCGCATTGCGGCGGAGAAGAATATCGCGGCGTTTCTCGACCTCGATCTGCCCGGCCGCAAGGTCGTCGTCGGCGGCGGCCCGCAGCTTGATGAACTGAGCGCGAGATATCCCGACGTGCTGTTCACCGGCAAGAAGACGGGCGAGGCGCTGGCCGAGTGCTATGCCTCGGCCGACGCGTTCGTGTTCCCGAGCACCACCGATACTTTCGGCATGGTGCTGCTCGAGGCGATGGCCTCCGGGCTTCCCATTGCCGCGCTGCCCGTGTGCGGGCCGCAAGACGTCGTGACCGACGGCATTACCGGTTTCCTGTCGCACGACCTGCGCGCCGCGGCACTTTCCGCGCTCACGCTCGATCGTGCCCGCGTGCGCGCCAGAGCGGCCGAGTACAGTTGGGAGAATGCGGCACGACTGTTTCTCGCCAACATCACCGGCGCCTGCCTCAACGGCCCGGCGCGGGCTCAATCGGCGCGCAAGCTACCGCTGGCGAAGACCTCGCGGCCGCCGCAAGCGCGCATCTGAGGATTACTTTTTTCCGTCAGGCGGCCCAGCGAGGTGCATGGTGAGGTGCATGAACTTCATGTCCGGTGCATGTCCTGGTGCATAGACACACGTGAAACGTTGCCCGCAGGCCGTGCCCGCTACTCCTCGGCTTCGTTTTTATCGGCGGTGAACTCCGCCTCGAGTGCCTTCTCCAGCGCCACCAGATCCTCCGGCAGCGGCATTCCGAAGGCCCTGAGCTCATTGAGCTTTTCCATGAGCTGAAGGTACAGCTCGTGGCGGTCCTGCGGCTCGTTCTGCATGCGGGTCAGCAGCAGCCCGAACTCCGCCTTGACGTCTTCAAATGCCATGTGCCGTTCCTCGTTCAGGTTGCCGGTCGCCCGGACATTATAGCGGCCCTGGTTACCGACTACTCCACCGGAAAGTCAAAAAACGTACCCGGATAGGGCTCGTCCCGCAGCGTGTAGTGCCACCACTCGCTGCGGTTGTTGTAAAAGCCGCAGCCCCGCATGAACGTGCGAAGCAGGTTTCTGTTCGCCCGCTGCGCTTCATTCACCCGGGGCGAGGCCGTGTGCGACAGGCTGGAGAAGCAGTCGAAGCCCGTGCCCATGTCGGCGCTGCCGTCGTCGGTGCGTTTGCCGGCCTTGGAATCACAGGCGCGGACTTCCCCGCCGGCCGGGTCGAACACCGAGGGCTCGCGCGAGATCGGCACGATCGTCAGGTCGACGGTGCTGCCGCGGCTATGGCCGGAGCGCGAGGCGATATAGTTCTCATGGAACAGCGAGCGCTTGTCGACGTCCGGATAGAACTCGGATTTCATCTTCTGGTCGCGCAGGTCGCGGCCCCAGGCGACGAACGCGTTGACGGCCCGTTGCGGGCGATAGCAGTCGTAGACCTTGATGGCAAAGCCGCGGGTGCGCAGGCCGTCGGCGGCGCATTGCA
>JBDTOR010000205.1:0-4078 GCA_039933175.1 Hyphomicrobium sp. | reverse complement strand
GTTGAGGCCGCTCTTGGTGGCGTTCGGCAAGTCCACAATGCCCTCGACGAGCTCGGTGGTGTCGGGGGGCAGATCGAACAGCACCCAATGCACATAGGTCATCTTCGGCGCCTTAGGGTCCGGCGCGTCGGGATCGTCGACAATCAACACAAGGCTCACCGTGCCTTCCGGCACGCCGGAGAACGCCAGTGCCGGCGATACGTCCTCGCCCTCGCAGGTATATTTCTTCGGAATCTCGGCGCCGTCGGCAAACGCTGGCGAGGTAATTTGCAGAGCCATTTGCGGAATCCTCGCATCAATGGAGCGCCTCTGGAGAGATATGACTCCTTGAAGCGTTCGATGACAAGGTGCCCGACCGGTCCAAGGGTGCTGGGTCGGTTGAGTCAATCACTAGCCTTCAGACGCGTGAGTCCGCCGCCTGTCGATGGCCTTCGCTCAACACGATGTTCTATATCGCATCGCTATTCACGGCGGGCTCCTTCGAAATTGGGTGGTCGATATAGTGGTTGGTACGCCGCACGCTCGAGGGTCGGCTGGTGCAGCCGCAATTCGATGAGGATGGGCGCCGCTAGCAAGCGTGAGCCGGATCCTGGAGCGGTATCTGGCCAGGACAAGGTGTCTCGCAAAGTCGGCCATCATCAAACTAGAGAACGCCCGAGCAACCAAAAATGACAAATGAAGTGACAAACGCTCCAAGGCGGTCGTCGGCTCGGCAAGCTAAGCTGTCGAATTTAGGTGGTAGCGGGACCCGGACTTGAACCGGGGACCTACGGATTATGATTCCGCCGCTCTAACCAACTGAGCTATCCCGCCACGCTGGCGCGTCTATACGGAGCGCGCCGTTCAGCGTCAAGAACGCGCGGCATTTCTGCAGCGCCGAAGGCTTACTCGGCAGCGAGCGCCCGGTGGGCGGCGTCATCGCGTTTGGCGAAGCGCAGCATCGTGAACAGGCCGAACGGGCGCAGCGCCTTGCGCTCGACCAGTTCTAGGTCGTCGCACACCGTGACGCGCGAAATGTCGAACACCGAGCGCCAGCCGATCTTGTCGGCGAACGGCGCCATGCGGCGCTCGAGCCAGCCGCGCACGCCTTCGCGCTGGCTGAAGTGGTTGACCAGCATCACCTCGCCGCCGGGCTTGGTCACGCGCGATAATTCGCGCATCACTGCCTCGGGCTCGGGTACGACGGTCATGACGAACATGGCGACGACGGTGTCGAACGAGGCATCGGCGAACTTCAGGTCGCCGGCGTCCATTTCGTGCAGGCCCGTGACGTGCTCCAGATCTGCCTCGTCGACGCGCTCGCGCGCCTTCTCGAGCATCTCTGGCGACAGATCGATGCCGACCACTTCCAGATGCTTCTCGTAGTCGGGAAGCGACAGGCCGGTACCGACGCCAACCTCGAGCACGCGGCCGCTGCTCGAGTTGATGACCTCGACCGAGTGCCGGCGTCCCTCGCGGGCGATGAGCCCGAATGTGTAGTCATAGACCGGTGCCCACCGGCGGTAGGCATCGAGCACGGCGCTTTCGTCGATACGCCCGATGCCGACGATGCGGCCCTGTACGCGTTCGATGAGTGCCGGCTGGCGGCGGTAATCAGTCTGCGACATCGATTTCATTGGGTACCGCTCCTTGCCGTCGCGACCCAAGCCTCCCGTTCCGCTCACCCGTCAAAGGCCGTCCGGCTCAGCTCAGGCGCCTTTACAGCGCCGGCCTGCCTGGCGATCGTGCGGGCGATGAAGCCCCCGCCCAGAATTCGGGATTCGTGCGCGCCGCTCGCATAAAACACGCAAGCCTGGCCCACCGCGACCCCGTCCTCGCCGTCTTCTAGCACAACAGTGGCCGTTCCGTCCGCCTCAGCGAATAGTGTCGCCTGCCGCGGCGGCTGGGATGAGCGAACCCGCGCAAAGATGCGCAAACCCTCGCAAGCCGCCTGTGCAAACGGCTCATCACCCAGCCAATTGACGTTTCTAAGGACAAGCCCGTGGGTGCGCAAGCAGTCACGCGGTCCCACCACGACCTCGTTACGGGCCGCATCGAGGCGGACGACGTACAGCGGCTCGGGACCGGCGATCTTCAGGCCTTTGCGCTGACCGATCGTGTAATTGATGATGCCTTCGTGGCGCCCGAGGTGACGGCCGTCGACATGGACGACGTCGCCGGGCTTCACCGCGCCGGGCTTCAGCCGCTCGATGACGCCCGTGTAGCGCCCGGTGGGCACGAAGCAAATGTCCTGGCTGTCTGACTTTTCGGCAACGGGCAGCGCGAACTCGCGCGCCAGCTCGCGCACGCGCGCCTTGGGCATGCCGCCGAGCGGGAACCACAGATAGCGAAGCTGCTCGGGCGTGGTGGCGAAAAGAAAATAGCTCTGGTCGCGATCGGCATCGACGGCGCGTGCCAGCTCCGGACCGTGCGCGCCCTCGCGGCGCTGAATGTAATGGCCCGTCGCCAGCACGTCGGCGCCGAGCTCCTTGGCGGTGTCGAGAAGATCGCGGAACTTGATCTGCTGATTGCACGTCACGCACGGGATCGGCGTCTCGCCGGCGGCGTAGCTCTCGGCAAAGCTGTCGATCACGGCTGAGGCAAAGCGGCTCTCGTAGTCGAGCACGTAATGGGGAATGCCGAGCGCATCTGCAACCCGGCGGGCATCGTGGATGTCCTGGCCGGCGCAGCAGCTGCCCTTGCGGCCGGTGGCGCTGCCGTGATCGTAAAGCTGCAGGGTGATGCCGATGACGTCGTGACCCGCCTGGTGCATCAGGCCGGCGACGACGGAGGAGTCCACGCCGCCCGACATGGCCACGACAACACGCAGTCGCTTGCCGGCCGTCTGGCCAGTCGCCGATGCGTTTGCAACGCCGGGGGGGTCGTTTTCAACCACGCGTAGGTGCACCAGCGATTTGAGCTGTTCGGGATCTAGCGCCGAAATTGGGCGAAAGTCCTGCGTTTTTGCAGCGCCGAAGGTTGCCGCGAACTTAGGGCCGGAGCGGGCAGGTGCGCAAGTCGCCGCCGAGGGCTTTTCCGGTCACGGCGCCGCATCCCCCTACCGGGGGCCGGAGGCCGCTTCCTACGTAAACCTTAATCCAGCACGGGTCGCGTCAGGCTGGCCGGTTTATGTTATGTTTACTCAACAACTTAGGCCGGTCTTAATCGTGTTGGGTTACAACTGATGGCTGGTCAGCGAGTGTGTAATGAGTATCATGACCGAGCAACAGATGAGAGCGCGGGTGCGCTACGTTATCGGGCCCGATGGGAGCCCGCTGACGATTGCGGATCTTCCTCCCCGAGATACCAAGCGCTGGGTAATTCGCCGTAAGGCGGAAGTGGTTGCCGCTGTCCGCGGTGGCCTGCTCAGCATCGAGGAGGCGTGCGACCGCTACAAGCTGACCGTCGATGAGTTCCTGTCCTGGCAGCGCTCAATCGACAAGCATGGGCTTCCGGGCCTGCGGGCGACGCGCGTTCAAGAGTATCGCGACTAATCGACAGGCGGCCTGGCAAGGCGCTCTCGCCTAGCCCTTTTTGGGATGGCCTTTCTTTGGGCCACCTTCGGAGGGCTGGGGCGCGACCGGCTTGTTTTCGGACCATCCTTCCGCGTCCACGGGGGTGCAGCCGATGGCGCCGGAACCCCAACGGCGGGCATCGGCCTCCATCGAATTGGCCATCGGCTCCGGCAACTTCAGATTTTCAAACAGCAGCGTCGTCGCTTCGCCGTCCGGCGTGATCGCGATGCGATAGGCGCGCGGGCCCTTCGGGTTGTCCGAAGTGCGGTCGCGTTCGTGAACAATGATCTCGGCATTGCCGCCTTTGCCGGCCGGCTCGGCGTCGGCGTGATAAACGTAATTACCCTTAAGCGGGCCATTTGTCCCAAACCAGCACGATAGTGCCCCGCGCGCGATGCGTTCGTAGACCTCCGTCGACGGCCCGACGATGGGGGCCTCGGTAACGGTGCCCGTCAATTGCGGAAGGGACGGAAGCGACAACGGCGTGGTGCCGGAGCAGCCGGCCCCGAAAAGGCCGATGGCGGCGGCGACGCAGATGAATGCCGGTCGCAACATGTCTCGACGCCGCTCGTTACCCCGCTCCT
>JBDTOR010000204.1:0-4146 GCA_039933175.1 Hyphomicrobium sp. | reverse complement strand
TCATCATCCGTGTGGCAGAATGCGCTAGCATGATGATCGAGAAATTCGCCATACTAGGCGGCGAAACGGTGGGGAAAATCCCGCAAGATGGCCGGCGGGAGCGATTTTGTCTGGCGGGCCGGAAGGCACTAGGGCGCGCTTCCGAGGCCGCTAGGTTACCAGCTTAAAAGCGCGCCGTCGCCGCCGCCCGCGATGAAAATTCGGCGGCAGGGTTGACGATTGAGCAGTCCGGCCGCCAGGGCCGAACGAAGGAGACGATTTTGAAGGATGTAGCGCCGGCCTCGTTGGACAGCTTCAAGTGCCGCAAGACGCTCTCCACCGGCGGCAAGACGTACACCTATTATTCGCTGCCCGAGGCGGAGAAGAACGGCCTCGCCGGCATCTCCAAGCTGCCCTTCTCGATGATGGTGCTGCTGGAGAACCTGCTGCGCCACGAGGACGGGCGCACCGTCACCAAGGCCGACATCGAGAATGTCGCCGGCTGGCTCACCGACCGCGGCAAGGCCGGCAAGGAGATCGGCTTCCGTCCAGCCCGCGTCCTGATGCAGGATTTCACCGGCGTCCCGGCCGTCGTCGACCTCGCCGCCATGCGCGATGGCATGAAGCATCTCGGCGGCGACCCGCAGATGATCAACCCGCTGGTGCCCGTCGACCTCGTCATCGACCACTCGGTGATCGTCGACGACTTCGGCTCGCCGCAGGCCTTCGGCAACAACGTCGAACTGGAATACAAGCGCAACGCCGAGCGCTACAACTTCCTCAAGTGGGGCCAGGGCGCCTTCGACAATTTCCGCGTCGTGCCGCCCGGCACCGGCATCTGCCATCAGGTGAACCTCGAGTTCCTGTCGCAGACGGTGTGGACGCGCACCTACGCCGACGGCACCATCCTCGCCTACCCGGACACGCTGGTCGGCACCGACAGCCACACGACCATGGTCAATGGCCTTGCCGTGCTCGGCTGGGGCGTCGGCGGCATCGAGGCGGAGGCCGCCATGCTCGGCCAGGCGCAGTCGATGCTGCTGCCCGAGGTCATCGGCTTCAAGCTCACCGGCAAGCTGACCGAGGGCGTCACGGCGACGGATCTCGTGCTGACGGTCACGCAGATGCTGCGCAAGAAGGGCGTTGTCGGCAAGTTCGTCGAGTTCTTCGGCCCGGGCCTCGACACCATGCCTCTCGCCGACCGCGCCACCATCGCCAACATGGCGCCCGAGTACGGCGCCACGTGCGGCTTCTTCCCCATCGACCACGAGACGCTGAACTATCTCGTCATCTCCGGCCGCGAAGAGAACCGCATCGCGCTCGTCGAGGAGTACGCCAAGGCGCAGGGCATGTTCCGCGTTAACGGCATGCCGGATCCGGTGTTCACCGACACGATCGAACTCGACCTTGCCAGTGTCGTTCCCTCGATGGCGGGGCCGAAACGCCCCGAGGGCCGCGTCGCCCTGACCGACATCGCCAGCGGCTTCGCCAAGGCGCTGGAGACCGAATACAAGAAGCCTGGCGAGCTGACAGAACGTGTCCCCGTCAAGGGCCGCGACTTCGACATCGGCCACGGCGACGTCGTCATCGCCGCCATCACCAGCTGCACCAACACGTCCAATCCAAGCGTGCTCATCGCCGCCGGGCTCTTGGCGCGCAAAGCCGTCGCCAAGGGCCTCAAGTCCAAGCCGTGGGTGAAAACCTCGCTGGCGCCCGGTTCGCAGGTCGTCTCCGCCTATCTCGACAAGGCCGGCCTGCAGCCCGACCTCGACAAGCTCGGCTTCAATCTCGTCGGCTTCGGCTGCACCACCTGCATCGGTAACTCCGGTCCGCTAGCCCCGGAGATCTCCGCCGCCATCAACGAGAACGGCGTCGTCGCCGCCGCCGTCCTATCCGGCAACCGCAACTTCGAAGGCCGCGTCAGCCCCGACGTGCAGGCGAATTATCTCGCGTCGCCGCCGCTGGTCGTCGCCTACGCGCTCGCCGGAACGGTGCAGAAGGATCTCACCAAGGAGCCGATCGGCACCGGCAGCGACGGGCAGCTCGTCTACCTCAAGGACATCTGGCCGACCTCGCAGGAGATCCAGAAGTTCATCGTCGAGAATATCACGCGCGAGTTGTTCCTCGATCGCTATGCCGACGTGTTCAACGGCGACGCCAGCTGGCGCGCCATCGACACCGTGGGCGGCGAGACCTACGCCTGGGACGACGATTCCACCTACGTCCGCAACCCGCCCTACTTCGAGGGTATCAATCAGCGCCCCACCGACATCACCGACATCAAGGGCGCCCGCATCCTCGGGCTGTTCGGCGACAAGATCACCACCGACCACATCTCGCCCGCCGGCTCGATCAAGCCTTCCTCACCGGCGGGGGAATATCTGCTGCAGCACCACGTGGCGGTCGCCGACTTCAACCAGTACGGCACGCGCCGCGGCAACCACGAAGTCATGATGCGCGGCACCTTCGCCAACATCCGCATCAAGAACTTCATGGCGCGCGATGCCGCCGGCAACGTCAAGGAGGGTGGCCTGACGGTGCACTACCCAACCGGCGATGCCATGTCGATTTTCGAAGCCGCCATGCGCTACAAGGCCGAGGCCGTGCCGCTCGTCGTCTTCGCCGGCATCGAATACGGCAACGGCTCCTCGCGCGACTGGGCCGCGAAGGGCACCAAGCTGCTGGGCGTGCGCGCCGTCATTGCCCAATCGTACGAGCGCATCCATCGCTCCAACCTCGTCGGCATGGGCATCGTGCCGTTCGTATTCGAGGAAGGCACCAACTGGCAGTCGCTCGGCCTCAAGGGCGATGAGGTGGTGAACATCCCTGGGCTGACGACAATTCAGCCGCGCCAGATGATGACCGCCGAGATCATCTCCGCCGACGGCGCGCTGCGGAAAGTGCCGATCCTCTGCCGCATCGATACGCTCGACGAGCTCGAGTACTTCAAGAACGGCGGCATTCTGCACTACGTCCTGCGCAACCTGGCGGCCGCCTGATCTGTACTAATCCAAAAGCTCGCCGCGATCGTTAATCGTCGATGGGTCGGCCACAGCGCCGGACGTCCGGACAAACTTTCGTGAGTGCCGTTGTAACGTTACACCTCACCCCATAGTCTTATGGGACGTCCACTTTCGGTGTATTTTGTGCCCATGCGGCTGGCTCCACTCATTGCTCTGACAATTGGTCTGTTGTTGCCGGCTTCCAGCGCGCTGACGCAGGACGCCCCCGGCGGCATCAATCCGTCGTTTGGACCGCCGAAGAACGTGCTCGAGCTGTTCACCAGCCAGGGTTGCGACACCTGCCCACCGGCCGACACGGTTCTCGCCTCCTTCGCCGGCCGGCCTGACATCATCGCCATCACGCTCCCCGTCGACATCTGGGACTATCTCGGCTGGAAGGACACGCTCGCCTCCGACAAGAACTCCGAGCGGCAGAAGGCCTACGCCAAGGCGCGCGGCGACGGCGCCATCTACACGCCGCAGGTCGTCGTCAACGGCATGATCGGCGTCAACGGCAGCGACCCCGCCGCCATCGAGGAGGCGATCAAGGTCACCGACGAGGCGCTGAAGAACGGCCGCGTGCCGATCCGCTTCTGGCACGAGCGCAACTCGATCAAGATCGAGGCGGGCGATGCGCCCCCCGGCTTCCAGTACAAGGAGGCGACCATCTGGTTCGCCGTCGTGCAGAAGTCGGCGCAGGTGCCGGTCAAGCGCGGTGATAACGAGGGCAAGACGCTCGCCTACACCAACATCGTGCGCGAGATGCTGCCCGTCGGCTCGTGGAACGGCAAAGCGATGAGCCTGCAGCTCGCCCGCACTGCGGTGATGCGCCCGGAGACCGAGGCTGCCATCCTCCTGCTGCAGGAGGGCAAGGCTGGCCCCATCATCGGCGCCGCCTGGACCGGGCTTTGGTAGAGCAGCCCTGTTCTAATCCGGCCTAACCCCTCACCCGGAAGCTCATTGCATTCGCTTCCGACCTCTCCCCACGGGAGAGGTGGGCCCTATGCGAACCGGAAGCGCACTGCACCTCTCCCATAGGGAGAGGTCGGCTGGACGCGCGGAGCGCGACAGCCGGGTGAGGGGTTGCACCCTCGGAGTCTGTTTAGTTCGCCAGGCCGCGCTTCTTGAGCAGGCCGGAGATCTCCGGCGGACGGCCGCGGAAGGC
>JBDTOR010000203.1:0-4183 GCA_039933175.1 Hyphomicrobium sp. | reverse complement strand
GGATGCACGCGATTGCCGCGGGACAGCAGCGGCCAAGCCCCGTTCCGGCGCTGGAACACGCCACAAACGAAAATGCCCGCTGGTCAGGCAGCGGGCATTCTCAACGTCTACGCAGGCTTAGCTTACGGAGACGGGTTCGATGTCGATGGCTTCATCGCCGGCGCGACGGGCGCGCTGCCGGATTCGCCGGTGCTGGCACCGCTCGAGCCGTTGTCATAGAGATCTTCCTGCTTCTGCGGCGCGGTCGGAACCTGCGCGGCAGAGCCCGGGTTGCCGGCGGCCGGATCGGCCGCGTTGTTCACGCTCGGCGCCGGCACCTGGTTCTTCGAGGCGTTCGGATCGTTGCCAAAGCCGGCTTCCTGCGCGAGCGCAACGGAAGCGGTGAGGCCGAGGGCGACAGCGGCCGCCGCGGCGAGGACGGATGTCTTCATTTTTATGAACTCCTTGGTCTGTTTCTCATCCCCGCTGCACAACGCAAGGGAGCGCGCGCCGTTCCGCTATCGCGCGGCAAGCTCTTGCCACAGCGCCGTCGCGCTTGGCACCGCGCACAGCGTCCTCAAGATGAGCAATAAGCTTGTCATCGAGGGCGAAGGTCGCCGCCAGGTAGTGCAGGCTCGCCGCGCTCAGCGTTTGCCGAGGCTCAGGCTCTGCACGCCATTGGGAGCAAGCTTGGGCCGCACGCTCGATATCTGCCCCGAGTTGACGCCCGCCCACGCGATCTCGCCTGATAGCCGGCCGTACTCGATTTTCGGACAGCGGTTCATGACCACCTTAAGACCCGCAGCCTCCGCTTCGGCCGCAGCTTCATCGTTGCGCACGCCGAGCTGCATCCACAGCACCTTGAGGCCGAGCTTGTCCTTCAGCGCGATGGCTTCGCGCGTCACCGCGAGCGCCGCTTCCGAGTTGCGGAAGATGTCGATGGCGTCGACCGGCGCCGGCACGTCGGCCAGCGAGGCATAAACCTGCTGGCCGAGAATCTTCTGGCCCGCATTGCCCGGGTTGACGGGGTGGATCGTGTAGCCCTTGCCGAGCAGATACTTCATGGCGAAGTAGCTCGGCCGGCTCGTGTTGGCGGAAGCGCCCACGAAAGCGAAGACGCGCGTGTCGCGCAGGATGTCGGCGATGTAGTCATCGCTATAGCGGTCGTGGTTCATGGTGCCTTGTCTTACATGTCGAGGACGACGCGTCCTTCGGCGTCGAACGTGAAATAGGGGTTGTGGGCCACCTCCCACAAGTGGCCGTCGGGATCGGCGAAGTAGCCGGAGTAGCCGCCCCAGAACGTTTTGCCCGCCGGCTTGATCAACTTGGCACCGGCGCTGACCGCCTCCGCAAGCGCCTGCTCGACGTCAACTTCGCTGCGGGCGTTGTGGGCGAGGGCGATCGCGGCAAAGCCCGTCGCACTGTCGGCGACGGCAGCGTCCTCCGCCAGAGCGGCGCGTCCGAACAGCGCCAGCACCACCCCGCCGGCCGGAAAAAACGTCACGCTTTCCTGCGAGGCGCGACCGGCCGTAAAGCCCAGCGCCTCATAGAAGCGGCGCGCGCGCGCGATGTCGGCGACGCCGAGCGTGATGAGGGATAGGCGCGGCTCCATGGTCGTCCCTCGCTCGGCAATGCGGCGGCGCGATGCGTAACTAGCTGCCCTTCCACTCCGGCTTGCGCTTGTCGAGGAAGGCCGAGATCCCCTCCTCCGCGTCGCGGGCCATCATGTTGTCGACCATAACCTTGGCAGCGTAGGCGTAGGCATCCTTGAGCGGCATCTCGGCTTGTGCGTAGAAGGCAGCCTTGCCCATAGCCACCGTGAGCGGCGACTTGCCGGCTATCTTGCCGGCGAGCGACAGCGCCTCGTCGAGCACCTGGCCGGGAGCGACGACGCGATTGACAATCCCGTAGTCGGCGGCGTCGGCGGCCGACAGCATATCGCCGATGAGCAGCATCTCCATGGCGCGCTTGCGCCCGACGTTGCGCGACAGGGCGACCATCGGCGTCGAGCAGAAGAGACCGATGTTGACGCCCGGTGTGCAAAACTTGGCGGTGTCGGCGGCGACGGCAAGATCGCACGTGGCGACGAGCTGGCAGCCGGCCGCCGTGGCCGTCCCCTGCACGGCGGCGATCACCGGCTTGGGGCAAGCGACGATCGCCTGCATCATGGCCGAGCAGCGCGTCATCGCCTCGGTGTAGAAGGCGAGACCTTTGTCGGCATCGGCGCGGTGCGCCGTGAGCTCTTTGAGGTCATGCCCGGCGCAGAACACAGGGCCGTTGGCCGCCAGCACGATGGCATAGACGGTGCGGTCGGCGGCGAGGCGCGTGAAGCGCGAATGCATCCGGTCGATCATGTCGAGCGACAGGGAATTGCGCGTATCGGGCCGATTCATAGTAACGAGCGCGACGCCCGCCAGCGGCCGATCTACGAGAAGCAGCGGGGCGGAGCCGATCTTGGCTTTGGCTGCCACTATCGTGCGATCCTGCATCAGTTGGCCTCGTCTCCTGCTGTCCCGCGACTATTCTACAGCAAGATTACTGCAAAGCCTTTTCGATTTCTGCCCGGTGCGACTTTACGAGCTCGACGTTCTCCAGGTGCTCGAGGCGCGGCGTCGAATTGATCGCATCGTTGAGCTCCTGCATCAGCTCCTTCTTGTCGCTGTCCGGAATGGAGGCATCAGCCGTCACGTCGGCCAGCTCTTTCTTCAGGGCTTCGACCGGCTCCGTGAAATCTCCCGACTTGGAATCCAGCCCCGCCATGACGATGGAAATATTGGCGGCAACGTCGTCCAGCTCGGAAAAGCTCGCGAACCCATGCTTCTTGGCGATGCCGTCCAGTTCCGTCTGCAACGCCGGGGCGATGTTGTCGCCCGCCTCCTGCAGCTTCGGCGCCACCGTGGCGAGGTCCGGCTGGGCGGCGATGAAGCTCTTTACCTGCGCGTCAGTGAGCTGAATTTGCTTGATCGGCTCTTCCTTCGGCTCCTGTGCCAGGGCCGGCGTGCAAAGCGCGGCAGCGCCAAGCATGATCGAGAGGATCGTACGTTTTAGTGACTGCCGCATCGGGCGCTTCTCCCATTAGTCTTATTGTCCGCCTGCGCGGATTGAACGGCGATTGCCACCATCAGTTTGCGACGATTTCGCGCCAGCGACGGCGTCACCGGTGAGTTCCACTCAATTTTGCCAATTGCACCAAGTCGCCCTGCGCCGCAAGCATATCGCCGCGCGCCGATGCCGTTTGCCCGCTATTGGCGCCATTCTGGATGCGGTATCTGGATACCACATACTTTAAGGCATTGTTTTCACTCGTTATTTCAAATCTCCGACTAGATAGCGATTGACAGTGAGAATCCGATCTGGTTCTAAGGCGCCTCTCGCGCCACGCGCTGCGGGATTTGCGCGCGCACTGGCGATCTAGCACTGGAGCCCGATAATGCCGACCTTCGTCGCTAAGCCGGCCGAGGTGGTGAAGAAGTGGATACTGATCGACGCCGAGGGTCTCGTCGTCGGTCGGCTCGCCGCTCTCATCGCCCTTCGCCTCAAGGGCAAGCACAGGCCCATCTACACCCCGCACGTCGACTGCGGTGACAACATCATCGTCGTCAACGCCGACAAGGTGGTGTTCACGGGCGATAAGTACACCGACAAGGTCTACTACCGCCACACCGGCTATCCCGGCGGCATCAAGGAGCAGACCCCCCGCATGATCATGGAGGGCAAGTTCCCCGAGCGCATCGTCGAGAAGGCCGTCGAGCGCATGCTCCGTCGCGGACCGTTGCAGCGTCAGCTGATGCGCAACTTGAAAGTCTACAAGGGCGCCGAGCATCCGCACGCGGCACAGAGCCCCGAGACGCTCGACGTGGCCAAGCTCAACCGTAAGAATGCGAGGGTCTAGGACAATGGCGCAGGAAACCAAGTCATTGGGAGACCTCGAGCAGATCAAGGGCGCAGCTCCCGCAGCGCCCAGCGGCGCTCCCGTGTACGTCCAGAAGCTCGACAGCCTCGGCCGCGCCTATGCCACCGGCAAGCGCAAGAACGCCGTCGCCCGCGTCTGGATCAAGCCGGGCCGTGGTGCGATCGTCATCAACGACAAGGACTTCACCGCATACTTCGCGCGTCCCGTCCTGCAGATGCTGCTGCAGCAGCCGCTCTCCGCGGTCAGCCGCAACACGCAGTACGACATCATGGCGACGGTCGTCGGCGGCGG
>JBDTOR010000202.1:0-4207 GCA_039933175.1 Hyphomicrobium sp. | reverse complement strand
GGCGCGGTATCGGTGACCATGACCGCCGGATAGCCGAACATCCAGAACGACCAATGATCGGACCAGCCGATGCCGGGGATGTTGTCGGGCGCGGTGCCGCCAATGGTGGGAAACTGCGCGTGGCGGCGGAAGGCGCCGACGACCTCGTGCAGGAAGGTGCGGGCGCCGGGCAGCGCCACGAAGGCGACGAAGTTGCCGACGTCGGAAAATATGTAGCTGAACGGAAATGGATAGCTCTGCGAGCCTGGCTTGTCGGAGAACGAGCCGATTGTTTCCAGCGAGATCATGCCGATCAGCTTCTCACCCTGCTCGTGCAGCGCCTTGGCGTAGCGGTAGCTGCCCATGTCGGGCGTGCGGTCGTACGGCGGCTCCTCGTTGACGAACAGCACAAGCCGTAGACGCTTGTCCGTCAGCGACACGTCCTTGAGCAGTCGCGCCAGCTCCAGCACGGCAGCCGAACCGCTGCCGTTATCGTTGGCGCCGGGTGCGTCGTCGGCGGAATCATAGTGGGCACCGATGACGAGGGTGGGCGTTGACGCCGTTGCCCCCGGCGGCGCCAGCTCGACGGAGATGTTGCGCACCGGCTTGTCGCCGATGGCGTAGACCTGCGTCTGCGGCGCATAGCCGAGCGCTTTCAGCTCGCTCTCGATGTAGGCGGCGGATTTTTCCAGCGCGGCGTAGTGCGCCACGTTGTGCGGCTCGCTGGCGATGGCGACGACGTGCCGTTGCAGGCGTTGCGCCAGGTCGCTCTCCGCCGCCGTGACGGGAGGCGACGCCCCCGCGAAGGGCTCGCCCGGCAGGCTGAGCGCATACCAGTATGCCGCGGCGAGAACCGCGACCAGCAGGACGAGCAGCCCTGCAACCCACAGAGCTACCATCTTGATCACGCCACGGTCCCGTTAGTCGGCATCTGCACCTGCATCGTCGGCGCCGGCGCCGGTGGATTCTTCGGCCCGCTCGATCTCGCGTTGGCGCTGGCGCTCGCGTTCCTTCTCGCGCTCGCGCTCTTTCTCCTTGGCGCGGTCGATCTCGGCCTGCTCCATCCGCGTATCGACGTAGGCGCCGACCGCGTCCTTCAGCTCATCGGTCTTGTGCTCGAAGAAGTGGTTGGCGCCGGGAATGACCTGATGCGTGATCTTGATGCCGCGCTGCGTCTTGAGGCGCTGCGACAGCTCGCCGACGGAATTCGACGGGACGACGCGATCCTTGTCGCCGTTGATCATCAGGCCCGACGACGGGCACGGCGCCAGGAACGAGAAGTCATAAAGGTTCGACGGCGGAGCGACGCAGATGAAGCCTTCCACCTCGGGACGGCGCATCAGCAGCTGCATGGCGATCCAGGTGCCGAACGATACGCCGGCGATCCAGCAGCTCTTGGCGTCGGGCTTGACGATTTGCAGCCAGTCGAGCGCTGAGGCCGCGTCCGAGAGCTCGCCCGGTCCACCGTCCCAGATGCCCTGGCTGCGGCCGACGCCGCGGAAGTTGAACCGCAGCACCGAAAAGCCGCGCTCCACGAAGGTGTGATAGAGCGAGTAGACGACCTGATTGTTCATCGTCCCGCCGAACTGCGGGTGCGGGTGCAGGATCAGCGCGATGGGGCTGTCGTTGGCGGGCTCGTGGTGATAGCGGGCCTCGAGGCGGCCCGCAGGCCCATTGATAATCAGCTCGGGCATCGTTTTTCCAACTCTTAGGGGCTGCGGATCGGCCGGCTGCGGGGGTGCGCGGCAGAGCCCTCAAACAGGCCGTGGAATCGGTCGCGCCGAAACCTTGACTTGTGGGCTCGGAATTTTCATATTCCTATAGACTTTAGAACCGTTCGAAAGAGCCTGGCCGGGTTTTCTGCCCTCCGGCTCCTCGACGGTGGCGCTTCTTAGCACACGGCCGGGTGCCGATTGCAAGTGAAAGCGCCCTTGTGCGGCCGTGTGGCGGCAGTGGAGGACGTGGCGTGGAGTTGAACACAAAGGCCCGGTACGCGGTCATGGCCATGGCGGATCTCGCCAAGTATGGCGCCGTTGCCGCCGTGCCCCTCTCGGCCATTTCAGAGCGTCAGGGGCTTTCTTTGTCCTACCTGGAGCAGATCTTTCTGCGCTTGCGCCGCGCCGGTCTGGTGGCCAGTGCGCGCGGCCGTTCGGGCGGCTACGCGTTGGCGCGCCCGGCCGGCGACATTCACATCGACGAGATCATGCGGGCGGTCGAGGAGGAGACGCGGCTGACGCGCTGCCTCGACGCCGAGACCGGCGGCTGCATCGGCGATCGCCGCTGCCTGACGCACGAACTGTGGCATGCGCTGGGTGCGCACATCGTCGCCTTCCTGGCGGACGTCTCGCTGCAGGAGGTCGTCGACGGCATACCGGCGGGGAAACTGCCCGCCCGCGCGCAACATCGCCAGCCGGAGCTTGTTGGGCAGTGACGAGCGAACGCACATACCTCGACCACAACGCGTCATCGCCGCTGCGAGCCGCAGCGCGCACCGCCATGCTCGAAGCGCTCGAGGCGACCGGCAATCCGTCGTCGGTGCACGGCGAGGGGCGCCGCGTCCGCGCCATCATCGACACCGCGCGCGAGCAGGTGGCAGCGCTCGTCGGCGCCAAGCCGAGCGAAGTCGTCTTCACCAGCGGCGCCACGGAAGCCAACAACGCCGTCATGGCGGGCGGCTGGAAGGCGATCTGCGTCTCGGCCATCGAGCATGACTCGGTGCTGGCTCCGGCCCGCGCCTCGGGCGCCAAGGTCATTGCGCTGCCGGCCGGCGCCGACGGCGTCGTCGATTTGCAGCAGGTTTCAGGACCGCTGGCGCATGCTGTGTCGGGCGGCGTCCGCACCCTGCTCAGCCTGATGCTGGCCAACAACGAGACGGGCGTCGTGCAGCCCGTTGCGGAAGCAGCTGCCCTGGCGCGCGAGCACGGCCTGTCGTTGCACGTCGATGCAGTGCAAGGTCCGGGTCGCCTGCCGATCAATTTTGCCGAGCTCGGCGCCGACACGCTGGTGATCTCGGCGCACAAGCTGGGCGGCCCGCGCGGCGTCGGCGCCTTGATCGTGCGCGACGGCGTCAATCTTCCGTCTTTCATTAAGGGCGGCGGTCAGGAACGCCGCCGGCGCGGTGGCACGGAGAACGTTGGCGGCATCGCCGGTTTCGGTGCCGCTGCGGCGGAGGTCGCCCATAAAGACGCAGTGCCCCGCATGCAGGCGTTGCGCGACAGGCTGGAGGCCGGCGTCATGGCCGCCACGCCGAACGCGATCATCGTCGGGCATGGGGCGACGCGTATCGCCAACACCTCATGCATCGCCGTCCCCGGCAGGCCGGCTGAGACGATCGTGATCAAGCTTGATTTGCACGGCGTGGCGGTTAGCGCAGGAGCTGCTTGCTCGTCCGGCAAGGTGGGCGCCAACGGCGTGCTCGAAGCGATGGGCCTCGGGGCGGAATTGGCGCGCTCGTCAGTGCGCATCAGCCTCGGCCCGCAGACGAACGACGACGACATCGCCGCCTTCCTGGCGGCTTGGGAAAAGATTGCAGGTCGCGCGGCACTGGCCGCGTGAGCCGATGAATGAAGACGTGAAAGGGTAGTTGATGGCAGCGGTTCAAGAGACGATCGAGCAGGTCCGCAAGATCGACGTCGACCAGTACAAGTACGGCTTCGAGACGAAGATCGCGTCGGTGAAGGCCCCCAAGGGCCTCAGCGAGGACACCGTGCGCTTTATCTCGGCCAAGAAGGGCGAGCCGGAGTGGATGCTCGAGTGGCGTCTGGAAGCCTATCGGCGCTGGCTCAACATGGTCGAGCCGACGTGGGCCAACGTCACCTATCCGAAGATCGACTTCCAGGATCTCTATTTCTATTCGGCGCCGCAATCGACGGAGGGCCCCAAGAGTCTCGCCGATGTCGATCCCGAGCTGCTGGCGACCTACGCCAAGCTCGGCATTCCGCTCATGGAGCAGGAGCTGCTGGCCGGCGTGAAGAGCCCGCGCGTCGCCGTCGACGCCGTGTTCGATTCTGTGTCGGTGGTCACCACCTTCAAGGCGGAGCTGGCCAAGGCCGGCGTCATCTTCTGCTCGATCTCGGAAGCGGTGCGCGAGCACCCCGAGCTGGTGAAGAAGTACCTCGGCTCGGTCGTGCCGCAGGGCGACAACTACTACGCGGCGCTCAACTCGGCGGTGTTCTCCGACGGCTCGTTCGTCTACGTGCCGGAAGGCGTGCGCTGCCCGATGGAGCTG
>JBDTOR010000201.1:0-4239 GCA_039933175.1 Hyphomicrobium sp. | reverse complement strand
CCGTAAGTTTCGTCAACTGGCGAACGCGTCGAACGATTGCGAATTGGAAACCAGATCCACCCTACACATCTAGTGTTGGGAGATCGCACGTCGCTAACTTGCTGCTGCCAAAGATCGGGTCCAGCATCCGGACATCGATCAAGGAGGCCACATGAAAGCCAATCGCCGCGAATTCATGAACATGGCCGCCCGCTGTTGGGTCTCCGCGGTCGCGGTCGTTTCTGCACCGTTCGCTCATGCGGCTGGGCCCGGCCATGAGCCTCTCGTAAAACCGGTTCCGCTAGGGCCAGAGAGCATGCCGATGCCGCAAACCGATGCGGTCGCGCCGGATGCCGAACTTGCGCGCAGGATCAAAGCGATCTCGAACGTGTTCGAGGTGGGCCGCCCAGATCCGGACTACGCCTATGTCGAGGATCTCGACGACGGCCGCGGTTACACCGTCACGCAGTACGGCTTCTGCACCTATAACAGCGAAGTCTCGCAGGTCATCGACCGCTATGCCGCGCACGTGCCGGACACGCCGTTGACGCGCTTTCTGCCCCAGCTGCCGCCGCTGAAATGGAGCAAGCAAGAACTCACCGGGTTCCCGGCCGCATGGCGCAAGGAGATCAAGGCTTCGAAATTCCTCGGCATCGCCTGCGACGACGAGGCCGACGCGCTCTATTTCCGCCCCGCGGTCGAGAGCGCGGCTGCGGTCGGCATTCACTCGGCGATCGGCAAGGCGATCTTCTACGATACCATTCTTCAGCATGGCGCCAGTACCGATCCGGACTCGCTGCCTTCGATCCTGCAGCGGACGCTCGAAGAGATCGGCGACGTTGAAGACAACTCCGAAGCTGAGTTCCTGCGCGGATTTCTCAACATTCGCAGGTCGGTGCTGGAAGAGCCAGCCAACAGGGAGACCAGGGAAGTCTGGCGTGCCTCTGCGCGTCGCATAGACGCTTTGCTCAACCTGCTTAACAAGAACCCGGATCTCATCCCGCCGATCCAGGTCGCCAACGCCGACGTCGAAGCGACCGTACTGTAGCGCGCTACGCACCAAGGCTACCTCGGCGAGACACCCTCCAAGCTGACAGTTGCCTTGCGGTCGAGCTTGCCCCAGCCGACGAAGTGCCCTTTCGCGGCGTTCATGACGGACTTCGCCAGCACGTAGTACAAGAGCTGCCGGTAGCCGAAGCGCTGCAGCGCCAGCCACCAAAGCAGCCGCCAGTCCTCGCCCTTCTCGAACATGAATGCGACGACTGCCGTCGCAAAGTCGACGGCGATGAAAACCGCATAGTAGAACAGCGTAACCTTGAGGTGGACCGCGTCGAACTGCGATCCATGCGCGAGGTAATCGGTGGCGACGGCGATAACCTGCCCGATGAGCAAGAGGTCGACGAACGGCGAGACCAATCCGAGCAAGATCTGGAACAGCCACGCTTGCGGCAGCGCGACGAGACCGAGTGCGCCATAGCGCGGCCGCAGCGTTACGTCCGCATGCTTCCAAAGACATTGCAGTGTTCCGAACGACCAGCGGAAGCGCTGCTTAGCGAGGCCCGAGACTGTATCGGGCGCCTCGGTCCACGCCACCGCATCCGGGTCGAAGACCGCCCGGTATCCCGCCTTCTGAAGGGCGATGGTCAGGTCCTGATCCTCGGCAAGCGTATCGGTCGGAAAGCCGCCGAGCGCGAGCAATGCCGAGCGGCGCCATGCGCCGACGGCGCCCGGCACGACCGTGATGCAATCCAATGCCGATAGAGCGCGACGTTCGAGGTTCTGCGCGGTGATGTATTCCAATGCCTGCCAGCGGGTGATCAGATTGACGCGATTGCCGACCTTGGCGTTGCCCGCAACGGCCCCGATGGTCTCGTTCTCGAACCAGCGTGCGAGCCGCGCGATGGTGTCCGGCTCGAAGTGGGTGTCGGCGTCGAGAGCAACGACGACTTCCCCGTGCGAAGCGGCAATGCCGGCGTTGACCGCGTGCGCTTTGCCGCCATTTGTCATGGTGATGAGCGTGACGCGCGGGTCGGATCCAAATTGTTCCCGCACGACATCGCTGGTCCCGTCGGTGGAACCGTCGTCGATGACGATGACTTCGACTTTGACGCCCCGGCTGTCGAGGATACCTGCGACTGACCCGGCAATGACCTTGGCCTCGTTGAAGGCGGGTATCAGCACGGACACCAGGACGCCTTCGCCGACGGGCAGCGGTGGTGGTGTGGCGGACTTGAAGCGCGTCCATAGTGTCAGCCCGCACAGCGCCGCGAGGCGTGCGAGGCCGAGGCCGATGGCTAGCATAAACAGCCAGTGCATCGTCGCTTGCAGCCAGCTTGCCGTGATGAAGACGTACCAATCGAGCGACGCCGCACGATCTTGGGGCGGCACGGGAGGCATGACCTGGTCAAAAGTCCAGCCGGCCAGCTCCGAAGCCGGCACGATCTCAAGTCCCTTGGCACGCAGGCCGTCGATGATGCGCGGCAGCGCCGCCACCGTTTGCGAGCGGTCCCCGCCGGCATCGTGCAGCAACACGACTTGTCCGCGCGTCTCCGGATTGGTGTCGGCCATACGGTCCATGATCCGCTGCACGATCAGGTCGGCGGCCGGTTCCTGCCAGTCGTCGGGGTCGACGCGCAGACCGACGGTCGCATATCCCAGCGACTGCGCTATCTTCACCGCCGCGATCTCTTCCGGCGTCGTCGGTTCGGCGTCGCCGAAGAATGGTGGCCTGAACAGCCGCATGGACCGCCCGGTCAGCGCCTCGACCAACCGCTGCGTCGCGTTAAGCTCGAGCCGCGCGCCTTCCGCCGAAGCCTCGGCGATATCGGGATGCGTGAAGGTGTGATTGCCGATCTCGTGTCCTTCGGCGAGGATGCGTTGCACCAGACGCGGATTTGTCTCGCCGTTCTCGCCGACAATGAAGAAGGTGGCCTTGACGCCCTTTTGCTTGAGGACGTCGAGGATCTTCGGCGTCCATTCGGCGCTCGGGCCGTCGTCGAACGTGAGCGCCACCTTGCCCGGGACCCAACCCGAGCGGCGGATGACATACGAGGTTGGAATCTTGGTGAAGGTCTCTGACGTGATCAGCCGCTGCGCCGCATCGGTCTCGAAGGCGCGCTCGCCGCTGGTCGGCTCGGCGGCGATGTTGAGGATCTCTCCCTCGCCTTCGATGTCGACGTCGCTGCCGGGGACGATTGTCTTCAGTTCGGCAGGGATGCCCGCATCATACGGGCGCCCGAACAGCGACCAGATCGACGGATCTTCCGATCCCAGACGCCACAGCGCATAGCCTTTGGGTCGAAACACGTCGGCTGCACGCATTTGATTTTGCGCGGTCGCGGCGTCGAGAAACCACACGTGATGGGTGCTGCCGTCGTCCTCACGGTAGTCGAAATGCGGGTTGAGCGACTGGGCATCGAAAGTGATCGGCGCTTCCGACTCCTTCGAACTGAGAACGGCCTCCTGGAAGGTCATGTCGACCGCGGGGGGCTTGTCGGACCAGTCGTAAGCGTAGTTGCCAATGGCGATAATCGTCGTGGCCGGATCGAGCTCCTGCATCCTGCGGCTGAGCGTATCGACGAACCAGGACTGCGACGCGATTGGCCCCGGCTCGCCCTCCTCGAAGTGTTCGTCGTACGCCATGAGGATCTGATAGTCGGTGGCGGCCGCGTAACTGCGATAGTTCCAATCGGAGTCGTCGAACGGTGCGGCGATGGCGACCAGCCATCCGTGAGGCGCAAATGCAGCGCGCATCTCGTACAAGAACGTCAGGAAATTCTGGTGCGCCTCTGTAGGGACTTCCTCGAAGTCGACGACGAGCCCTTGCGCCGAGTTGGCCTGCAGGAAGGCAACGAGACTGTCGATGCGCGCTTGGCGCTTTGCCGGATCGGCCAGCAGCCGTGCAAGGCCGGGTCCGTCCCATTTTCCGTCGGTGGCGTTCTGCAACATCGGTAACACGCTGGGCCGCTGCTTTTGCTTACCGAGAAGGTCGACGGAGCGCTGATCGACGCCGGTCTTCAGTTGCAGATCGGGGCCGGTCAATTCAAGCCAGCTCGGCACCACCCAATCAAGCTTGGGAAGGGCAGTCTCAAGCGAGGCGAAGCTGCTGTCATCCCAGGTCACGTAGAAGCCGATCGCGAGCGGCCGGCTACCGGCGCGGCCCTGCGCCGCCGACAGCTGCTCGGCCGTCGCCTTGGGCATCGTCCACCCTTCCCATTTGGCGGCAGTCGTGTTGGAGCGCGCCGCATCGGCCAGCCGCCG